>JAIPCU010000038.1 GCA_021738045.1 Candidatus Methylopumilus sp. | reverse complement strand
GCGCTCAGGCTCACACTAGCAAGAGCTAAGCCGATCAACCAAGCGCGGACGCAGTCCACTCGGTAAAAACAAAGCAATTCCAAAGAGAGATCCTCCTTGAGCTTGCTCTGTCAATCAGAACTATTGCAGCGTGCGCTCAAAGACAAACTTGCCGTCGCGCCAATCCACTGGCACGACGTCTTTAGGCCCAAACTTGCCTTGCAGGATGAGCTTGGCGATCGGGTTTTCAAGATTCTGCTGAATCGCGCGTTTCAACGGTCTGGCACCAAAGACTGGGTCAAAGCCGCCTCGAGCCAGTTCGGCTAAGGCCGCTGCAGACACTTCAAGTACCATGTCTTGTTGCGCAAGCCTTGCCGTTAAACGCTGAATCTGAATACCGGCAATCTTCTCGATGTGCTGACTTTGCAAGGCATGAAACACCACGACCTCGTCAATGCGATTCAAGAACTCTGGGCGAAAGTGTTGTTTGACTTCTTCCCACACCACTTCTTTGATCGCGTCGTAAGGTTTACCGACCATTACTTGAATGTGGTGAGAGCCAAGGTTTGACGTCATCACAATGACAGTATTTCTAAAGTCAACGGTGCGCCCTTGACCGTCGGTCAGACGCCCATCATCCAAGACTTGCAACAGTACGTTGAATACATCAGGGTGCGCTTTTTCGACCTCATCAAACAAAATCACGCTGTAGGGTTTGCGTCGAACGGCCTCAGTTAACGAGCCGCCCTCTTCGTAGCCGACGTAGCCCGGCGGCGCACCAATTAGGCGAGCGACCGAGTGCTTCTCCATGAACTCACTCATATCCATACGAATCAAGTGATCGTCAGAGTCGAATAGAAAGTCAGCAAGCGCACGCGTTAACTCGGTTTTACCAACGCCAGTTGGCCCCAAGAACAAGAACGAACCGTAAGGACGTGCCGGATCAGACAGACCCGCACGTGAACGTCGAATCGCATCAGCCACCAGCCCAACGGCCTCATCCTGCCCGATCACACGCTGATGCAGGCGATCTTCCATTTTGAGCAGTTTGTCACGCTCGCCGGTCATCATTTTTGACACGGGGATGCCTGTGGCACGTGACACAACCTCGGCAATCTCTTCTGCCCCGACTTGGGTGCGCAAGAGCCGCGGACGCTCTGTCGTACCGGGCGTGGCACCTGCTAATTCAGCGGCTTTTAAGCGCGACTCAAGCTCTGGCAAACTGCCATATTGGATTTCAGCCAACTTATCAAACTGACCTTTGCGTTGCAGCTCGGCCATCTCGGCGCGCGCACGCTCGATCTCTTCTTTAATCGACTGCGTACCCTGCACGGCAGCTTTTTCGCTTTTCCAGATCACTTCAAAATCGTTGTATTCGCGCTGCAGCTTTTCAAGCTCTTCTTCAATGATTTGAAAGCGTCGAATCGAACCTTCATCGGTTTCTTTTTTAACCGCTTCGCGCTCAATTTTTAATTGAATGATGCGGCGATCAAGACGATCCATGACCTCGGGCTTAGAATCGATCTCCATGCGAATACGCGCTGCCGCTTCATCGATTAAATCGATCGCCTTGTCTGGCAAGAAACGATCGGTGATATAGCGATTCGACAGCTCAGCGGCCGCCACAATCGCTGGATCAGTGATGTCAACGCCATGATGCAGTTCATAGCGCTCTTGCAGGCCACGCAAAATGGCAATGGTTGACTCGACGTTTGGCTCGTCGACAATCACCTTTTGAAAACGTCGCTCAAGTGCGGCGTCTTTTTCAATGTACTTGCGATATTCGTCAAGGGTGGTCGCGCCAATGCAATGCAACTCGCCACGCGCGAGCGCTGGCTTGAGCATATTGCCGGCATCCATTGCACCTTCGGCCTTACCCGCACCCACCATGGTGTGCAATTCATCAATAAAGACAATATTGTTACCGTCATCTTGCGATAACTCTTTGAGCACCGCTTTTAAACGCTCTTCAAATTCGCCACGAAATTTAGCGCCCGCCAACAAGCTCGCCAGATCAAGTGACAAGACTCGCTTGCCCCGCAAAGATTCAGGCACTTCATCATTGACAATTCGCTGGGCCAAGCCCTCGACAATTGCAGTTTTACCGACACCAGGCTCGCCAATCAGCACTGGATTATTTTTGGTACGCCGCTGCAAGATCTGGATCGCACGACGAATTTCGTCGTCACGACCAATCACCGGGTCGAGTTTGCCTTGGCGTGCACGTTCAGTCAGATCCATTGTGTACTTGGATAACGCCTCGCGATTGGATTCGCCCTCTTGGTCTTTAACCGACTCGCCACCGCGCACGGCATCAATCGCTGCCTCAAGCGGCTTACGTTGCAAGCCCGATTCTTTGAGCAAACGCCCCACATCGCCTTTATCATCGGCCAAGGCGAGCAAGAACAACTCACTGGGGATATAGGTATCGCCGCGCTTGGCAGCCTCTTTGTCGGTACGCGCGAAGACGGACTGCAGGTCGCGGCTGGCCTGAATGTTGTCATCGCCGCCCTTCACCTTGGGCAAACCCTTTAAAACACCCTCTAGCGCCGTTTGCAGTCGGTTGACCGCTACACCTGCGCGTGACAATAAACTCGACGCACCGCTCTCTGTGTCGGCCAAGAGGGCCGAGAGAACGTGCACGGGTTCAATGTAGGGATGCTCGCTGCGCGAAGCCATACTTTGCGCATCGGCAAGTGCCTGCTGAAACTTAGTGGTTAATTTATCGAATCGCATAGTCATTTCCTGAAACAATGGCTTTTGGCCTGTTGGGGATGATTGTTAAATGCGGCCGAGTTGCGGTTTTTCAAGGGCGAGCAAACAAATCCTTAGCGGGCGGGGCCTCTAGACCGGCACTCGCACTGAAAATCAAGACGCTATCTCGCTGTCTCACGATCTCGCTGTCTCACGATCTCGCTGTCTCACGATCTCGCTATCGCGCTGCCTCGCTGTCTCGCTGCCACGATCCTCGTGAAGAGTGTGGGCGTTCTATGGTGGTGGCAACCTGATTTAAATCAACATTCCTTCATTTAAGGCTTAACTAAAATCAAGAGGAATACAATCAAGGTGTAAGCTCAGTACTAAGAATGCATGAACTCACTGATTTAAACTTTTAAATCGGCTAGCGTGCGAGGTGCAACAATGCAAAAACGAATTCCAGTTGAATCGACCTCAACCCACTGCTCGACCTGCATGATGGGCCACGTGTGTTTACCTGTCGGTATGCCAGCTCACGAAGTTGAACAGCTAGATACGCTTGTCAAAGAGCGCATCCGCGTTGAAAAAGGTCAAGCACTGTATCGACACGGAGAGAACCTCAACGCCTTGTTTGGCTTGCGTAGCGGCTCGTTAAAAACCTTGCTCGAAGAAGCGAACGGTAGTCAACAAATCACAGGCTTTTTCTTGCCGGGTGAAATCGTCGGCTTAGATGGCATGATCGAAGGTGAGCACAGTTCGTCAGCCATCGCCATGGAAGACTCTGAAGTGTGTGTCGTGCGTGTGCAGGATATTGACGAAATCAGTCGCTACGTGCCGTCGCTTCAACACCAAATTCGCCGCCTCATGAGTAAAGAGATCGCGCGTTCGCACCAAGTGTTATTAGCCTTGGGGTCGATGCGCTCTGAGCAACGCCTCGCCGCGTTTTTAAGCAACCTTTCGCAACGCTTGGCAATTTTGGGCTATTCGCCCACCGACTTTGTGATGCGCATGAGTCGCGAAGAAATCGGCAATTACCTTGGGCTGACGCTAGAAACGATCAGTCGGCTGTTTTCGCGTTTTGCCCGAGATGGCGTGATTAGAATCAGCCAACGCGAAGTCAAAATCTTGGATATGCACGCGCTCAATGAGTTAGTCGGCAAGCCCTGCTGATCGCCATTTACGCAGCGGGCTCGGCAAACAATTCGGTGCGCACAAAATCAAGAGCCGAGCTGTTGGCCTGAAGTACCTGCTGGCCTAAGACACCCGACCAATACCCCGCACCACCACCTGCCCGCGCCCATTCGTTTAGGCGGCGGGTGTACAGCTGTAAATCAAACTCTTTAGTGACGCCAATCGCACCGTGTACCGCATGCGCCACCGCAACAACACGCGCGACCGCCTGGCTGGTTTGGGCCTTTGCTAAGGCTACAAGGGCCGGCGCAGGCTGCCAAGTGGTGCTGCGGCAGGCCATTTCGGCAGCCATTCGGGCACCGAACACCTGCTCGGCCACTTCACTAATTTGCTGTTGCAGGGCCTGGAACCGGCCAATTGGTTTGCCAAATTGCTCGCGTTGATTGGCCCAACCGAGCGTCATTTCAAAGACTCGGTCTGCCGCACCGGCAATTAATACCGCAAGCGACAGCGCCATCAATTCACGAAACTGAGGCTGCTGAAACTGCCCTAGCAACGAAGCCTTTGCGACGTCAGCAGACCAGCTTAAATCAGCATCGAGCGACCCATGACCACCTGACGGTGTGCGTTGCGCCTTTGAGGTGGGCAAGAGCCACACAGAGGTTTCACTTTGCACCAACACCCAGTTCGCAGTGAGACCAAAATTCACACCAGCTGCCTGTACACCCGCGCCATCTGCCGCAACGCGAAAAGGCGCAAAAGTGATGGTGCCCTCAGGCAACCCCTGAGCGAGTACCGGGGCTTGTGCGCAAGTTGTTACGTGTGCCTGCTGTAGCCAAGCACGCGCCAACAGTGTGTGTGCATAAGGCAGCGGCAGCGCATGTCGCCCCATTGAAAACAGCATGGGCCAGACCTCAGTGAGCGTCAAGGCTGCGCCATTGGCGCTTTCTGGCAAGAGCGCATCGGTAAAACCGACTGAACTCAGCTCGGACCACAAATTGGCCGTGTCAGCACCACCTTCGATTTGCCGTATCACGGCCGGCGTGCAGACTTCGCCAAATAAACGCTCTGCTGAATCATAAAAATCGTTTTGCATAATCGTTACCTCAATCCTAAACCGCGTGCGATGATGCCACGCAAAATCTCGCGCGTACCGCCTCGCAGTGAGAAGGTCGCGCCCATTTGCTCAAGGTAGCCCAAGGTCTGCAACAGATCTGGCGAAGCAATAAATTCGGGGTGCGTGCCTAACCAAGCCGCGATATTGCTAATCAATCTTTGCTCAAAATCAGTGCCAAAATCTTTGACCACTGAGGCGTCAATCGCAGGGCTCTCGCCGTCGACCAACTTTTGCGTGACCGCCAGCGACAACGCTCGTAAGGTTGCCATTTCAGCGACCATAGATCCGACTAAGGCACTGGTTTCGGCATCATGGATGGCTTGAGCGCGCAGGGCTTCGATCCAGCAATCTAACAGTGCGATGCTCGAATAAATGCGCTCGGGTCCGCTGCGCTCAAAGGCAAGCTCAGCATTGACCTGATCCCAGCCTTGGCCCTCGGTGCCGACCAAAGCGTCTGCACCAAGCTTGACGTTATCAAAAAACACTTCAGAGAAATGTGCATCGCCAGCCATGTCTGTGATGGGGCGCACGGTCACGCCTGGCAAACTCAAATCAATAATGACCTGAGAGAGCCCCTTTTGACGATCGGTCGTTTCTCCGGAGGTGCGAACCAAGGCGATCATGTAATGACAACCGTGTGCATTGGTTGTCCAGATTTTGCTGCCATTGAGCAGCCAACCGGCCTCGGTGCGCTGCGCACGGCTGCGGATACTGGCTAAGTCAGAGCCTGAACTGGGCTCGCTCATACCGATACAGAAAAAAGCTTCGCCACGGCAGATACGTGGAATATAAAACTGGCGTTGTGCCTCAGTGCCATAGCGCAGCAATAACGGACCGCTTTGACGATCTGCAATCCAGTGCGAAGCAACCGGCGCGCCCGAGGCTAATAACTCTTCAGACAGAACGAATCTTGAAAAAAAACCTTTTCCTGAGCCGCCATACTCTTTCGGAATCGTGAGCCCAAGCCAACCCTGCTTGGCCAGTTTCTTGCTGAAGTCGTCGCTGGTGCCCATCCAAGAGCGCGCTTTAGCGTGCGAGGGCATGCCGACCAGTGCTTCATTTAAAAACTGTCTGATTTCACTGCGAAAGGCAGCCTCTTGGGCTGGAACCTGATTGAACTCAAGCGCGGTCAGCATAATAAGAAATAATCCTGAAAATCATGGGGTTGGGGCAAAGCAACACGATCGCGACATGCCCTATACTTGAACTCGAATATACCCCAGCTATAACAAAAAATAACTGTGTGCCCCTATTGTATTTGTTTGTTCAGAGGGCACAACACCCACAGGAGATCTCATGAGCGATGCTCAATTGCTAGGCGCCGGTTACACGTGGCAAGAATTATCGGTTGGACAGCGCTTCAGAACGTTTCGACGCACGATCACCGAGACCGATATCATCAATTTCATCAGCGTCACGGGAATGCTCGAGACCATTTTTATTGATCGAACCTTTGCACATGGTGCCATGAAAGGACGACCCGCACCGGGTGGACTGACGTACGGTTTGATCGAAGGCTTGCTCATGCAAGGCATGGTGCAAGGCACTGGCTTGGCCTTGCTTGAAGTTCACAAAAAAATGCTGCATCCTGTTGTCGCGGGTGACACAGTCTGGGCTGAAGTTGAAGTCACGGCAATTAAGCCAACGTCTAAGCTCAACCGCGCTGTCGTGACCTCGCGCATAGACGTTAAAAATCAAGACGGCGTTGATGTCATGACCTACACCGCGACGCGCATGTTAGCGGGCGAACGACACTAAAATCCAATATCGTGCTGCGCATCTTGCTCGGTGGGCAGCATATACAGTGTCAGGATGCTAGAGAGCCCGGCGATCAGCCAAAAAAAGAAGAAGCCGGCTGCGTAAAGCACGTCGCGCTCGGGTCGAAAGTAACCGAAGATCGCGACATCAAGCGGGTCGATTAGCGCAAACACGACCGCGCTTGCCACCCCTGCCATCAAAAATGATGGCCATAAGATCAACATCAACGATCGTCGTTTCATGAGGCGCCTTGTATCAACGGGATTGTGACGAAGGCGTCTGTGTCGGGACTTTTTCGACGACCAAGCCTCGTTTGACACCGCCATCAAAAATCGCTTGATCTGAAAAGCCTTGAAACGCGAGCACAATCGTGATGACACAGCCCACGATCGCCACAGCAGGACCCGCCATGAGCAGCCAAGGCCAACGTTGGCGCCACCAGGGTAACGTTGCTTCCAGAGCATTTTTTTCTTGTACGTTCATCTTTTGGAATCCTGTTTTGAATAACGTTTTTATTGAGGCATGATAAAACTTGACGCCTCTCGCACAGTCAGTGAAACGTGACCATCAGGTGCGCTTGAGGTGATGACGAAATGAATTGGATAAGACCCAGGCTTGGCTGCCTCGCGCGGGGCTCGCAGCACCACCGCCAAGACTCGGTTCGAGGCCGCTGCAATCTCAACCTGCGGCATCTCGAGCACTGAGCCATTTTTGTTGTTGGCTTCAGGCTTGCTTCGAAGCACCGCCACAGAGGGATCAGCAAATTTCACACTTAAACCTGACAAGCCTTCAGCTCGTATTGACAAGACAAGGCTATGCTCAGACGCGTTCATCATCTGTAAGCGATAGACGTTTTCAATCATCTCATCGGCCACTTCGCGCCCTAACATGCCACGATCACGAATCACGTCTACCCGTAACGTTGTACGCGTGGCTAAGGCGGTCACAAAAATGGACACCAGTACGAGCATGAGGACGCTGTAAATCAGCACTCGCGGTCGAAACAAATGCCGACGCACTTGTTGGACAGAGAGCTTTTCTAACATCCCGCGCTCTGACGTGTAGCGAATCAAACCCTCTGGGTACGAAATTTTCTCCATCACTTGATTGCAGGCATCCACGCAAGCACCACAACCAATACACATGTATTGCAAGCCCTGTCGGATATCGATCCCGGTTGGGCACACTTGCACGCAAATACTGCAATCGACACAATCACCCAAGCCTTGCGCATAGTGATCCACTTTGCGCGAACGCGCTCCACGCGGCTCGCCACGAGAGGTATCGTAGGTCACTACTAGAGTATCTGGATCTACCATCACGCTTTGAAAGCGCGCATACGGACACATGTACTGACAGACTTGCTCGCGTAAAAAGCCAGCATTGCCCCACGTTGCAAAGCTATAAAACAAAAACCAAAACCACTGCCATGGCCCAAAGGTAAAACTGATCAACGCCTGACCCAGCTCGCGGATCGGCGCAAAATAACCGATAAACGTAAAGCCCGTCAGCCCTGCGACGACCAGCCAAAGCGCGTGCTTGCTGGCCTTGAGCCGCAGTTTGCGCAACGACCACGGCGCCTCATCTAAGCGAATGCGCGCAACCCGATCGCCTTCGGTGCGCCGCTCGATCCACATAAAGATTTCGGTATAGACGGTTTGGGGGCATGCATAGCCACAAAAAAGACGACCGGCAATCGCCGTAAATAAAAATAGCCCAAGTGCCGAGATCAGCAACAAGAGTGTCAAGTAGATGACGTCTTGCGGCCACAACACCATGCCAAAGATATAAAACTTACGCGCACCAAGATCAAACAACACCGCCTGACGACCGTTCCAGGTGAGCCAAGGGACCGCATAAAAGATCAGCTGGGTGAGCGCAACAAACATCCAACGCCAACGGGCAAACACCCCCGTGACTGAACGCATATATATTTTTTTTCTAACGTCTTGAATCGCCTGTTCGACAGCATGTGAGCCGTCAGCCGCTGGCTTGGCGCCTAGCGGACGCCAAGCAGGAGCAGAATCTGAAGCAGAAGCAAGGCCAGCAGAGAGAGATGCATTTGCGGTTGCAGTTGCAATTGCAGATACAACTGCAGGTACGGGTGAATCAGGCGACATTCAATCCACTCACTTTGCCCGGGCGCTGGTGACAGTTGCAGACGTGACATCTACACCTTTTGACAAGCCCCACACCCAAGCTGCCACTAAGCGAATCTGCTCAGAGCTTAAGGTCTGGTCTTGAGCGGGCATGCGATTATTGCGTCCGTTCAAAATGCTATGCACGATGATGGCCTCTGAGCTGCCGTAGAGCCAAATATCATCGGTCAAATTCGGTGCACCCAAGGCCTTATTGCCCTTGCCCTCAGCGCCATGACAGGCCGCGCAGGTATTCATATACTCGGGCTTACCACGCAAGGTACGAATTTGATCATGCGCCAAACCAGAGAGTGACCGTACATACTGCGCAATATCCCCAGCGGTCCGTGCATCGATCGCCGCACCCAACGCTGGTATCACGCCGTTGCGACCTTGTGTAATGGTTGCCAACAACACTTCAGGCTGGCGACCATAGATCGAATCACCTTCAACCAAATTCGGAAAGCTAGTGCTGCCTTTTGCATCTGAGCCGTGGCATTGCGCACAGTTATTCAAAAATAAACGTTCACCGATCAAATGTGCTTCAGAGTCTGCAGCTATCTGTGGAATATCCATGTTGGCAAAGCGCGCATAGATCGGTTTGACCGTTGCGTCGAGCGCAGCTTGATCTTGCTTCACTTCTTGAGCAGAGGTGTAAGCTAAGCTTCCTTGAAAGGCACCCAAACCTGGGTACAGCACCAAGTACCCCAAGCCGAACAGACACATCAGGATGTACATCGCGGTCCACCAGCGAGGCACTGGGTTGTTCAACTCGCGCAAATCACCGTCCCACACGTGACCGGTCTCTTCAACTTTACCGGGCCGTGGCTTGAGCCACTCACGCTGCGAAAATATCAACCACAGACACCAGGCAATCCCCGCTAGCACGACGAAGGCAACGTAATACCCCCAAAAACCGTTGACAAAGTCGCTCATGGCTGTGTGCCTCCGTGTGGATGTGGGTGCGATTCATCGGGCAAGGCGAAAGGCAACATGGCCGCTTCGTGGTTTGCCGTTTGGCGTTCGCGTGAGAACGCCCACCAGACAATTGCAAAGAACGTCAGCATCGCCATGATCGTTGACAATGCATTGAGATAAGCAAGCATCATTGACCCCCTGTTTTAAGCGACTGTGCCTGTGCGGCTTTGCGCACACCAGTGCCTAATCCTTGCAGATAGGCGATCAAGGCGTCTTCTTCTGTTTTGCCTTTGAGTGCTGCGGGTGCGGCGCTAATCTGAGCGTCGGTGTAGGGCACGCCCAAGATGCGTAAGGCACGCATGCGATCGTCGATATCATCACTTTGAACCGGATTGGTGGCCAACCAAGGATAGCCAGGCATATTCGATTCGGGCACCACGGCGCGCGGGTTGCGCAGATGGACACGATGCCAGTCATCAGAGTAGCGCTCGCCGATACGTGCCAAATCAGGACCTGTGCGTTTTGAACCCCACAAAAACGGATGATCAAAAACGGACTCGCCAGCAACAGAGTAAGGACCATAACGCTGCACTTCGGCGTGCAACATTCTAATTTGCTGCGAATGACAGCCAACACACCCTTCACGAATGTACAGATCGCGGCCCATTAAACGCACGGCATCGTAGGGTTCGACACCTGCCGAAGGCTTGGTCGTTGAGTGCTGAAAAAACAGCGGAACAATCTGTACTAAGCCGGCAAACAGCACGACCAAGATACTACAGATAATCATCAGACCGATATTTTTTTCAAGCGTTGCATGCGAGAAGAAACTTGTTTTTTCTTGTGCCATGATGTGCTCCTCAGGCCTGTGCCAAGCTAGATAATTGAGGGGTTGAAGGGGCGGCGCTTGGCACCACCGGATTCACCGCGGTTTGCCCGATGACCGTTTTAAAAACGTTATAGGCCATCAACAGCATTCCACAGAGGTAAAGCAACCCACCCAACAACCGAATAAAGTAAAACGGTGCGGTCGACTTGACGGATTCGACGAAGCTATAAGTTAAGGATCCATCAACTTCAGTCGCACGCCACATCAAGCCTTGCATCACGCCCGCAATCCACATTGCTGCGATATACAGCACGACGCCGATTGTTGCGATCCAGAAGTGCACCTCAATGAGCTTGACGCTATACATTTTTTCGCGCCCCCAGAGCCGAGGGATCAGGTAATACAGCATGCCAAAGGTGATCATGGCAACCCAGCCCAGCGCCCCTGAATGCACGTGTCCGATTGTCCAGTCGGTGTAATGCGACAGCGCATTGACCGTACGGATCGACATCATCGATCCTTCAAAGGTTGACATCCCGTAAAACGACAGTGAAACCACCATGAATTTCAGGATTGGATCGGTACGCAACTTGTACCAGGCGCCAGAGAGCGTCATGATCCCGTTAATCATCCCGCCCCAAGAGGGCGCCAACAGAATCAACGAAAACACCATGCCCAAGGATTGAGTCCAGTCGGGCAACGAGGTATACAAGAGGTGATGCGGGCCGGCCCACATATAGGTGAACGCCAAGGCCCAGAAGTGCACGATTGACAAACGATACGAATAAATGGGCCGCTCGGCCTGCTTGGGCACAAAGTAATACATCATGCCCAAAAAGCTGGTGGTTAAGAAGAACCCGACCGCGTTATGCCCATACCACCACTGCACCATCGCGTCTTGTACACCCGCATAGGCAGAGTAGGATTTCCAGAGCGAGACAGGCATCTCGATATTGTTGACGATATGCAAAATCGCGATGGTCAAAATGTATGAGCCAAAGAACCAGTTAGCGACATAAATATGCTTCACCTTACGCTTGACGATGGTGCCAAAAAACACCACTGCGTAGGCCACCCACACGAACGTAATTAAGATATCGATTGGCCACTCTAGCTCGGCGTATTCCTTACTGGTGGTGATCCCCAACGGCAGTGTCACGGCTGCGGCGACGATGACCAGCTGCCAACCCCAGAACGTAAATGCTGCAAGGGGTGCGCAGAACAACCGCGCCTGACAGGTGCGTTGCACCACGTAATACGAGGCGGCAAAGAGCGCACTGCCGCCAAAGGCAAAAATCACAGCGTTCGTGTGTAACGGGCGCAGACGGCCGTAAGTGAGCCACGGAATATCAAAATTTAGTTGAGGCCACATCAGTTGTGCGGCCAAGACCACCCCCACCAACATGCCCACGACACCCCAAACCACCGTCATCACGGTAAATTGCCTAACAACACCGTAATTAAAATTTTCTGTTTTAACTGCCGCAGTACTTGTCATGATTGGCGCCTTGTGTCTCATGAATCTTGATATTGACATCATGCCAAGTGCGGCAGAAGTCGGCTTTGATCTGCATCAACTAACCGTGTGATCGTCGTCGTGCAAAATAGAAAGACCAGCCTGCTCCGCGTCGTCGTATTGCCCTGAAAAAACTGCCCACCACAACACCGCGCCAATCATGGCAACGATGGCCAACGACAAAGGCAACAGAAGATAGAGAATTTCCATAGGTGTTGCGCTAGGCCTGAAGGTGTTGGTTTTGTGTCAACACACCGACCGCACGGCTGAGCCCAGCCCGTCTGGGTCGATAGAGGCGGCAAGCATTGAGCAGCACAGCTACCGAGGACAGCAACATTGACAGCGCAGCCAACCAAGGCGTGACCCAACCCATGGCAGCCAAGGGCATGGTCAAGACGTGCCAAGCTAATGCACCATAAAGATTTTGGCGCGTAATGCGGACGGTGCGTTCGAGTAGCGCCTCATGCTGGTTTGTAGACAAAGGCTCATCGAGCGCCAGATTCACTTGCAGCGCAGCCAACGATACCGGCGCGGCTAGTGACAGCGCGCAAGGGCAACTCATCACGAGTAACGACACCAAGACAGACCACGCCTGCGTGGGTGCGATTACCCACCAAACGGCGCCTAGCACAGCCGCCACCGTGAGCTGGATCAGCACAAACAAGGTCGCGACGCGGTTGGCCTGAGCCATCAAGGGCAGACTGAAGCTCGCCAAGTTTGCTTGGGCAGACGCGTCTGCGTCAACCAAGCTGGCACGTTGCTCGACGTAACGTGCCGTGAGCAAAAATGCGACAAACATGGTGATTGAATCAAAATAGACTTCGCCCGAGCCCTTAAAGGTCGCCATCACGCTGGGGATAAACGCGGCAAGCATACTGATGCCAACGGGTACATCCATGGTGATTCGACGCGCTGACCACGCACGGGCGCAACCCAGCCAAATCGGCCAGGCCGAATACAAGATGACCGGGATCGTGAGCGTCAGACTTGCCCAGTTCATTAAGAAGATGGCCCAGTCGAGCACTTCAAGGCTGTCTTGGCCGCCCGCCTCAGGCCGAAGGTACCCTGGCAAGGCAAACATCATGACTTGCATCATGGCAAGCCAAGCCAACCCTAAGCGCACCAAGCCTCGGCGGCGCTGTGCGACGGACTGATTGCTAACCGCGTGAGCCGTGATCTGTGAATCGTTCGCTGTCTGCGAATGGGTGGCTGTCTGCGAACTAGAACTCGATCTGGGCTTCATGCCTGAATCGTAATTTCTAGCAAACGATGGCGTATTGATCTAGATCAAATTCACACCAGACAGTCAGACTGAAATAGAGGGATAGCCCCCTGAGCTTCGAGCTAGGTGGTCTTTTCGAGAATCACAGGCCAGGCGCGACGCAGGTAATACAGCATCGACCAAACTGTCAAAATGGCGGCAACCACGATTAATACAAAGCCCACGCGCGCCACTGGGATCCCAAAGAGGTCTTCGTGATACAGCAGACATGGGATCGCAATCATCTGCGAGGCAGTTTTGAATTTACCCAACCAATGCACCGCAACGCTAGCACTCGCACCCAATTGCGCCATCCATTCGCGCAATGCTGAAATCGTGATTTCGCGGCCGATGATAATCAACGCGATCATGACGTCGACGCGATCCAGATTCAATAGCGCAAGCAACGCCGCCGACACCATGAGTTTGTCGGCAACTGGATCCAAAAATGCCCCGAAGGCGGAGGTTTGGTTCCAGCGGCGTGCCAACCAACCATCAAACCAATCGGTTAAGGCTGCCAAAATAAAAGCACTTGCCGCCCAAGCATCGCGCACGGGTAAGGTCATCCAGGTCTCGGGAAGATAAAACAACCCGATCACCATCGGAATCATGGCGATTCGCAGCCATGTGAGAAAAATAGGGATATTAAAAGGCATAGCGCTATGCTACCTCACTTACTCATGACAAAGATATTTCACCGTAGGGCAAAATACAAGCGTTCGGCGAGCTCTGGAGAGATGCCCTCAACCGAGGTGAGGTCTTCAATACTGGCGTTTGCGACGCCGCTAAAGCCGCCAAAGCGTGCCAACAAGCGCTGACGGCGTTTAGCGCCAATCCCATCAATATCTTCAAGGCGTGAAACGTTACGCGCTTTCGCTCGTTTGGCACGCATCCCCGTGATGGCAAAGCGATGCGCCTCATCGCGAATCTGAGCAATCAACATCAGGGCAGCAGACTCTTGTCCCAACGCCTGTGAGGCACGGCCGTCGGCAAAGATCAGCGTTTCGAGGCCAACCTTGCGATGATCGCCTTTGGCAACGCCCACCAATACGTCGATACTCAGGCCAAGTTCAACAAACACTTGTCTGGCGATCTCGACCTGGCCTTTGCCGCCGTCAATCAAGACCAAGCCGGGCATGACAGCCTCGCCATCAGCCACTTTGCCAAAACGGCGCGTCAGCACCTGACGCATGGCCGCGTAGTCGTCACCGGGCGTAATCCCAGCAATGTTATAGCGGCGATACAGAGAGGGTTGCATCGCATGATGAGCGAACACCACGCACGAGGCCTGCGTGGCCTCACCAGCGGTGTGGCTGATGTCGAAGCACTCGATGTGCAGCGCCTCGAGCACCACCGGATCGGTATCGAGCTCAAGCGCCTCAGCCAACGCGAGCGTACGCGCACTGCGGGCACCTGTTTCGGACAACGCATTGGCAAGCGCCATCTCGGCATTGCGTGTGGCCTGCTCAAGCCAGGCGCGTCGCACGCCTTGCGGTCGACTAATGAACCGTGACTTGGTCGCGCGCGACTCGGCTAACAAATCGATTAACTCGGGGTCGGGTAAACCGTGCGAGCCGACGACAGCAGTTGGTAAAGGGTGATCGACATAATGCTGAGCGATAAAGACCTCAAGCACTTGCGAGGGAGAATCGCCATCGGTGTGTGTCGGAAAAAATGCACGATCACCCAAATGCCTGCCGCCGCGCACCATCGCCAAGTTCACACATACTCGCCCACCCGCTTGCGCCACGACAATAATATCGGTATCGCTTTGGTCGGTGTCCTCCATGGTTTGTTGATGCAATACTTTCGCCAAAGCACCCATTTGATCCCGTAATAAAGCAGCCTGCTCGAACTCAAGGGCTTGCGAGGCAGTCAGCATGCGGGCTTCGATATCACCCATGATCTGCTGTGTTTCGCCATTTAAGAATCGTGCTGCACGCTCGGCATCTTGCTGATATGCCTCAGGGGTGATCTCGTTGACACAAGGCGCCGAACAACGCCCAATTTGATGTAACAGGCAGGGTCGCGAACGATTTGAAAACACTGAGTCTTCGCAGGTACGCAGGCGAAACACTTTTTGCAAAATCTGAAGTGTGTCTCGCACCGCCCAAGCACTGGGATACGGCCCAAAGAACTGGCCTTTCTTTTGGGTCGAACCGCGGTAATAGGCAATGCGCGGCGCAGCGTGCGCTGACAGCATCAAATAGGGATAAGACTTATCGTCACGAAACAAGATGTTGTAGCGTGGCCGCAGGCTTTTGATCAGATTGTTTTCAAGAATCAGCGCTTCAGCCTCTGAGCGCGTGACGGTGACCTCGATTTTGACGACACGCGCCACCATGTGCCCAATACGTGGGCTTGAGGCTGTCTTTTGAAAATACGACGAGACACGCTTTTTTAAGTCGCGTGCTTTACCCACGTAGAGCACTTCGCCCGACACATCAATGTGCCGGTACACGCCTGGCAGGTGGGGTAGGCGTGCAAGAAACTCTTTGATGTCAAAATCTGGAGCTTCAGCTTCGCTCATTGAGTTCACGTACCGATTCAAGCGCCTTGCGATAGGCGAGTTGTTGCTGCAATACTTGCCAATCGGGCGCTTGCCCAGCGGGCATCAAACGGCCGATACGCGCCAGCGAGGCTGGCTCAGACTCATGCGACAAGCGCGCAAGCAATTCATCGGCCAAATCAGGGCGATTACAGACCAACGCCATATCGCAACCCGCCTGCAGTGCGGCCTGCGCACGCGCCAAAATATCGCCCGCCACCGCGGCCGCTTCCATGGTGAGATCGTCAGAAAACACCACACCGTCATAGCGCAATTTGCCGCGCAAAATATCCTGGATCCACTTCGACGAAAAGCCAGCTGGCTTTGTATCAACCTTTGAATAAATCACATGCGCAGGCATCACCGACGCAATCACCTGATCCCCTAACCACTGGTACGGTGCAGCGTCTTCTTGAAGAATGCGCGTCAGCGAACGTGGGTCGCGAGGGATGGCGTGATGCGAATCTGCCTTCACGGCACCATGACCCGGAAAGTGTTTGCCGCAAGCGGCTATTCCGGCTAGCTTCAAACCTTGCGCAAGCGCGCGCGCCAACATCGCGACCACGCGAGGGTCGCGGTGAAACGAACGATCGCCGATCACCGAACTCACGCCATAGTCTAGATCAAGAACTGGCGTAAAACTCAAGTCAACATCGCACGCTCGCAGCTCGGCTCCCAACACATAGCCGACCTCGGTCGCCATGCGCATCGCCTGCAAGGGGTCTTGCATCCAACGCTCACCCAAGCTGCGCATTGTTGGGAGTGCGGTGAAACCATCAGTGCGAAACCGTTGCACGCGACCGCCTTCGTGATCAACGGCGATCAATAACTGAGGGGTACGTAACCGGTGAATACTGCGCGTCAACGCGACGAGTTGCGCACGATTTTCAAAGTTGCGAGCAAACAAAATCACCCCACCTACCAGGGGATGCTGGAGCCTCTTTTTTTCGTTTGCGGTGAGTGTGTGACCGGCGACATCGACCATCAATGGGCCGCGTTCGAGCATTGGCATTTGTTTGTTAGCTTTCACAAAATTTCTCGTAGATTCAGTTCACAAAGAGGTAGGCAAAGATTCAACAACGACATAGGCCGCACCGTACTCAGACTCATCCGTCAGTGACACGTGAGCCGCGCCGTAACGCTCGGCATACCATTGTGCTAACGGCTCTGACAGTACGACGCGCGGTCGCCCACCCGGGGCGTTCAACGTCTGCATGCGAGTCCACCACATCGGCATACGCATCCCCAACCCAATTGCCTTAGAAAAGGCTTCTTTGGCGGCAAACCGTGTGGCCAAATAACGGACGCCCCGCGCACGGTCGCGCGCCGCTCGGGCGTGAAAGACGCGCAACTCATCTGCACCTAATATTTTTTCTGGAAAACGTTCTGGGTGGCGCTGCCAGGCCCGATCGATGCGGTCCATTTTGACGAGATCAGTTCCGATGCCGGCAATCGCGCTCACGGTGGCTTGCTCAGTTAATGTTTACGGGAATGTAACAACACACCACGCTGGGCATTGAGCCTTGCCGTGATCATGGCGGCCTTCATATTACGGATGGTGTTTTGCCAGCCATCAAAAATTGCCTGCGCCACGATCGCATGACCAATATTGAGCTCTGCAATCCCGTCGAGCGCCGCAACCGGGGCCACATTGCCAAAGTGCAGACCATGCCCAGCATTGACGCGTAAACCCAGACCGACCGCGACACGAATCGCCTGTTCGAGTCGCTGAAGTTCGAGCGCAGCAATGGCCTCTGAGGCTGCTTCTGCATAAGCACCCGTGTGCAGTTCGATCACTGTCGCACCCGTGTCGGCAGCAGCGCGAATCTGTACCGCCTCGGGGTCAATAAAGAGAGAAACGCGAATGCCACTGCCTTGCAGTTGTTTGACCGCAGCACCCACGACTTCGAAAGCACCGGCAACCTCGAGGCCGCCCTCAGTGGTCAACTCAGCACGTTTTTCAGGGACAAGGCACACATCTTGCGGTACGACTTTGCAGGCAATCTGCAGCATTTCGGCAGTAATCGCACATTCAAGATTCATGCGGGTACGCAATTGAGGTCGCAGGGCAAAGACGTCGGCGTCTTGGATATGGCGACGATCTTCGCGCAGATGCAGGGTGATGAGATCAGCCCCGGCCTCTTCTGCTAACAATGCAGCGGCAATCGGGTCGGGATAGGCCGTATGGCGTTGTTGTCGCAGTGTCGCGACGTGGTCAATGTTAATACCAAGATCGATCATGATGAGAGCAGCTTATTCAGTAGGTTGGCTAGACAATCAAGGGCCTGAAATCCTAGCCTATTTGTCACATTATCGCTTACAAAGCGCGCGTGCCGCCAATCACGGTTTAACAATCACAGCCGAGTGTTTGAGCACGGCCTCAGAGAGGGTGAGCCTTGCTTTTTTGCGGCGACTAGGGCTTGACAATCACAGTCGAGTTTTTGAGCACGGTCTCAGACAGGCTGACGCCTTGCTTTTTTGCGGCGATTAGGTTGAGTTGGATCTGGGGCCGGCTAATGACCTCTGGGGCAATCGCCCCCGGCTTGGCGCCACGTAATATCCTGATCACTTGCCGGCCTGCCGCCGCCCCCACATCACGCTCAGTCACCACCAAGGCCGCTAACGCCCCCGCCTGCACGCTGACGGTATCGGCAGCCAGCAACGCCATCTTGGCGTCGTTGGCGACTTTCACTAAGCCTGGGTAGGCCGCCTGCGTATGCGAATCCCAGAACGTATGCAACGCATCGACCTTTCCGATCAAACTGCGGCTTGCGGCAGCGACGTCTACCGAGCGCTGAGCCGCCACTTCAACCATCAGCATCCCAGACTTCGTGAGCTGCTCTTGAAACTCGCGAATCACAACAACCGAAGCAGCGTCGGCAGGGTTGTACACCACACCCACTCGCCGAGCCTGGGGAACAAACTGTCGAATCATCTGAACCCTGCGAGCCATCGTCAGCAAATCCGAGACGCCGGTGACGTTCGTGCCTGAGGCGGACCAACTCGGCACTAACTCGGCCTGCACCGGATCAGTGACGCCCGCAAACACAATTGGCATTTGCTTGGTGTGTTTCATGAGTGACTGAGCGGCAGGCATTGACAGTGCGACCAACACATCGGGGCGCCCTAGGACTAAATTCAAAGCTTGCTGACTCAGCCGCTGCTCGTCGTCTACGACCGTCTCAGATACCATTTTGAGATTACGCCCTTCGACAAAGCCAACTGCCTTTAAGGCATCTCGTAGGCCGTCTCGCAACGCCTCGGCGCCTGGGCCTCGCTCGGTGGCTAAGACGAACACAGACTTGGTTTGCGCCCAGGCACCCGACGCCACTAACAGCGTGAGGCCACAGAGTAAAGCCGCCAAGTATGCCCGATATATCATTGAACCAATCCGTCTTTCATAGAGCAATGCTATCTCGTTAAATCACTAACATTGCATGTTCAGCACGGCCCAGCATCGAGCGAGCCCATTTTTTGGCTGGTAGCCCGTATTGCTTCTCAACGTCTTCGGCGCGCGCCAAGAGCCGCTCGATCGAGACCTCAAGTTTGGGACCTTTAAACGCTAGTACGATCTGATTACCGGCATCAATTTGCGGCAGGGTCAACAGCCGCCCTTCAAACGCCTGGCTGAGGTTGCGAATATTTCGCTCAAAACTCGCATGGGCGCCAAATAAATTCACAGTCAAGATTCCCACCTCGCTGAGCACGGCGCGGCAATCTTGATAAAACTCTAAAGAGTCTCGTACTGGCCCGCGCGCTTGCCCATCATAAATATCGACCATCAAGACCGCGCAACTGCCCTGTTGCTCGGGGTCAGCCGCCCAATCTGCTGCATCGCAGTGTTCAATCTTCAGACGCGCCGGTCTCGGTAGCTTAAAGTACAGCTCACAGGCTGAAGTCACCAACGGGTTCCATTCGACGACTCGCAAGCGATGTGAGGTATGTTTGAGGCAAAACCGCGTCACCGA
>JAIPCU010000037.1 GCA_021738045.1 Candidatus Methylopumilus sp. | reverse complement strand
ATGGTCTTGCCGGGTGATAACGTTTCGATGACGATCAAGCTGCTCGCACCGATCGCCATGGAAGAAGGCTTGCGTTTTGCAATCCGCGAAGGTGGCCGTACTGTTGGCGCCGGCGTCGTTGCAAAAATCTTGAAGTAAATTTTTAGACTGCGGACCCTCGGTCCGCAGTAATTCGCTCTTTGGAAATCATCATGAAAAATCAGAAAATCCGCATCCGTCTGAAAGCCTTTGATTACAAACTCATTGATCAGTCGGCCGCTGAGATTGTTGATACCGCTAAGCGCACTGGTGCAGTGGTTCGTGGCCCCGTGCCACTGCCAACACGCATTCGTCGTTTTGACGTGTTGCGTTCACCACACGTGAACAAAACTTCACGCGACCAGTTCGAAATTCGTACTCATCAGCGCTTGATGGACATCGTTGACCCAACCGACAAGACAGTTGATGCGCTCATGCGCCTTGACTTGCCTGCTGGCGTTGATGTTGAAATCGCTTTGCAATAAATTAGTGGGCTCAAAGGCCCATTAATTGCCATTTGCAAGTCTTAGCGGCTTGCAGAGACTCAGAAAAAAAGCTAGAATGCAAGACTTGCCTGTTTTTTTGGCAATATAAAAGGGATATTTAAAGCCCAGCAGTACATGAGCACCCGAAATATTCGGGTTTTATCAGCCCCGACCAATCGTAGTCGGGATTTGGGGTCCAACCCCGGAGAAAACGATGTCGAAATCGACAACCACGCCTGCCGCACATCGGCTTGGTCTGGTGGGCCGCAAAGTCGGCATGACGCGTATTTTTACTGAGGATGGCGAGTCCATTCCTGTAACAGTACTCGACGTGTCGAACAATCGCGTTACCCAAGTTAAGTCGCTTGAGTCTGACGGCTATGCCGCCATTCAAGTCGCTTATGGTGCGCGCCGCGCCTCCAGAGTAGCCAAGTCGCAAACCGGTCACTATGCCAAAGCTGGTGTAGAAGCCGGAAGTATCCTCAAAGAATTCCGCCTCGATCCTGCCCGTGCAGCCGAATTTACGCCTGGTAGCGTAGTCGCTGTCGAAAGCGTGTTCGAAGCTGGTCAGCAAGTCGACGTAACTGGTACCACAATTGGTAAAGGTTTCGCCGGCACGATCAAGCGCCACCACTTCAAGTCACAACGCGCCTCGCACGGTAACAGCCGTTCGCATCGCGTTCCTGGCTCGATTGGTCAGGCTCAAGATCCTGGTCGTATTTTCCCCGGTAAGCGCATGTCTGGTCACCTTGGTGACGACACCCGCACCGTGCAAAACCTTGATGTTGTCCGTGTTGACGCTGAACGTGGTCTGTTAATGGTTAAGGGCGCTGTCCCTGGCTATGCAGGCGCCGATATCTTTGTGCGTCCGGCCATCAAAGCCCCTGCCAAAAAAGGAGCCTAATCGATGGATATCAAGCTCCTAAACGATCAAGGTCAGTCGTCAGCAACGTTTGCTGCACCTGATACAGTATTTGGCCGCGACTTCAACGAAGCCCTGGTTCACCAGATCGTCATCGCTTTTCAAGCAAATGCACGTTCAGGTAATCGCGCTCAAAAAACTCGTGCTGAAGTCCACCACTCAACCAAAAAGCCTTTCCGTCAAAAAGGTACGGGTCGCGCTCGTGCTGGTATGACGTCCTCGCCTTTGTGGCGTGGGGGTGGTCGCATATTTCCAAATTCGCCTGAAGAAAACTTCAGCCAAAAAGTGAACAAGAAAATGTATCGCGCCGGTTTGCGTTCGATTCTTTCACAGTTGGCCCGCGAAGATCGTATCTCAATCGTCGATTCATTTACGCTTGATTCGCCTAAAACCAAACTTGCTGCTGACAAGCTCAAGTTAATGGGTTTGGCAGAGTCAGTGTTAATCATCACCGATTCAGTTGACGAAAACGTTTACCTCGCCACACGTAATTTGCCGCATGTTGCCGTGGTTGAGCCACGCAACACTGATCCACTGTCTTTGATTCACTACAAAAAGATTGTGATCACTAAAACGGCAATTGCTCAACTCGAGGAGATGCTGGCATGAACGATCATCGTCTAATGCAAATCATCCTGGCTCCGATCGTGACTGAAAAAGCCACCTTCGTTGCCGAGAAAAACAACCAAGTTGCCTTTCGCGTGATTGCAGATGCAACCAAGCCTGAAATTAAAGCAGCTGTAGAACTGATGTTTAAAGTTCAAGTTGAAGATGTTCAGGTGTTGAATCGCAAAGGCAAAGCTAAACGATTTGGTCGGTTTGTTGGTCGTCGTCGCAACGAGCGCAAAGCGTATGTTTCGCTCAAAGACGGTCAAGAAATCAACCTGGCGGAGGTCAACTAAATGGCACTCTTAAAAACCAAGCCAACCTCGCCTGGCCGTCGTGGCATGCTCAAGGTGGTCACACCTAACCTGCACAAAGGCGCGCCGGTTGCATCGTTGCTCGAAAAGAAAATCCGTGGTTCTGGTCGTAATAACAACGGCCACATCACAATTCGTCATCGTGGCGGCGGTCATAAGCAGCACTACCGTTTGGTAGATTTCAAGCGCAACAAAGACGGAATCCCCGCCAAGGTTGAGCGTCTTGAATACGATCCAAACCGTACTGCTCATTTGGCTCTGCTCTGTTACGCAGACGGCGAGCGTCGCTACATCATTGCCCCACGTGGCCTTGAAGTTGGCTCAACGCTAGTTTCTGGTATCGAAGCTCCAATTCGTACTGGTAACACGCTGCCTATTCGTAACATCCCAGTGGGTACAACAATTCACTGCATCGAAATGTTGCCTGGCAAGGGTGCGCAAATGGCGCGTTCAGCTGGTGCTTCAGCGGTGCTGTTGGCCCGCGAAGGCACTTACGCGCAGGTTCGCTTGCGTTCGGGTGAAGTTCGTCGAGTGCACATCGAATGTAGAGCCACCATTGGCGAAGTCGGAAACGAAGAACACAGCTTGCGCCAAATTGGTAAAGCTGGTGCTGTTCGTTGGCGCGGCATTCGTCCTACGGTGCGTGGTGTTGCCATGAACCCAGTTGATCATCCACACGGTGGTGGTGAAGGTCGTACTGGCGAAGGCGGAGAGCCACGCAGTCCATGGGGTACCCCAGCTAAGGGTTACAAGACCCGTAGCAACAAGCGGACGGACAATATGATCGTCCAACGCCGCAAGCGTAAATAAGAGGGCGAATCATGTCACGTTCAGTCAAGAAAGGCCCATTCGTCGATGCACACTTGATCAAAAAGGTCGAGGTTGCTATTGCCGAAAAAGGTAAAAAACCGATCAAAACCTGGTCGCGCCGTTCCACAATTTTGCCCGAGTTTGTTGGGTTGACAATTGCGGTTCACAACGGTCGCCAGCACGTTCCCGTTTATGTTAACGAGAACATGGTCGGCCATAAACTCGGCGAGTTTGCGCTGACCCGCACGTTCAAAGGTCACGCAGCAGACAAAAAGGCCAAGAGGTAAGAAATGGAAACTTCAGCCATTATCCGTGGGGTGCATATCTCTGCGCAAAAAACTAGACTGGTTGCGGATCTGATCCGTGGCAAGTCAGTTGCTCAGGCATTAAACATCCTGACCTTCACTAACAAGAAGGCCGCAGGCATTCTCAAGAAGGCCGTTGAATCGGCCATCGCGAATGCCGAACATAACGACGGTGCAGATATCGACGAACTTAAGGTCACCACAATTTTTGTGGACAAGGCCGAGTCGATGAAGCGCTTTTCCGCACGAGCCAAAGGGCGCGGTAACCAGATTGAAAAGCAGACTTGTCACATCACTGTGAAGGTCGGAGCTTAAGGAGTCACGATGGGTCAGAAAATTCACCCGATTGGGTTCCGCCTTGCGGTTACACGTAATTGGGGCTCGAAGTGGTACGCAGACGGTAAAGATTTCGGTAGCATGCTGCTTTCCGATATTCGCGTTCGCGAATACCTGAAAAAGAAACTGAAGCTTGCTTCAGTTGGACGTGTGGTCATTGAGCGCCCTGCCAAAAATGCACGCATTACAATTTACTCGGCACGTCCGGGTGTTGTGATCGGCAAACGTGGCGAGGACATCGAAGGTCTCAAGTCTGATTTGCAGCGTTTGATGGGCGTGCCTGTTCACGTCAACATCGAAGAAATTCGCAAGCCAGAAACCGACGCTCAACTGATTGCCGATTCAATCTCGCAACAGCTTGAAAAGCGGATCATGTTTCGCCGTGCCATGAAGCGCGCCATGCAAAATGCAATGCGTCTGGGTGCCCAAGGCATCAAGATCATGAGTGCTGGTCGCCTGAATGGTATTGAAATCGCTCGTACTGAATGGTATCGCGAAGGTCGCGTGCCTCTTCACACCTTGCGTGCGAACATTGATTATGGCACCTCTGAAGCCCACACCACTTATGGCGTAATTGGCATTAAGGTTTGGGTTTACAAAGGCGATATGTTGGCCAACGGTGAAACTGCCGTTGAAACCGCAGCGCCCCGCGAAGAAGAGCGTCGTCCGCGTCGCGCACCACGAGCTGACAAGCCCGAAGGTGCACGTCCAGCAGGCGCAGCTCGTCCCGCAGGTCGTGGTCGTGCGCCGCGCAAGGCTGACGCCGCGCCTGCGCCAGAAGGAGAATAAGCATGCTGCAACCAGCGCGCAGGAAATATCGTAAAGAGCAGAAAGGCCGTAATACCGGCCTGGCTACGCGCGGTGCACAGGTTTCATTTGGTGAGTTTGGTCTTAAGGCAACCGGTCGTGGTCGCTTAACCGCTCGTCAAATTGAATCAGCCCGTCGTGCCATTAACCGTCATATCAAGCGTGGCGGTCGTATCTGGATTCGCATCTTCCCCGATAAGCCGATTTCACAAAAACCGGCAGAAGTGCGGATGGGTAACGGTAAAGGTAATCCAGAGTATTGGGTTGCTGAAATTCAGCCCGGCAAAGTGCTGTACGAAATGGAAGGCGTTAGTGAAGAGTTGGCACGTGAGGCGTTTCGTCTTGCCGCCGCCAAGCTTCCTATTGCAACCACCTTCGTCTCGCGGCACATTGGTGCCTAAGGGTCAAAAGGAATCGATATGAAAGCAAGCGAACTTCGTGCTAAATCTGCTGCTGAACTCGGTCAAGAACTCGAGAGCCTGTTGAAGGCTCAGTTCGGACTGCGTATGCAGCGGGCAACTCAGCAGCTCACCAACCACAGTCAATTCCGTAAGGTTCGCCGCGACATCGCGCGCGTGCATACGTTGTTGTCTGAGAAGGGCGGAAAATAATATGACCACCACTCAAGCAGCTAAGCCAAAGCGTCAGCGTACGCTCGTTGGTAAAGTCGTTAGCAACAAAATGGATAAAACCATCGTAGTCATGGTTGAACGTCGTGTTAAGCACCCAGTGCTTGGCAAGATCATCATGCGCTCTGCCAAATACAAGGCGCATGACGAAACCAATCAGTACAACGAAGGCGATACAGTTGAAATCGCTGAAGGTCGCCCAATTTCGCGTTCAAAGTCTTGGACTGCAACTAAGTTGATTGAAGCGGCACGCGAGATTTAAATTTGATTTTGCGTTTCGCTAGGCAAATAAAAAGAGCAACGAATAAAATCGTTGCTCTTTCTTATTACGGTATCGCTTTTTGCAACAGGCATCGAACACGTTTCACGCCTAGTGCTAGTACTAACCAATCGACGCCAACAACGCAAACTTCGCACTGTTGGCCGAGCATATATCGTTCTCAGCGAAGCCGTTAAACGTGAGTCACAAACTTTGTCACCAGGTAACCGTCAAACGTTTCGGTGCCACCCTCACTACCGATGCCGCTATCCTTAATGCCACCAAACGGAGTTTCGGGTAAGGCGCTACCAAAGTGATTGATGTTCACCATCCCTGCTTCAATCGAATTTGATACCTTGGTTGCCGTTTGCAATGAGTTGGTAAAGACATAAGACGACAGACCAAAGGGCAGGCTGTTCGCACGCGTGATGACCTCGTCGGTGTCGCTAAAGGGTACGACTGGTGCGATTGGACCAAAGGGCTCTTCATTCATAAGAAGCGCATCGTCCTTGAGGCCTGTGATCACTGTAGGAGGAAAGAAAAATCCTTTTCCTGCCACGGCATCGCCGCCCATCACAATTTGTGCACCACGTTTACGTGCATCTTCAACAAAGCGAGCAATGGCTGGGACACGACGCTCGTGGGCCAATGGGCCCATTTCAACCCCTTCATCAAGCCCATTACCAACCTTGATTGACTTCAGAACGTCTGTAAACTTGGCCAAGAAATTATCGTAAACTTTTTTGTGCACATAAAAGCGAGTCGGAGAAACGCACACTTGACCGGCATTGCGAATCTTGAATTTCGCTAACATCGTTGCCGCGCGATCAATGTCGGCGTCTTCAAACACCAACACGGGTGAGTGCCCCCCAAGCTCCATGGTCGCGCGCTTCATGTGGGCGCCAGCCAAGCCTGCCAACAGCTTACCCACGGGGACCGAACCTGTGAACGACACCTTGCGAGAAATAGGCGACCGAATCAGGTAGTCAGACACTTTCGCAGGCTCACCCCAGACGAGGTTGAGCACACCGGGCGGCAAGCCGGCATCTTGAAACATCTGTGCGATTGCCATGACAGCGCTCGGAGAGTCTTCTGGCCCTTTGAGAATGATGGTGCAACCTGCGCCGATCGCCGCGCAGATCTTACGAATGGCCTGGTTGTAGGGGAAGTTCCAGGGTGTAAACGCGACGCACACGCCGATCGGTTCTTTCAGTACCAATTGGCGAACGTCGGGGCTTCGGGGAAGAACCACCCGGCCGTAGATCCGGCGGCACTCTTCGGCGTGCCAATCGCAATGATCGGCGCACCCAATGATCTCGCCTAGCGCCTCTGCCAAGGGCTTGCCTTGATCGAGAGTCATGTTGCGAGCAATGTCTTTGGCGCGGTCACGAGTCAGCTGCCCCACTTTTCGCAAAATAGCTGAGCGATCCATCGGTGACGACTTCTTCCAGCTCGCAAACGCCTTTTCAGCGGATTGCAACGCAGCATCTAAGTCAGTCTGCGAGGCGTGTGGCAGCTTACCGAGCACCTCTTGGGTGGCTGGGTTAATCACATCTTGCATGGTACGACCGTCTTCTGAGACGAACTGACCGTTGATATAAAGCGACAGTTTTGGGTACATAAGGGTTCCAATACAACAAAAGTTTTAAAAAACGAGCAAATAGTTAATATGACACAACTTCAATACACTTGCACAAAAAAAATACCTGATATATACTAGACGACTTTCCTGCCTTATTGCTTCAAAACATGTGGCGCAGGTATGTCGGCAGCGATGTCTAAGCAGTAAAAGTACCGCAGTGCCAAAAGCAAGACCAGTACAAATTTTAATTAGCAGATTCAGCCTAGGGTGCCCTGTGGCACCTAACGGGACCAAAACTGATTAATTTGACTGCCAACCCTTAGGTTCGCGGGCAAGTTAATTAAGTTGGAACAGGAAAAATCATGATCCAAATGCAGACCACGCTTGACGTGGCCGATAACACCGGCGCACGGTCAGTCATGTGCATCAAGGTGCTCGGCGGCTCAAAGCGCCGTTATGCCTCAATCGGTGATGTTATCAAGGTCACTGTAAAAGACGCAGCCCCTCGTGGCCGCGTGAAAAAAGGCGAAATTTATAACGCAGTAGTCGTGCGCACAGCTAAAGGCGTTCGTCGTAAAGACGGCTCGCTGATTAAGTTCGGTGGCAACGCTGCTGTGCTGCTCAACGCCAAACTCGAGCCCATTGGCACGCGTATCTTCGGACCAGTCACGCGCGAATTGCGCGGTGAAAAGTTCATGAAGATTGTGTCCCTGGCGCCCGAAGTCCTGTAAGGAGCCAAAATGAACAAAATCCGTAAAGGCGACGAAGTCGTCATCTTGACTGGCCGCGACAAAAAGCGTCGTGGCACGGTGATTGATCGCGTTGACGCTGATCACGTGCTGGTTGAGGGTATCAACATGGTTAAAAAACATGTGCGCCCAAACCCAATGCAAGGTACGACTGGCGGCATCATCGAAAAGACGATGCCTATTCATATTTCGAACGTTGCGCTGTTTAACCCCGCCACCGGCAAAGGTGATCGCGTAGGGATTAAAGAAGTCGACGGTCGCAACGTGCGTGTGTTTCGTTCCAGCGGCGAGCCCGTTGGCGCGAAAGCATAAGGAGCGATCAAAATGGCTCGTTTTCACGACCTCTACCAGAACACGATCGCGCCAGCTTTGCGCGAACAGTTCAAATACCAAAGCCCGATGCAAGTGCCGCGTATCACCAAAATCACCCTGAACATGGGTGTGTCAGAAGCTGTTTCTGACAAGAAAGTGATTGAGCACGCTGTGTCTGACTTGACTAAAATTGCAGGCCAAAAGCCAGTGATCACTAAAACCAAAAAGGCAATCGCGGGTTTCAAAATCCGTGAAGATTACCCAATTGGTTGCATGGTGACCCTGCGTGGTCAGCGTATGTACGAATTTCTCGATCGTCTCGTGTCAGTGGCTCTGCCACGCGTGCGCGACTTCCGCGGAATCTCCGGTCGTGCGTTTGACGGTCGTGGCAATTACAACATCGGGGTGAAAGAGCAGATCATTTTCCCCGAAATCGAATACGACAAAATCGACGTGTTGCGTGGGATGAATATCAGCATCACCACCACCGCCAAGACAGACGAAGAAGCCAAGGCGCTGTTGACAGCCTTTAGCTTCCCGTTCCGCAACTAAGGGGCGCAGACGTGGCTAAACTTTCAATGATCAATCGCGATGTCAAGCGCGCAAAAACAGCAGAGAAATTTGCTGCTAAACGGGCGGCCCTCAAAGCCATCATCGATGATTCATCCAAATCCGACGAAGATCGTTACGAGGCACGGCTGAAGTTACAGCAACAGCCGCGCAACGCGAGCCCCACTCGTCAGCGTAACCGCTGCGCGATTACTGGCCGTTCACGCGGTGTGTTCCGCAAATTCGGCCTCGGCCGTATGAAACTACGCGAATTGGCTATGAAGGGTGAAATTCCCGGCATGACCAAAGCTAGCTGGTAGGAGAATAAATCATGAGCATGAGCGACCCAATCGCCGATATGCTGACTCGCATTCGTAATGCGCAGCAGGTAGATAAACCAACGGTAACCATGCCCTCCTCTAAGCTAAAGGTAGCAATTGCTGCCGTGCTTCAAGACGAAGGTTATGTTGACGGTTTTCAGATTAAAGGTACGGTCCAAAAGCCCGAACTTGAAATCGCCCTTAAGTACTACGCAGGTCGTCCTGTGATCGAGCGCATCGAACGCGTTTCGCGCCCTGGCTTGCGTATTTACAAAGGCAACGGCAGCATTCCACAAGTGATGAACGGCTTAGGTGTGGCAATTGTCTCCACCTCACGCGGCGTCATGACTGACCGCAAAGCTCGCGCCAATGGCGTGGGTGGCGAAGTCTTGTGCTACGTGGCTTAAGGAGAAAACCCCATGTCACGTATTGCAAAATATCCAGTCGAAATCCCTAAGGGCGTTGAAGCGTCGATCAAGCCAGATCTGATCACGGTAAAAGGTCCTCTGGGCACTCTGACACAGACGCTTACCGGCAATGTGATCATTAACGAAGATGGCGGCAAACTGTCGTTCATCGTCGCAAATGATTCGCGTGAAGCCAAGGCAATGTCAGGTACCCTTCGCGCACTGGTAGCCAATATGGTTATCGGTGTCAGCCAAGGTTTTGAGCGTAAGTTGTCTTTGGTCGGTGTGGGCTATCGTGCCGCCGTCCAAGGTGATGCGGTTAAATTACAACTCGGTTTCTCGCATGATGTGATTCATGCGATGCCTGCTGGCGTAAAAGCCGAATGCCCAACACAGACAGAGATTGTCTTAAAGGGCTCGAACAAGCAGGTCGTTGGTCAGGTGGCTGCAGAACTTCGCGCATACCGTCCGCCAGAGCCCTACAAAGGCAAAGGCGTTCGCTATGTTGGCGAGCATGTCATCATCAAAGAAACCAAGAAGAAATAATCGCGCAAACAAGGAAACATCATGGACAAAAAAATTTCCCGTTTGCGTCGTGCCGTACCGACGCGCAAGAAAATCGCCGAGTTGCGAGTTAATCGCCTCCAGGTTTTTCGCTCGAATCAGCACATCTACGCAAACATTATTTCGCCTGACGGTGATCGTATTTTGGTTTCGGCCTCAACTGTTGAAGCCGAAGTGCGTCAACAACTCGCAAGTCAAACTGGTTTGGGCGGCAACACCGCTGCAGCCACTCTGATTGGCAAGCGTGTCGCCGAAAAAGCCAAAGCAGCTGGTATTGAACTGGTGGCTTTCGATCGTTCGGGTTTCCGTTACCACGGCCGTGTAAAAGCCTTGGCCGATGCCGCGCGTGAAGCCGGTCTGAAGTTTTAAGCGAGGAACAGTCAAAATGGCTAAAGAGCAACGTAAAAACGGTCCTGAAGAGCGGGATGACGGTCTTCGCGAGAAAATGATTGCGGTCAACCGCGTCAGTAAAGTCGTCAAGGGTGGTCGCACCATGAGCTTTGCTGCCTTGACCGTTGTAGGCGATGGCGATGGCCGCGTCGGAATGGGCAAAGGCAAGGCACGTGAAGTGCCGGTCGCAGTTCAAAAAGCCATGGAACAGGCGCGTCGCGAACTGTTCAAGGTCTCTTTGAAAAACGGCACCTTGTTTCATACCGTTGTGGGCAAGCATGGCGCCTCGAAAGTACTGATTTCACCCGCAGCAGAAGGTACTGGCGTGATCGCCGGTGGCCCAATGCGTGCGATTTTTGATGTGATGGGCGTGCGTAACGTTGTGGCGAAAAGCCTCGGCTCAAGCAATCCCTACAACATGGTTCGTGCCACACTGAATGGTTTGCGCGCGTCTCTCACCCCGTCGGAAGTTGCTGCTAAACGCGGCAAAACCGTCGAAGAGATTTTGGGGTAAGTCATGGCTGAAAAACAAGTCAAAGTCACCTTGGTGCGTTCTACCATTGGTTGCAAAAAAGACCATCGCGAAACAGTGCGTGGCCTGGGTTTGCGTCGGATCAACAGCACCAAAGTACTCAAAGACACGCCTGAAGTGCGCGGAATGATCAACAAAGTTGATTATCTCGTGACAGCGACAGAAGTCTGAAAGGGATCATGATGTCTATTACACAATTGAATACGCTCAAACCAGCAGAAGGCTCGACACACTACAAGCGTCGTGTCGGTCGTGGCATCGGTTCGGGTTTAGGTAAAACAGCTGGCCGTGGTCACAAAGGCCAAAGCTCGCGCGCTGGTGGTTTTCATAAAGTCGGCTTTGAGGGCGGTCAAATGCCTTTGCAACGCCGCTTGCCAAAGCGCGGCTTTGTCACACTTGACGATCACCTGTACGCCCAAGTCCGCTTATCAGACTTGCAAGCCTTGCCTGTTGACGAAATCGATGTTCAGGTTTTGAAGCAAGCTGGCGTGGTAGGTACACAGGTACGCTATGCAAAAGTATTTAAGTCAGGTGAACTGACACGCAAAATTACCTTAAAAGGTATTGGTGCAACAGCAGGCGCGCGTGCTTCGATCGAAGCCGCCGGTGGCACAGTCGCTTAAGACGGATAAAGAATGGCAACAGCACAACCTCAGGGTAAAGCAGGACCACGTTTCGGCGATCTAAAACGCCGTCTCGTGTTCTTGGTTCTCGCCTTGGTGGTATACCGATTAGGCACGCATATCCCGGTGCCCGGTATCAACCCAGACGCGTTGGCAGATCTCTTTCGCCAGAATGAAGGCGGAATCCTCGGTTTGTTCAATATGTTTTCGGGCGGTGCGCTCGAGCGCTTTTCTATCTTTGCCTTAGGGATCATGCCCTACATCTCTGCATCGATCATTATGCAGTTGATGTCAGTCGTCGTGCCCACCCTTGAAGCGATTAAGAAAGACGGTGAAGCTGGCCGTCGCAAGATTACTCAGTACACACGGTACGGTACCGTCGGGCTGGCCTTGATCCAAGCGGTTGGTATTTCAGTGGCGCTTGAAGCACAGCCCGGCCTAGTGATTGACCCAGGCATGCTGTTTCGAGTCACAACAATCGTTACCTTAGTCACTGGCACGATGTTTGTTATGTGGCTTGGTGAGCAGATTACCGAGCGCGGTCTGGGTAACGGTATCTCGATTTTGATTTTTGCCGGTATTGTTGCTGGCTTGCCAAGCGCCTTGGCCGGATTGTTAGACTTAGTACGCACCAATGCGATGTCGGCCTTATCAGCGTTGTTCATTGTGGCGGTAGTGGTGTTGGTGACAGCGTTTGTTGTATTGGTTGAACGTGGTCAGCGTAAGATCACTGTGAATTACGCCAAGCGTCAAGTTGGCAATAAGGTGTACGGTGGTCAAACATCGCACTTGCCTTTAAAGCTCAATATGGCCGGTGTGATCCCTCCAATTTTTGCGTCTTCGATTATTTTGTTTCCAGCGACGATTGCCAGCTGGTTTTCAAATACAGAGGGTATGCGCTGGTTAGGTGATTTGGCTGCAGCACTGGCGCCACGTCAGCCTCTCTACATTACGCTCTACGCCACTGCGATTATTTTCTTCTGTTTCTTTTATACAGCCTTAGTGTTTAACAGCCGTGAGACAGCAGATAACTTGAAGAAAAGTGGTGCGTTTGTTCCGGGCATCCGCCCAGGTGAGCAGACAGCACGTTTTATTGACAAGATTTTAATGCGCTTGACCTTAGCCGGCGCACTGTACATCACCGTCGTGTGTTTGTTGCCAGAGTTCTTAGTCATGCGTTGGAATGTGCCGTTTTACTTTGGTGGCACCTCTTTGCTGATTATTGTTGTAGTTACGATGGATTTCATGGCACAGGTACAAGCCTACATGATGTCACACCAGTACGATTCACTGCTCAAGAAGTCTAACTTCAAGGGCGCGAATCTACCAATGAGATAAGCGAGAGTAATGTCAAAGGACGACGTCATTCAAATGCAAGGTGAGATTCTAGAGAATCTTCCCAATGCAACTTTTCGTGTCAAGTTAGAAAATGGCCACGTAGTATTGGGTCATATTTCAGGCAAGATGCGTATGCACTACATCCGGATTTTGCCGGGCGATAAGGTCACAGTGGAACTCACCCCCTATGATTTAACGCGCGCTAGAATCGTTTTCCGCTCTAAATAAGCGGCTGGGTTACGTAAATTAACAGGAAGCAACCATGAAAGTAATGGCATCGGTTAAGCGGATCTGCCGCAACTGCAAAATTATTAAACGTCACGGCGTAGTGCGGGTAATCTGCATTGAGCCGCGTCACAAGCAGCGTCAAGGTTAATACATCAAGGAACAGTCATGGCTCGTATTGCTGGCATCAACATTCCGCCGCATCAGCACGCAGAAATTGGTTTGACCGCCATTTTTGGCATCGGTCGCACGCGTGCTCGCAAAATTTGCGAAGCGGCTGGCGTCCCCTTGTCGAAAAAGGTCAAGGATCTCAACGACGCAGAACTCGAGCGCATCCGTGAACACGTAGGTGTGTTCTCGGTTGAGGGCGATCTGCGTCGCGAAGTGCAGCTCTCGATCAAGCGATTGATCGATCTGGGTACTTATCGTGGCATGCGCCACAAGCGCGGCTTGCCCGTGCGCGGTCAACGCACTCGCACCAACGCTCGCACCCGCAAGGGCCCGCGTCGCGCTGCTGCAAGTTTGAAGAAATAATAAGGATTAGAAGATGGCTAAAGCTTCTGCCGGCGGCGCAGCACGCGTTCGCAAAAAGGTTAAAAAGAATGTGTCGGACGGCATTGCGCATGTCCATGCATCCTTTAACAACACTATCATCACCATCACCGATCGTCAGGGCAATGCTCTGTCGTGGGCGACGTCAGGTGGTGCTGGCTTTAAGGGTTCACGTAAGTCGACGCCGTTTGCAGCGCAGGTTGCTGCAGAAACGGCCGGCAAAGTGGCCATTGAATACGGCATCAAGACGCTTGAAGTTCGTATCAAGGGCCCAGGCCCAGGTCGCGAGTCTTCAGTGCGTGCGTTGAATGCGTTGGGCATCAAGATTTCGAGCATTGCCGATATCACGCCCGTACCGCACAACGGCTGCCGTCCACCCAAGCGTCGTCGCATCTAAGGAGAAGCTACATGGCCCGTTACACTGGTCCTAAATGCAAACTCTCGCGCCGCGAGGGTATTGATCTGTTCTTAAAGAGCGCACGTCGCTCGCTCGAGTCTAAGTGCAAGCTTGACTCTAAGCCTGGCCAACATGGCCGTACTTCGGGCGCTCGTACGTCTGATTACGGTTTGCAGCTGCGCGAAAAGCAAAAGCTTAAGCGCATGTACGGCGTGCTTGAAAAACAGTTTCGCAAATATTTTGCAGAAGCCGAGCGCCGTAAGGGCAACACTGGCGAGCAATTGATCCAGTTGCTTGAGTCGCGTCTTGATAACGTGGTGTATCGCATGGGCTTTGGCTCAACACGTGCCGAGGCTCGTCAATTGGTTGCACATCGTGCGATTCAGTTGAATGGTCACACAGCAGATATTCCTTCAATGATCATCAAAGCTGGTGACATCGTTGGAATTCGCGAAAAAGCCAAAGGCCAGGCGCGTATCGCCGAGTCATTGGTGCTGGCAACCGGCAACGGCATCCCACAATGGGTTGAAGTTGATACCGTTAAGTTAGTGGGTACCTTTAAACAGGCTCCTGACCGCGCTGATGTCGCACGTGATATCAACGAATCAATGGTTGTCGAGCTGTATTCACGCTAAGCATAGGTTGGGCTTGCGCTTAATTGCCGCAAGCCCTTCTAGCACTCTCTATCCATCAGCCTTATCGGTGTAATGAGCCGAGGGTATTGAAAAGGAATCATAGAAATGTCACAAAGTTTTCTCAAGCCCCGTTCAATTGAAGTTGAACCCGTCGGCACGCACCATGCAAAAATCATCATGGAACCCTTTGAGCGTGGCTATGGCCATACTTTAGGTAATGCGTTGCGTCGTATTTTGTTGTCTTCGATGACTGGCTACGCGCCAACTGAAGTGCAAATCACAGGCGTGGTTCACGAATACTCAACAATCCCCGGTGTGCGTGAAGACGTTGTCGATATTCTGTTGAATTTGAAAGGCGTTGTTTTTAAATTACACAGCCGCGATGAGCTCACCTTAGTCTTGCGCAAGCAAGGCGCGGGCCCAGTACTCGCGTCTGACATTGAACTGCCACACGATGTTGAAATCGTGAATCCAAATCATGTGATTGCTACGCTCACCGAAAACGGTAAGCTCGAAATGCATGTCAAGGTTGAGAAAGGCCGCGGCTATGTGCCTGGTAACGTGCGTGCACTGATCGACGATCGCGCCCACACCATTGGTCGTATCGTGTTGGATGCATCGTTCAGCCCCGTGCGCCGTGTCAGCTACTCTGTTGAAAATGCTCGCGTTGAACAGCGTACCGACCTCGACAAACTCGTGCTTGATGTTGAAACAAACGGCGTGATCAGCCCAGAAGAAGCAGTGCGCCAGTCGGCTCGCATTTTGATGGATCAAATTTCAGTCTTTGCCGCGCTTGAAGGTGCTGGCGATTCTTACGAAGCGCCTAACCGCGGTGCTCCACAGATTGATCCAGTGTTGTTGCGTCCAGTCGATGATCTTGAGTTGACCGTGCGTTCAGCTAACTGCCTGAAAGCTGAAAATATTTATTACATCGGTGACCTGATTCAACGTTCAGAAAACGAGTTGTTGAAGACGCCTAACTTGGGCCGTAAGTCATTGAATGAGATTAAAGAAGTGTTGGCTGCGCGCGGCTTGACGCTTGGTATGAAATTAGACAACTGGCCACCAATGGGGCTTGAGCGTCCGTAAGCAGTACCGAAAATTTTATAACCGGCCCGCAGCAGATGGTGCGTAACGCGCCCTCTGTTGATAGAAGAGCTGAAACCACTCGAGTAGCAATACTCTTAATAGATTCAATAAGGATATCACCATGCGCCACGGCCACGGTCTACGTAAACTAAACCGCACTAGCAGCCACCGTCTTGCGATGTTTCGCAATATGGCAGTTGCCCTACTGACTCACGAAGCTATCAAAACAACTTTGCCCAAGGCAAAAGAGTTGCGCCGTATCGTCGAGCCACTGATCAATTTAGGTAAAACTCCAACGCTTGCAAATAAGCGTCTTGCTTTTGCTCGTCTGCGTGACCGTGAAATCGTTCTGAAGTTGTTTGCAGACATCGGTCCCCGTTATGCAGCGCGTAATGGCGGTTACACCCGTGTGTTGAAAATGGGTTTCCGTCAAGGTGACAACGCACCCATGGCGTTCATGGAACTCGTCGACCGCCCACTCGTTGCTGACGAAGTGGTTGAAGACTCAGCCGAATAAATGCTCGGTTGATTGCAGTGAAAAAGCCTCTGAAAAGAGGCTTTTTTGTCTTATAAGTCAGTGAAACAATTCGAACTGAGTATTTCAATGCAAACAACCGATGTCATACTTGTCTTGACTCACACGCCAGATCTTGAGTGTGCAAAGATTATCGCAAAGTGCCTATTGGCAGAGCGACTGGCGGCTTGTATTAATATTGGTGCACCAGTGTTGTCGGTTTACGAGTGGGAGTCAGCGATGCACGAGACCCAAGAGATCCCTTTGATCATTAAAACGACTGTCGCGCAACAAGAACTGCTGCTTGACCGATTGGTGGTATTGCATCCCTACGAACTGCCCGAAGCGTTGGTTGTGCCTGTGGCAGGCGGCTTGGCGCCCTATTTGGCCTGGGTCCAGCACCAGACAACGAAGGGTTTAGGGTGAGCTCGGTGTTCACTTGGTTTGGCCAGCGCACCTGGGCGCTCGCCGGTGTTGCCGCCTTGATTGTGGCAACGGTCGCGCTCTTTTCTCCGTTCGCTCAGGCCAATAATGATGGCTTCTTAGATCCAGAAAAGGCCTTTGTGCTACGCGCTGAAGTTGTTGGCGCCGAAAAAAACACCTTGAGCTTGAAGTTCAAAATCGCGCCTAGCTATTACATGTATCGCGAGCGGTTTGAATTTGTTGCTGAAACGCCAGCACTCAAACTAGGCGAGCCAATTTTTCCGAAGGGACAAGTTAAATACGATCCAACGTTTAACAAAGACATGGAGCTGTATTTCAAAGATATCGAAATTCTCCTCCCGCTTATCGCAGCACCTCAAGCGCCAACCAACGGGCCTGGACAAACCTTCAAGATCAAACTGACTGGGCAAGGATGTGCGAGTGCGGGGCTGTGTTATCCACCAATGGATTTTTTTGTGACCGTGAGCACGCTGGCAAACGCCCCCGGCTACACGCTCGTTGCTCCGGCCACTCAAAGCCTGTTTGGCCGGCTACTTGACGGGCAGTGGCGCGAACTGGTGTTTGCTGAAAACGATTTGACCTTAGCCGAGCTCTTGACCTCGACGGCGTTGTTTGAAATTGTGTTGCTGTTTTTTGTCTTAGGGCTTCTGTTGGCCTTGACGCCCTGCGTGCTACCAATGGTACCGATCTTGTCTGTGTTGCTAGTGGGTGAGCAACACCATGTGTCGCGTGCGCGAGGCACCTTGCTGGCTGTTGCCTATGTGAGCGGCATGTCTGTCGTGTATACAGCCCTTGGTGTCGCGGCGGGATTAAGTGGCGCGGGCTTGGCGGCTTGGTTGCAGACGCCTTGGGTGCTAGCGTTGTTTGCGTTGCTCCTTGCGACCTTGGCCTTATCCATGTTTGACGTGTTTACGTTTCAAATGCCGTCAAGTATTCAAACTAAGCTAAGCGTTAAAAACAATTCTATTTTGGGCGGTCGCGTCGGGGCCGCAGCCTTAATGGGTGCGTTGTCTGCGTTAATCGTGGGCCCTTGTGTCGCCGCACCGCTCGCAGGAGCCCTGCTTTACATTTCGCAAACAGGCGATGTGTTGTTGGGCGGTTCAGCTTTGTTTGCGATGGCTTGGGGGATGGGTGTGCCCTTGTTGCTAATGGGTGCCTCCGCGGGCAAGCTAATGCCACGCACGGGCACCTGGATGGAAGGTGTGAAACAGTTTTTTGGCGTGTTGTTGTTTGCGACCGCGTGGTGGATGGTGACACCGATGCTGCCGACGTGGTTACAGATTCTTGGCTGGGCAATTTTGGTATTGTTTTCAGCCGTGTTGTTACGTACCTTTGAAGCGCTTGGCCCCGAGGCAGGTTTTAGCGGCTTATTGCGCAAAACACTTGGGTTGCTGCTGACCTTACTGTGTTTCATTTGGTTGTTGGGGATTGCGAGCGGTGGCCGTTCGTTGCTACAGCCCTTGTCTCATCTTGCCCGTAACAATGCAGCGGTCAGCCCAGTCGCTGCGGTGACGATTGAAAAAAATCCGGGTGTATCAGGGCTCTTCGCAATCGCTGACAAGAATGCAGGTGGATCAGGCGCCCCAACGGCAGTTGCAAACAATGCGAGCAGGTCAGGCGGGGTCTCGACAGCGAGTTCATCAAAAAATATGTTGTTAGGTCAAGCAAGTGATCAGTCATCTCCCACAGCGCCGCGTGCTCAGTCTGCCTTGTCGTCTGCCGGCGCGCATCCACCTTTTAAGCGTATTCGTTCAATCGCCGAACTCGACACTGAACTGGCCCAGTCCACGCGTCCGGTGATGCTCGATTTTTATGCCGACTGGTGCGTATCGTGCAAAGAGATGGAGGCCTTTACCTTCACTAAACCCAATGTGGCGCAGCGGATGGATCAGTTACTGTTGCTGCAAGCCGATGTGACCGCAAATAACGCAGAGGATCGCGCGCTGCTTAAGCGGTTCAAACTTTTTGGGCCGCCAGGCATCATTTTTTTTGAGTCAGGTGGGCGTGAACGAAAAGACGTGCGAGTAGTTGGCTTTCAGGATGCCAACCGTTTTGCAGCAAACCTTGATCGCGTACTTTCGCTGAAATAAGTAGACAGATGCGGGCACTCGGTGAGTAAATGACTTTCACTATGCCTCAAAGACTTCACGCTTCATGACTTCACAGCCACTGCCCAGCGCATCGACGTCGACCACGCCGGTCATTATCTTGCTAGCGCTAGCGGCGTTTGCAAGCTCTAGCGCATTTCGCATTTGCGATCCCTTGTTGCCAGTATTTGCAAACGAGTTCAATGTGCGCACGGCTCAAGCCTCAAGCGCAGTCACTTATTTTTCGATTGCCTATGGGGTCATGCAGTTCTTCTACGGCCCAGTCGGGGATCGTTACGGTAAGTTTCTCGTTTTGTCGTTGGCAACGCTTGGTTGTGCGGCGGGTAGTCTGTTGGTGGCCTTTGCGCCAACCCTAAGCGTCCTCGAATTAGGGCGCTTTATTTCAGGCGCAACGGCAGCTGGCATCATCCCGTTGTCGATGGCTTGGATTGGTGATCATGTGCCTTACGAACAGCGACAGGCGACGCTTGCGAGATATCTGCTGGGTTCGATTTCTGGCATCGCCATTGGCCAGTTGTTGGGCGGGGTGTTTGCCGATACGGTTGGCTGGCGTTGGGCGTTTATTTTTCTGGCAATGATTTATCTGGTGGTCGGTTCGCTCTTGATTTCTCGTCGTCGCCATGTTGTCGAGCTGCCCGCGAGTGGTGGAATCCGACTGTTAGATCCTGTGCGCGAAGTGTGGGCACAGCCTTGGGCGCGAATTGTCTTGGTCGTCGTCTGCCTTGAGGGGGCGTTTGTCTTTGGGCCCCTAGCTTTTGTACCCGCGTACTTGCACGAGCGTCATGAGATCGCGGTCGCCTGGGCGGGCGGAATTAGTGGTTTGTTTGCTGCGGGTGCGTTGATTTATGCGTTTTATGCGAAGTCCTTTGTACGTCGCTTTGGCGAGTACCGCCTCGCTGTCGCTGGCGGCTGCATGATGGCCTTTGCGTTTGCGGTGTATTGGTTCTCTTCGGTTTGGTACTGGGGCGTACTCGCCAGTCTTTTGTCAGGACTTGGTTACTACCTGTTGCACGCGGTGTTACAAACGCATGCCACACAGATGGCGCCAGCGATACGCGGCACGGCTGTGGCGTTATTTGCGTCTTTTTTGTTTTTTGGCCAGTCGGTTGGCGTGATCCTCGCGTCTGTCGCGGTTGACCACTTAGACTTGGCGGCGGTGTTTCCGATCGGGATTGTTGGCTTGCCTATCTTGGCGATTGTATTTGCCTGGCGTTTACAAAAACGCCAGGCTGCACAAGCAAGCGCCTGAGCAGCTTACTTTTGATTCAGCAACTTTGCTGCAGCGAGCGCAAAGTAGGTCAGAATCCCATCGGCACCGGCACGTTTAAAGCCTAAGAGGGTTTCCATCATGACCTTGTCGTGGTCAAGCCAACCATTCGCCGCCGCCGCTTTCAGCATCGCGTATTCAC
>JAIPCU010000036.1 GCA_021738045.1 Candidatus Methylopumilus sp. | reverse complement strand
GCAAAGAGGCTGAAACAAACTACAAGCTAGGAACGCAATTACCTTATGTTTTTGTGGTCAATCGCTTGGCTCACTACATTAAAGTGCTGCAACGCGAAAATATTGGTACTTGGAAAGAACGTGGAGACCTTGAAACCGAATTGAACAACTGGATTCGTCAGTACGTTGCGGATATGGATGCTCCAGGTCCAGAAGTGCGTAGTCGCCGGCCCTTGCGTTCAGCGGTTATTGAGGTCAATGATGTAGAGGGCGACCCTGGTTGGTATCGGGTTTCGATGCGTGTACGTCCTCATTTTAAGTACATGGGCGCGTCTTTCACCCTCTCACTTGTTGGCAAACTCGACAAGAACTAAAGGCGCAATCACAGCAGAGTAGTCGCAGTAAACAGGGGGCTTTCATACAGCCCCTTGCATTCGATCGTTTATCACAAACCGTTCACTTATTCAGGAGTCGTCAATGCCAACCCCAATGTTTCTGACTGTCACCGGCAATACCCAAGGCGCTATCGACGGTAGCTGCACTATCAAGGGTCACGAGAAAACCATGCTCATTCAAGCTGTTGAGCACCTCATCGAAATCCCTAAGTCACCACAAACAGGCTTGCCGACAGGCAAACGTGTGCACGGTGCTTTGGTTTTAACGAAAGAAATCGATATGGCTTCACCAAAACTCTTTCAGGCGTTGACCTCTGGAGAGCAGTTGAGCTCAGTCAAGCTCTCGTATTACCGTATTTCACCAGCCGGTAAAGAAGAGCTTTACTACACGACAGAGCTTAAAAACGCGATCATTACCAGCGCCCGTACTTGGGTACCAAATTGCTTGGACCTGAATCAAAAAACGATGGGTCACATGGAAGATATCGCCTTCACGTACGAGACGATCATTGACACTTGGACTCCAGACGGAATCGAAGCCGAAGATTCGTGGGCTTCACCAAAGGCCTAAGTTCGGGCTTGAGTCGTTTAGGGGCTTAGGTGGTAAAGGAAAGATTGCTTGAAAGATTAAGTCGACAGGAGCAGCCCAATCGCAATGATCGGCGCCCTCCTGAAGACATTATCAAACTTTCTATTCAACGCTATCTTTCCCACCTGCTAAATGTTCGTCGCGGTTCTGTGCCCATTGATACAGAGTATGGCCTGCCTGATATGTCTAACATCGCAGGTTCATTTGCTGTAGGTTATGTGAGCGAGATTCAGCGTGACATTCTGTTGCAGATCGATTTATATGAAAAGCGCTTGTTGCGACCAACGATTCAACAAGTTGTTGAAGAGCGTGAAGTCATTACTTTAAAGTTTATTTTGACGGGTCAACTCGACCTCGGCACGACGCCAGGAACTTTGGTGAAAGAGTTTTCGATGTTTCTTCGTATTAACGCAGCGGGGCAAGTCAGTCTTGAACCGATGCTCGGCCGTTGAGGATAGTGAAAGAACTAAGCCGGCAAGATACCACAGCAGATGAACTTACGATCTTGAACCGGTGATCGACCCACAACCCAGGAGACAGTGATGCAAGTAGTAGATTTCGCGCCGTTAGTCAGCAGATTGAATACGAGTTGCCGTGGTGCGCTCGAAAATGCGGCTGGTACCTGTTTAAGTCGCACGCATTACGAAATTACTGTCGAACATCTGTTGGCTCGCTTGCTTGAAGATCCGCAGGGCGATGTACAACTGATCCTCAAGCAAGCTGGCATCGATCCAGGCCGCGTGATGCGCGCCTTAGATCAGACAATCGAAGCGTTTAAAACGGGCAATGGTGGCAAACCACAGTTTTCACCGCTTTTGCCAGAGCTGTTTGCAGATGGCTGGCTGATCGCCTCGGTTGAATTGTTTGAAAACCGTATTCGCTCGGGGGCGCTGTTTGCCGCGTTCGTTTCGCGTCTGTCGTTTTATGGAACAGATTCCTATGCCAAATTGCTAGACGGCCTCAATAAGCAAAAAGTGATGGGGTTGCTCGGGCAGGTTGCCGCGACCTCGCGCGAGGCCGGTGAATCGGGCTCAATGAGTAACGAGGTCGGCGCAGGTGGCGCAGCGAGTGGTGGTGGTGAAAAAACCGGCGGTGCATTACAAAAGTTCTGTGAAGACTTTACCGCTAAAGCGCGTGCCGGGAAAATTGATCCTGTTTTTGGTCGCGACGCTGAAATTCGCCAAATGGTTGATATTTTGGCGCGTCGTCGTAAAAACAATCCCATTTGTGTGGGTGATCCGGGCGTTGGTAAAACCGCTGTGATCGAAGGTTTAGCCGTTCGGGTGATTGAGGGTGACGTTCCCGACATTCTTAAAGACGTCACGATTCTAGGTCTGGACATGGGGGCGCTTGAGGCGGGCGCTGGCGTGAAGGGCGAATTTGAAAATCGCTTACGGGGAGTGATCAACGAGATCAAGGCTTCAACCAAACCAATCTTGCTCTTTATTGACGAGGCCCACACGTTAATTGGGGCGGGGGGGAGCGCCGGAACAAACGACGCAGCGAATTTGCTCAAGCCTGCACTCGCACGAGGTGAGTTGCGCACGATCGCAGCAACCACCTGGAGTGAATATAAAAAGTATTTTGAGAAAGATCCTGCCTTGGCACGTCGCTTTGAACTCGTCAAACTTGACGAGCCTTCAGTCGAGATGACTGTGCAGATTTTACGCGGACTCAAATCTCGTTATGAGGAAGTCCATCAGGTGATTGTGCGTGACGATGCGCTGCAAGCCGCTGCAGAGCTCTCTCATCGCTACATTACTGGACGTCAGTTACCCGATAAAGCTATTGATTTATTTGATACTGCTTGCGCCCGCATCAAGGTCAACTTATCGTCCAAACCCGATTTTATTGAAGACCGAGAGCGCAAATTGCAAATGCTTGAGCGCGAAAAGCTTGGTTTATTGCGTGACCTCGATAATGGTGTGAGTGTGGATGCTGACCGTCTGGCTACCATTGCAACAGAGCAGCAAAACGTGAACGAAGTTTTAAACGGATTGCGAGCGCGCTTCGAGCAAGAGCTAGAAGCAGCACGTTCCGTTGTGCGTCTTCGCCAAGAGCGAGCACAGTTGAAAAAAGATCTGACGCAAACCACCTCTGTGACCCCCGCCGCTGATAGTTCAGATTCAGCCGGCGAGGCCGTTGTCCATACCGACAGCGCTAGAACACTCGAGCATGTTGTGCAGGATATCGTACGTGCTGAAGCCGTACTCGCAGACTTGCAGACAAAGGAAAAACTCGTATTTATTGAGGTGGCGCCAGATACCGTGGCCAAAGTGGTATCAGACCGTACTGGCGTGCCTCTAGGCAAGATGATGCGTGATCACGCTGCCAATGCACTCGCACTTGAGCAGTCGCTCGAAGCCCGAATTAAGGGGCAAGGGCATGCGATCGCTGCAATTGCAGAAGTGTTGAAGTCGGCCAGTTCGGGTTTGCGTGATCCCGACCAACCTATGGGCGTCTTTTTGTTAGCAGGCCCCTCAGGAACCGGTAAAACTGAAACTGCGCTGTCTGTCGCCGACATGATGTTTGGCGGTGAGCAGTCGATTGTCACGATCAATATGAGCGAGTTTCAAGAAAAACATACCGTGAGCCGTTTAGTGGGCTCACCTCCAGGCTACGTGGGTTATGGCGAGGGCGGTGTGTTAACCGAAGCCGTGCGTCAACGACCTTATACCGTCGTGCTGTTGGATGAGGTTGAAAAAGCGCATCTTGATGTCGTGAACTTGTTCTACCAAGTGTTTGATAAAGGCATCCTGTCTGACGGTGAAGGTCGTGAAATCAACTTTAGAAATACAGTGGTGTTTTTAACCTCAAACCTCGCGCTAGATGTCATTACTGAATTGTGTTCGGGTGACGAGCGTCCTGACCCGGCAGTCGTGATGGCAGCCGTCAGGCCAATCTTGTCGAATCATTTCAAGCCAGCCTTGCTGGCGCGCATGACGACTATCCCGTTTTACACGTTACCCAAAGATGCCTTGCGCGGCATTGTTGACCTCAAGTTGAAGAAGGTCATTCAGCGCATGCTGACAAACAATAAAATTGCGCTTGAGATCACAACTCCTGCGCGTGAGGCCATTACCGCGCGGTGCACCGAAGTTGAAACCGGGGCCCGAAACATTGATTTCATCTTAAAAGGTACGGTGTTGCCTCTGCTTTCAAATAGTTTGCTTGAAAGTATGGCTAAAAACACAAATCCAGAACGTGCCACACTGGATGTGGACGCCGCCGGTAACTTTGTTGCGACATTCTCTTAAGGAGGCGAGATGGCGGAGAAATGCGCGTGGTTGATCGCCTGGGGTGAAGCAGTGGATCCTGCTGCCCAACTCGTGGCGGGTGCGGCACGGCAGTACGGGCTCAATGTGAAAGGGCAGCATTGGCCTGAAAAAGAAAAGCAGGCTTGGTTGGCGTCTGCCAAAGAGGCCGCGCAGGCAGAGGCGGCAGTCATTTTGTTAGTGATGACACATGCCGTGTATGCGCAGCCTGAAAATCGGCGCGCCTTAGCACTGTTTAGATTGTCGCTACAAACCTTGTTAAACCGCCAGGTTGACGGTGTGATTTTGTTGCAAGGCGAGCCACCTGCTGCTGCCCCTGTCCAAGCACTTGGCCAGGCTGTGTTAGCCGACTGGTTGGTGGTGGGGCCTACTGACAAATGGGTTGCTCGTGCGGTTGCGCGTGCTCATGCTCCCGCAAAATCGTCTTTACCTGCTCGACTGACGCTTTACGCCGAAGAACGCTTGGGCGTTTGGCTAGAGGTTCGACCCAACACGACTGAACCGTTGCAAGGGTTTATCGCGGGCGTTTCGGGGCCAGCTGCGGACATTACCTTTCATGCCGTTGGCGCGAGCGGGCGCTTGCCTGAGAGATCTGTGAATGAATATGAGTTGCGCGGCTTGAAATTTGAGACTGATGGTCTTGCGTTTAACGCCTGGGGCTTGCAAAATCAGATCGCAGCAGATCAAAGCTACTTTATCCGCTTAGAGAATGAGCCCGAGGTGATCGCGTTTGGTGCGCTTCCTGGTGGTGAAATCTCTGAACTCGATTTTGTCAGACTGGCATAAAAGTCATTCAACCTGTGCTACCTTTTGCAGCCATCACTTGTACGTTTTGAGGTTTGTGTATGGCGATTGATTTCCAGGCGCTTCTGCTGCCAATTTCTGAGCAAGCCCCTGGCGGAATTGAAGCGCGCGAGACTCCACAGTATGAAAAGGCCTTCGCCGAAGTTGAACGGCTCAGTAGTGTGTCCTCTGAGAGGCCACCCGATTGGCCAGTTGTCGAGGCGCAGGCGACCGAACTTCTGGGTACGGTTTCGAAAGACTTCTTAGTGGCTGCCTGGTTGTCAGCTGCTTGGATCGAGCGTGCGGGCGTTGAAGGGTTGTCTGCTGGATTGGGTTTATTTGCCGGTCTGCTCAAAGATTTTTGGCAAACAGGTTACCCCTCGATCAAGCGGTTGCGTGGCAGGCGTAATGCGTTTGTCTGGTGGACAGACCGCGTGACGGTTTGGCTCGAGGCAACAACCATTGCTGCCTTGCCCGCAGAAGAACACGCGCTGTTAGTCGAACGTCTGAAAGAGATTGATCGCACTTTCTCAGAGCTTGACCCCGAAGCACCACCACTGAATCAATTGGTTGGCTTAGTCGAGCGTTTAGATATTGTTGCTCAGGCGCCCGTGGTGCAAGAGACTCAAACAGATGCTCCAGCCTTGGCGGGTACCGCGGCAAATCCCGTTTCAGCGCCGGCAGTGCGTGCAACGGCAGGGCCCGCCGCGGTCGCGGTTGGCTCTGCGGGTGCGCAGGGCTCAGGGCCGCAGTTAGGGAGCCTAGCCAAGGTCTCAAATGTAGACGAGCTCGTAAATGCGCTGAGTCCAGTACTCGGTTATCTGGGCGATGTGGGTGAAAAACTCACTGCCTTTGACCCCTTTAACTCACTGTCAATTGGCCTAAAGCGCTTTGGAGCCAGGGGTGCCTTGCTGACATTGCCGACTTCGCAAGGGAAGACAACGTTGATCGCAGCGCCTCCGTTTGCTGAGGTTCAAAATTATGAGACGATTTGCGCTGCAAACAACCCTGAGGGGATCATTGCGTTCTGTGAGGGGCGTTTAGCGACTTACCCCTTTTGGCTTGATCTTGATCGGCAGTCTGCTCTGGCCTATGGTGCGATGGGGCCGATAGCGGCGGGGATGCGGTCATCTGTGATCGACGAGGTGTTGGCATTTGTGAAGCGTTTGCCAGGTGTTGAACGGCTGACTTTTTCGGATGGCACGCCTTTTGCTGACGAAGCCACCAGAGCGTGGCTTGCAACCTGTTTGGCTGAGCGTACGGGCGGCGGCGCTACCGATAAATTTTCTGAAGCAAAAAAACAGGCTAACGAACGAATAGGTTCAGGCGACTCTGAAGGGGCCGTTACGGTACTGCAAGACTTTCTTTCTAGTACGCGCTCGGGACGCGATCAGTTTCGAGCACGGGTGGCCTTGGTTGAAATGGCACTAGGGCTGAAAAAAGACTTAGATGTGCAGCCCTTGATTGATCCTTTGTTGGATGAGTGCGAGCGCCTAAACCTCACGTACTGGGAGCCCGAGTTGGCCTTGTTAGCTTGGAGTTTACAGTTGCGGGCGGCGCGCGCGATCGCCAAGCAGTTAGAAGACTCATCGGATCTTGAAAAAATAGCGACAAGCCAAAGCGCTGTTCAGCTGGCGCTGAAAAAAGTCTCTATGCTTGATTTTGGTGAGGCAATGCGCCAGGTGTAGTGGGTCTTAAACAAAGAGTACAAGCGAGTTTGCAGGTGCGAGAAGTCTTTGGCTGACGCTCAAGCCTTCAAGCCAAGTGTCAGGTAGACTAGGCTATGTTTCCAAACAGCGACTCGGAGCCTTTAGTCATGAGCACAGCCCCCTCTAAACCACGCGTTGCGCTCATTGGCACCGGTGGCACCATCTCGTCAATCGCAGTTGATAGTCTGGATGTGCTTGATTATCCCGAGGTCAGCCGCAAAATGAGGCCCGCTGAAATCATGGGTCGTACGCCAGAGCTTTCGCGCTTTGCTGAGTTTGTGCCGATTAACTTTCGCGAAGTGGGCAGCACTGCCATTGGGCCTGCCGATTGGCTTGAGTTGTTGCAGTTGATTCATGCCACTGAGGCTCAGGACGGCGGCTTTGATGGCTATGTCATTTTGCATGGCACATCGACACTCGAAGAGACGGCGTACTTTTTGAATCTGACGTTAAAAATTAAGCCGACAGTTGTATTAGTGGGGGCGCAGCGCCCGCCTAGTGCAGTCAGCTCAGATGGCCCCATGAATTTGCTTGCCGCGGTGCGGACCGCGATCGATCCTAAAACTCGCGGCTTGGGTGTGTTGGTGGTGTTAAACGACGAGATTCAGGCCGCCCGTGAGGTCACAAAGGTCTCCACCTACCGTGTCAACACGTTCAGAACACCTGACTTTGGCGTGTTGGGCCAGGTCGACGGAGATCAAGTCGTGATCTATCGACATCCGGTGCGCAAGCACACGCTTGACACGGTATTTGATGTTGCTGGATTAAAGACGTTGCCACGGGTTGACATTGCTTACGCTTACGCGGGCGCCGATGACGTCGCGATTGAAGCGTATGTGGCCGCAGGTGCAGGTGGCTTGGTCTCGGCGGGCTTGCCACCTGGTATCCCGCCACCGCTGCAAAGCGCTGCGTTTGTACGCGCAGTCGCTAAGGGTGTTGTGGTGGTGCAGGCGAGCCGAGGTGGTTCAGGCAGAGTCGCTCGCAGAAAATACCTACGCGACCAGCATATCGTTGCCTCGGATAATTTGAATGCTCAAAAATGCCGCATCTTGCTGATGCTAGCCTTGACCGTGACGCAAGATCCCGAAGTGGTGCAGTCGTATTTTGATTTGTACTAGCGTCAGGCGGCTAAAGCAAATTTGCTTTCTAAGACGTTGCCTAAAATACGCGACTTGGCGGGGCGACCTAAAAATGCAGTGCGCCCCAAAATGTCGCCTCGCTTGACGTCTGGACCATCGGCTTTGACGATGTAGCCGCAAACCTTATTGGCCTTTTCAATTTTTAGAAACGGTTCGCGCCCAGTGACGCGCACGCTACGGATCATTTTGTCAACAGCTTGGTCATCCCACTGATTGCTCTGATAGTTTTCAGTTTCAATATTTTTTTTGATGTAACTCAAAAAACGATCAACAGCTTCGCGCAGAGGTTGATCTGCTCGCTTCTTGCAAAATTGCGTCAGGCTGCTTTGACAACCGGCGGCTTGGGTTCTTTGACACGCAAACGATGCCAAAGCAACACTACCGTGAACGTCGCAAAAATGGCGTGTATCAACCAGACCCCAATGACAAAGCGCAACTTGCCATGAATGATCCACCCTTGCGTGATGTTGATCAGGTTCATGTAAAGCATTGCAACTAAGCCGGCGATCAATAAATCTCCAGAGCGGCCGATGCGTGGATTCACCGCACCTAAGGGGATGGCCATCAAGGCAAGATTTAGGGCGGCGAGTGGGAGGGCAAGTCGCCACATGATTTGACCGTATGAGCTGTTTTCTTTATCGCTGATTAAAAGCGAGGTCGGTCGTGATCGTCGGCTTTCAAGCGTCGAGGCACGCGCTTTTTCAAGTGACTCTTCAGCATTTTTACTTTCAATGCGTACGCCAAAAGCATCAAATTCGGCAAAACGCATTTCAGAGGTTCCGGGTTTGAGGTCGTAACGGTGGCCGGCACCCAAGACTAAAAAGCGATCACCATTTGCTTCGGTTTCGATTTTTGCTGAAGCCGACGTCACGAGGGTCAACCAGTCTGGGTCAATCAGGCGCATAAAAACCTGCCCCAACGGGTTGTCAGTGACGTTAGTCGTGCCTTCAACAAAAAAGACGCGAGCACCCTTTTCGGTCTCTAAAAATTGTCCTGGAGTGATTTTTGACAGGTCAGAACGCATTTCGTAACGCGCACGATATTCACCAATCTGTCGGTTGGCCCAAGGCGTGGCGAACAGCGTTAAAAAGGAGATGAGTATCGCAATGGGGATCGCAATACGCAAGACTGGGTTGACCCAATTGGCCAGCGAGAGCCCGCTTGAAAACCAGACCACCATCTCAGACTCTCGATAATTGCGCGTCACGGTTGTGAGTACGCCAATAAAAATCGAGACAGTCAAAATGATCGGCAAAGCAGCAATCAGCGTAAAAGTGGCCAAGCCAACTACAACATCTGAGCCAATTCGGCCAGCGGCTGCCTCGCCAAGCAATCGCACTAGCACAACACTAAGCCAGACCACAATCAGAGTCGAAAGTACGACGCTAAAGTGATTGGCGATTTCAGAGACAACCGAACGTTTAAATAGAGACATTTCTTTTTGGCACCGAAACACCGCGCGCCATGACCGGTGCGAAAGCGCACCACTCACCAAATTTAGCATACTGGGTCAGTTTCGCAGGTTCTGGAGGTGGAGTACCCAGCGAGATCCAAGATACACTTACCCGACTCAAGCTATTTTGATGACCCTAACAAAAAGAGAACGAAAGTGCCTTTGCCAGACAGTATTGAACGCGAAGAAATTCACAAGCGCCAAATCACCATGCGCGCATACCGACGCGTCGACGGGCTCTACGACATTGAAGGCCGAGTGGTCGATAACAAACCGATCGAGTTTGTGGCTCCGTTAACGAACCGGGTGCTTGCCCCAGGGCAGCCCATACATGACTTGTGGGTTCGCCTTGTGATTGACGATGAATTTCTCATTCACGACGTATTTTCGTCGTCAGACTCGACCCCGTTTACCGTATGCAAGCAAGCGCCGCCGACTCTTTCGGTTTTGAAGGGCGAGCGCATTGGCGGAGGTTGGGCAAAGCTAGTGCGCTCAAAATTGAAGGGTGCTGCAAGCTGTACACATTTGATGGAGTTGCTAGGCCCCATGGCCACTGCTGCGTATCAGGCGCTTTGGCCGGTGGTGCGCGATCGTCCAGAGGTGTTAGATGCAAATGGCCGCCCTGTCAAAATTGACAGCTGCTACGCCTACGCCAGTAACCGCGAAGTCACGCTAAAACTTTGGCCTCAGTTCTACGACGGTCCCAAGCCATAGGATTTGCCAAGCTATACTCAAGTCAAAATATTGACTCAACGCGGCGCGCCTGTTTGAACTACGCGCCGCTTTGCATAAAAAAACGGAGACCTCACATGCGTTCGTTACTATTCGTACCAGCCGATAGCCCGCGTAAGCTCGAAAAATCACTGCAAAGCGGTGCCGACGTCTTGATTTTTGATCTTGAAGATGCCGTGTCGCCGGCCCGCAAAGAAGAGGGTCGTATTGAGGTTGTTAAATTTTTAACGCAGACCAAGGCCTCTGGGGTCAAAACGCCCAAGCTTTATGTACGCGTCAATGCCTTGACCACCGGTATGACCTTGACCGACTTGGCAGCGGTGATGCGCTGTCGCCCTGATGGCATCGCATTGCCTAAGTCTTCTGGCGCGGCCGATGTCGCTTTGTTGGCCGCCTACCTTGAGGCCTTTGAACAGATGTTTCCGGCGGTGATAGGCGAGGCCGCCCAGACTGCAATTTTGCCGATCGTGACAGAAACCGCTGAAGCTCTTGCCGGGTTGAATAGCTACAAAGGTGCCTCGCCACGCTTGGCGGGCTTGATGTGGGGTGCCGAGGATCTAGCTGGCGATATCGGTGCGTTGACAAATAAAGATGAAGAGGCGCCAGAGCAATGGACCTCGCCTTTTGGTTTGGTTCGTAACCTTTGCCTGTTTGCAGCGGCGGCTGCAGGCGTGCCCGCAATCGACACCGTTCCCACCGAGCTCAATAATCCTGAGGCACTGTTACGTGAAACGCGCCGTGCCTATCGCGATGGTTTTTCAGCCAAAGCTGCAATTCATCCAGGACAAGTGCCAGTGATTAATCAAGCCATGACACCAGATGCACAGGCTCAAGAATGGGCCCAGCGGGTGATTGCAGCCTTTGCCGCAAACACTAGCGTGGGTGTGGCCACGCTTGATGGCAAGATGCTCGATACACCGCATCTTCGTTTAGCTAAAAAAATTGCTGCTGCGACGCAGCTCGCTTAAGAGGATTGTGAAGATGGCCGGTCCTTTGGTAGGTGTACGTGTCGTTGACATGACCTCGATTTTGATGGGGCCCTATGCCGCGCAGTTGCTAGGCGATATGGGTGCCGATGTCATTAAAGTCGAAGCACCTGTTGGGGATATGGTGCGTGATTTAGGGCCGATGCAACACCCTCGAATGGGCGCGTTGTACCTGCATGTCAATCGTAGCAAGCGTGGTTTGGTGCTTGATCTGAAACAGCCCGCTGGGCTTGAGGCGATTAAGAAGTTGCTCGCAACCGCGGATGTGCTGTTGTACAACGTGCGCCCGCAAGCGATGGCCCGTTTAGGTTTGGGTTACGACGTTGTGCAAAAAATTAATCCTCGACTGCTGTACGTCGGTACGTTTGGTTTTGGACAAGATGGCCCCTATGCCGCCAAGCCCGCCTTTGATGATTTGATTCAAGGTGCGATTGGGCTGCCGTCCCTCATTAAACAGGCGGGTGCTGATGTGCCGCGCTACGTACCCTCAAATATTGTCGATCGCACGGTTGGCTTGTATGCCGTGACGTCGTTGTGCGCAGCCTTGTTTCATCGAGAAAAAACTGGGTGTGGGCAAAAGATCGATATCCCCATGTTTGAGACCATGATTAGCCATTTGTTAAGCGATCATATTGGTGGCCAAACCTTTGATCCGCCCAACGGCCCGCCAGGCTACCCCCGTCTGCTTGCCTCTGAACGTCGTCCTTATAAAACCGCCGATGGCTTTGTCTGTGCCGTCATTTATAGCGATAAGCAATGGGCCTCGTTCTTTAAGGCGATCGGTCGCTCAGAAATATTTGAAAACGATCCGCGGTTTCTAAATCTGACGGTGCGCACACAGCACATCAATGATTTGCAAGCGCTTGCGGCAAAAATCTTTCTTGAGCGTATGACAAACGCCTGGCTTGAATTGCTTGATCAGGCGGATATTCCCACGATGCCACTGCACACGCTTGAAACAATTTTTGACGATCCGCACTTAAAAGCGGTCAACATGTTTGAATGGGTCGAACACCCAACAGAGGGTCGTATCAGGCGCGTCGCGGTGCCAACAACCTGGACCGATAGCCAGCCTACGCCAAGCCGTAACGCTCCTGGGTTGGGTGAGCATAGCGCTGAGATTTTAAAAGAGTTGGGTTATTCAGACGCGGACATCGCGACGCTAATCGCGCAAGGCGTGACGCTCACAGCAAAGACCAAAGCAGGCGCGTAACGTGACCATCGATTTCACCCGTTGGATACGGCCTGGTGACGGTATCTGGTGGAATGAATGCACGGCCGAACCTTTGACGTTGACCGAGGCGCTGGTGAGCCAGCGTCAGGCTCTTGGAGGATGCTCGGTATTTGTGGGCCCCACTTACACGGCGACGTTGCAACCCGAGCATGCTGACTGGCTATCCATGCTGAGTTACTGCGGCATTGGTGAAAATAGAAAATTGCTCGAAGCCGGTGCGATGCAGTTGATTCCAAGTCATTGTTCGCAGTTACACCGCTTGCCCTCTGAGGGGGCGGCAAAGGCGGACGTGGTCTTTTTACATCTAAGCCCTGAGGGTCCAGACGGCCGACGCAGTCTTGGGATTGCCAATGACTATCTGATCGCAGCGGCAAAACAGGCACGGGTCGTGATTGCTGAAGTGAATCAGCAAATGCCCTGGACCTTCACTTCGCACGCGCTTGACGGCGTAAAGATTGACGCAATCGTTGAGTCAGATCGACCACTGATTGAGCTGAGACGAAGCGCAATTTCAGAGGTCGAGAGCCGTATTGCCCTACACGCTCTAGAGTTCATCGGTGACCGCTCGGTGCTCGAAATGGGGATCGGCGCAATACCCGAGTCGATTCTGTCGGCGCTCAGTGACCGTAAAGATTTAGGCATTCATACCGGAATGTTAGGCGACGTTGCCGTTGATTTAATCGAATGCGGTGCAGTGACGAATGCGTTCAAAGCGCTCGACCGCGGGCTGACCACTGCAGGCGTGTTGATGGGTACGCGTCGCTTGTACGAGTTTGCCCGGCACAATACCTTGCTAAATATTCAGCCTTTTACCTACGTGCACAGCCACACTACGCTAGCGCAGCTTGAGCAGTTTGTAGCAATTAATTCTGCGATTGAAGTGGACCTGACTGGCCAGGTCGGAGCAGAGGTGATTGATGGAAAATATATCGGCGCAACCGGTGGGCAGGTGGACTTCACCCGCGGCGCCCTTGCGGCTAAGGGTGGGCGTTCGATCGTTGCGCTACCCTCGACGGCTAAACGTGGGCAACTCAGCCGGATTGTGTTGAGCCTACAGGGGCCTGCGACAAGCTTGCGCACGGATGCCGATGTGGTGGTGACAGAGTGGGGCAGTGCGCAGTTAAAGGGGCAGACCTTACAAGAGCGGGTCAAGCGGATGATTGCGATTGCCCATCCAAAGCACCGAGAGAGGCTAGCGCGCGAAGTGCACGAACAAGGGGTCTGTTAACCGCCCAAGCGGTTGGCACCGTGAGGGCTTAGTCGTTTGGTGTAAGGCAAGCACGTTGAGTGATTGTTATAGTAGTGTCGATAAGCAGTTTGATTAAATATAGCGAGAGGCAGACATGGATTTTTCATTTTCACAAGAACAAGAGAGCATCCGCGAGGCGATTAGCAAAATCTGCGATCGGTTTGACGATCATTACTGGCTTGAAAAAGACCGTCATGGTGGGTTTCCCACTGAGTTGCATCAGGCGTTAGCGAAAGATGGCTGGTTAGGGATTTGTATCCCTGAGCAGTATGGTGGCTCAGGGCTAGGCATCACCGAAGCCTCGATCATGATGCAAACGATTAGTGAATCGGGTGCGGGCATGAGTGGCGCTTCGGCGGTACACATGAATATTTTTGGTTTAAATCCGGTTGTGCAGTTTGGTACCGAAGAGCAAAAGCGTCGCATGCTGCCGCCTTTGATTTCTGGCGCAGAGCGGGCTTGTTTTGCCGTAACTGAACCCAATACGGGCTTGAACACCACACAGTTAAAAGTGAAGGCCGAGCGAGTCGGTGATCACTATGTGTTGAGCGGCACCAAGGTTTGGATCTCAACTGCGCAGGTTGCTGAAAAAATGTTGATCTTGGCGCGCACTACGCCTCTTGAAGAGGTGACCAAGCACTCTGATGGCCTTAGTTTGTTCTATACAAAATTTGATCGTGATTTTATTCGTGTGCACGAGATCGAAAAGATGGGACGCAAAGCCGTTGATTCAAACGAGTTGTTTATCGATGGCTTGAAGGTGCCTGTCGAAGATCGTATCGGCGAAGAAGGCAAGGGCTTTCATTACATCATGCACGGCATGAATGCTGAGCGTATTCTGATCGCTGCCGAAGGCGTCGGCTTAGGGCGAGTTGCCCTCAAAAAAGCGACTGCGTATGCCAAAGAGCGGGTCGTGTTTAATCGCCCAATCGGTACGAATCAAGGGATTCAACACCCGCTGGCCGCTAACTGGATGGAGCTTGAAGCAGCAAACCTGGTGGTGTTTCAGGCGGCTTCGATGTTTGACAAGGGTGAGCCGTGTGGCGCGCAAGCCAACGCGGCAAAGTACTTGGGCGGCGAGGCTGGTTTCAATGCCTGCCAACAAGCGGTCATGACGCATGGTGGTTTTGGCTACGCGAAGGAATATCACGTCGAGCGTTATCTGCGTGAAGTCATGATTACACGTATCGCACCCGTCAGCCCACAATTGATTTTGTGCTTTATCGCCGAGCGCGTGCTTGGCTTACCCAAATCCTACTAGGAGCCCAACATGGCTGGTTTGTATTTTGAAGAGTTTGAAGTCGGGCAACTGTTTAAACATTCAATGACGCGCACCGTCACTGAAATGGATAATGTGTTGTTCTCAACACTCACCATGAACCCGCAGCCCTTGCATCTGGATAAAGAGTTTGCGTCTAAAACTGAGTTCGGCCAAATCCTAGTCAATAGCCTGTTTACCTTGGGTTTGGTGATTGGGATCACCGTTGGTGAGACGACGCTTGGTACGACGATTGCCAACCTCGGTATGACAGACACTCGGTTTCCGCATCCAGTGTTTTACGGCGACACGATCCATGTTGAAACAAAAATTGTCTCGAAGCGTTTAAGCAAATCGCGCAAAGACGCAGGTATTGTTGAGTTTGAACATCATGGCATCAATCAGCGCGGCGAAATTGTCTGCATTTGTGTTCGCTCGGGGTTTATGAAGTGTCGACCCGCGTAAGGTGAAGCCCGCGTTCACCAACGCTAAGCCAAGCGACGCCACAATGGCTTTTGTGGTGTTGGTCATCTGCTTTTTATTTAACTTGCTTGGTCGCGGGATCGGCGACGCGTACGTGACCTTTTTGTTGCCGCTCGAAACCCAATTTGGCTGGAGCCGCTCAGAGATCTCGAGCGTGTACTCTATTTACATGCTGGCTAACGGTTTCTCGGCGCCACTGATTGGCATCATGTTTGATCGTCTGGGCCCGCGCATCGTATGTGCGGTCGGTTTTGCAAGCCTAGGCCTGGGCTACTTGGTGGCCGGCAACTTGACGCAGCTATGGCAGTTTCATTTGTGTGTGGGCGTAGCCGGCGGAATCGGAGTGACCTCTTTAGGGATGGTGCCTTCACAGAGCCTGATTAGTCGCTGGTTTCCAACGAATACGAGCACGGCGATTGGTATTGCCTATGCAGGGTTTGGCGCCGGCACCTTGGTGATGGTGCCGTTTGCCCAATTTCTAAATGATACGGTTGGCTGGCGTAATGCGTACCATATTCTAGGGGGGCTGATGTTGGTGCTTTTGCCTCTGGCGATGTTATTACCTTGGCGCATCATTCGCGCAGGACACTCTGACTATGCACGGTCTCTTGGGTCTGCACCCCTGTCTAAAAATATTTTTGCACCCTTGCGGCTCGCAGTTCGTTCGTCGGGCTTTTGGGCCTTAGGACAGGCATTTTTCTTCACTTCCTTGGTGATTTATACCGTGACGGTGCAGACCATTGCCTTCTTAGTTGAGTCGGGTTTCTCTGCGCTTGAAGCGGCTAGTGCCTTTGGCGTTGCGGGCATGCTCTCTGTGTTTGGGGTGGGCTCTTCTGGCAAGTTGGCTGATAAGTTTGGTCATCGCTTGATTGTGACCGTCACGTTTAGCTGTACTTTTTTAGGCCTCGCCAACTTGCTGGCGATGGCGTTTTATCCATCTCCGTGGTTGTTGTTGGGCTTTGTGGTCTTCTTTGGGATTGCACAGGGCGCGCGCGGGCCGATCATTTCGGGGCTTTGCTCAAAGCTATTTCCGGGCCCTGGGTTAGCCACCGTGTACGGCGCGCTCTACGCTTTTATGTCGGTTGGAGCTGCGACTGGGGCCTTATTATCGGGTTGGTTTCACGATCAGACTGGTGGCTACGCGACCAGCATTATTTTTTCGATGGTAAGTGTCGGGTTGGCCGTATCGCCTTTTTGGGTATCGAGGGCGTTGCGTAAATTTGGCTAAAGCGTGCTGCGTAAGCGACTGTGCGAATATGGTTTTTCTTGATTTTTTCTTGTGTTGTGAGATGATCGTCGCACACTGCCACGATCAATGTTCGTGATCACGCACCTGTCACGCCAGATCATCAAACGCGAGAGTTTGTCATGCAACACCTCCTTAAACTACTGCCACAATCACTGAGCAAAAAAATCGTCGCTGTACCGTCGTGGCTAAGGGCAAGCTCTCTCCTGTTGGTATGTCTTAGCCTGCTGCTGTCAGGGGCCCAACCTGCGCTTGCTGGTCTGTTTGAAGATCTGACAGATAGCCAGCACGTTTTGTTGATACGTCACGCTGATGCGCCGGGCGTCGGTGACCCACCCGGCTACCGGCTTGACCAATGCTCGACGCAACGTAATTTGGGTGAAGTGGGGAGGCAACAATCGGTATTGATCGGGCGCTGGCTAACCGCACAAGGCGTGAGCACCCCTAAAATTTTTAGTAGTGCTTGGTGTCGTTGTAAAGACACCGCACGGTTGTTGGCGCTGGGTGCGGTCAGTGTCGAGCCTTCGTTGAATTCTTTTTTTGATGACATGAGTTTGGCGACTTCGCAAACGGCTGCCTTGCAAAGATTCATCACAGCAAGTTTGAAGGCACATCCGAAACAGCCCCTGATTCTCGTGACCCATCATGTCAACATCCAGTCCTTCACTGGGCGAGCGGTGTCAGTGGGTGATATGGTGCTAGTGCATGTCAAACCTGATGGCAGCCACGTGTCACACCAAGTGTTTCCTAGCCCCCGGCCGTAGCCTAAGATTAGAAGTGTGCTTTGATTGACCGCAAAATCCTGCCCTTGACGCTGGCTATTTCGTCAAGAATTGTGTAGTGGTTGAGCGCGGGTAGATTTTCAAAGATTCCTGGCGCTTGGGCCTTGGCGCGGTACTGAGCAAACTCAATGGTTTGCGCTTGCATGGCTGGTAGCTCGGCCTCGCCCACAAACAGATCAAGAGTTTTGCCATTGAGCGGGGGTAATTTGATCGGTGAAAATCGCATCGCGGTCGCTTCATCTAAGCCCAGTTTTTCGTTGAGATAGCAATGGCGCATGGGCTCTAAATCAAAGATGCCGCTAATCGCTGTGCCACCCAGCACGCAGGGTTCGTCAAGTGCCATAGCGGTCAGGTGACCGCCCGCCGACCAACCGCTGAGCCAAATACCAGGATCGCTTGAGCGACGCGCGGCAATTTTTTGACTGACCGCTCGCAAGCCCAAACGAATGTCTTGCACAATCTGATCCATTTTGGCTTCGGGCGCGAGGGTGTAACCCATCATCGCGACACTGATCCCCGCTTCAATGAAGGCGGGCACAATAAATGTGAAATCAGTTTTGGCCCGGTTTTGCCAAAAGCCACCGTGAATAAAGGCAACTACAGGGCTTTGGTCGCCCGCCGAAAAATAGTCATACGATTGGCGCGCACCGCTGCCGTACGAGATATCCAAGTGCGAAGCATGCGCCGCTCGAAACTCTTGACTACGTACGCCCCACGCGGCAATGATCTCAGCGCTGTTCGACACTGCCTTTGAGTTGTTGTAGGCGTCATCGCGCTGTTCGCGGGTAAGATTCGTTGACATGTATGTGCTCGCGTAAGGTGTCAATAATTAGAACTAGTATAGTTTGCATCCCAAGTCTTTTTTACAAAGACGCCATTCATTCATGATTTTCAGGATTCATTGCGTGACTGAACAAACGATTTATCTTCTCAAAGCGTTCTTTCTAGGCATTGTCGAAGGACTAACTGAATTTTTGCCCATCTCAAGTACGGGGCATTTAATCCTGTTCGGGCACTTGATCGAATTTTCTTCAAATGAAGCCAAAGTTTTTGAGGTGGTGATCCAGCTGGGGTCGATACTTGCAGTGATGTGGATCTTTCGAGCGCGTTTGGTTCAATTGATTGTGGGCACAGTACGACTCAATCCCGTTGAAGTCGCCTTCACGCGTAATTTGCTAATCGCCTTTTTGCCGTCTGCCATCGTCGGGTTACTGTTCATCAAGGCAATTAAGGCTTTGTTTTTTCATCCGGGTGTTGTGGTGGTGACCTTGGTCGTTGGTGGTTTGATTATGCTTTGGGTCGAGCGCAATCGGCCAGCTTCGGGTGTCGATCCGCGTGCAACTGCACTCACGCTTGAGCAGATCACGTGGCGCCAAGCGCTGGTGGTGGGCTTATGTCAGTGCTTGGCGATGGTGCCCGGAACCTCTCGTTCGGGTTCAACGATTATTGGCGGCATGCTCGCAGGCATTCAACGTAAAACCGCAACTGAGTTTTCGTTTTTTCTTGCCATGCCAACAATGTTAGCTGCTGCGCTCTACGATACCTACAAGCACGCTGACCTGCTTAGCCAGCAAGATATGCTGGCTATCGTAGTGGGTTTCATCAGCGCTTTTTTTAGCGCTCTCTTTGTTGTGCGTGCAGTACTCGCCTTTGTATCGCGCCACACCTACCGCGTATTCGCGGTGTATCGGATTGTGCTGGGTGTGGTGGTGGGGGCGTGGCTATTTTTGGGGCGGTAGTGCGCCGCGGTCATTGCTTGAAACGGCTAGCTGTCGCCCCGTAAAGCATTTACTCGGCAGTGACTCCCGAGTCTTGAATAATTTTTTTCCATTTGTCGCTATCGCGCTTAATAAATTCGGCAAACTCTTCTGGCGTGTTTGACATCGGCACTAGCCCGATCTCTTGAAACCGAGTGCGCAAGTTAGGATCTTGAATCGCCTCGTGAATGGCACGACTCAAGCGTTGAATAATCGGGGCAGGTGTGCCAGCCGGTGCCGAGATACCATACCAATTATGGATCTCGAAGTCTTTCATTCCTGCTTCAGTCATGGTAGGGACATCTGGAAACAAAGCGAAGCGTTTGCTTGACGCTAAGGCAATCGCTTTGAGCCTACCCGCGCGGATATGGCTCAGCCCACCAGGGATTGTCAAAAACTCTAACTGAGTGCGACCAGCGACTAAATCGATCACAGCTTGAGCGCCGCCCTTGAAGGGAATGTGGTTGATTCGCACGCCCGCTTGTAACCTGAAGAGTTCACCCGCCAAGTGATCGGCGCCACCGGTACCCGACGAACCGAAAAATACTTTATCAGGATTAGCCTTCAGATAGACAATTAACTCAGCTAAATTATTAGCTGGTATTGAGGGGTGGACCGCCAAGATTAAAGGAGCATCGGCCATTAGCGATACAGGTGCAAAGTCTTTTTGTGCGCTGAACGCAAGATTTTTGTACAGGTGCGGATTAATCGCGATCGGGCCTGCGTAGGCCATTAAAAAGGTATAGCCGTCAGGTGCAGCTTTGGCAACAAAGTCTGTGCCGATGTTACCGCCACCACCCGCTTTGTTTTCAACCATCATGGTTTGACCCAGAGAAGTCGTTAACAGTTGCGCGATGCTGCGTACGGTGATGTCAGAGGCGCCACCAGCGACATAAGGCACGACAAATCGAACTGGCTTGGTTGGCCAGGCGTCGTTCGTTTGCGCAGTGGCTGACTGGGTCACGAGAGCAAGTGCACCAAACACGAGAGTGGCAAGGCGTGAGCAAAAATAGTGAGCGATGTGCATATTGTCTCGATGATCTTTTTAGTTATTCAAGGGGTTGTAGGATCCACACAGCGGGGCATCTACGCGCCTAAATGCGCGCCTATGCGTGATGCGACTTTAGCAGGCGGCTTGACCTTCGTCTACAGGTTCACCGAGGTGCCGACTGGCGGCTGTGAGCGCGAGTCTATGAGCGGACGATGCAGCAGGGTATCCGAGGTATGGTGGCGTGGGCGTCGCTTTGCGATTCATCCGATTTAGGAGTAACTTCTTGCAAGTTTAAAAATTTTCTGCCTAAGGCTTGAGCGCTCTAAGTAGATCAACACCCAGGGAAATCGAATGCGTTTATTTAGTTACCAAGACCAAAACCAGCAAAAGCGTGTGGGCTTGTTGCGTGCCAAAGATTCAAGCGAGTTTATCGATCTCGCAGCAACCGACGCC
>JAIPCU010000035.1 GCA_021738045.1 Candidatus Methylopumilus sp. | reverse complement strand
CGCCGAGCCCGCTGAGCCGGCCGCCATAAACGACTTAAGCGTTGCGATGGTGGCTAATTGCACCTCCATCCCTTGGATCGTACTGCTGAGCATCGAAAGGTTTAACTTAAGCCAGTTTTCAACCGACTTAAGCTCAGCAATCTTGCGTTGAAGCTCTTCTGGGTTCATTGGCGGGCTCAAACCAAGCCCAGCCGGCATTCCGGCAGGGCCGCCCAGGTCGGCAAACGCCTTGCGCATCATCTCTAGGCTCGCAAGCAAAGGGTTAGTGGCAGCGTCACCACTTTGACCAAACCCAGGCAGCACAAATGGATTAGAAGGGCTTGCATTCATAATGAGCCTTTTTGTAGGGAGTTATACCTAGATATTACTCGCATCTGCTGGGGTTCTGACAGCGCGAAAACATTCCAAAAAAATGGCTAGGTGCCGTTTCACGACCCCATATTCTGTGACAATATCGGTATGCCAACATTATTGACTCTGACCGAACTCGAATCCGCCATCAATTTCTGGCGCCAGCGCAGCCCCTCTGTCGGAGAAGAACTACGCCTGTGCCCCGAAGCCTCGAGCCTTGCCACCCCTTACGCCTTGATGATCATCGAGCGGCGCAAAGACATCGAAATTTCCACACTCTCTGAGCGCGCTCAGGCGGCAATCTCAAGTTGGCGCGAATCGCTAGGTGCGCGGGGCTAACTGCGCAAACTAGCGCAACAAAAGTTGAATGTCGTGCGCAATCGCAGCCGCACCAATGTTGTTATTCAAGAGCACGCGCGATTCACCCTGCGCATCCATTAAAAAAAATGATGCACTGTGATCCATCGAATAATTACCCTTTGCACCGGCGGTTTTGGCGTAATACACTTTAAACGACCCAGCGGTTTTTTTGATCTGCTCAGGCGTGCCAGTCAGGCCTAAAAAATCTGGGTCAAAACCTGATACATACGCGCGCAAAACGTCTTGCGTATCACGCTCTGGGTCAACGGTAATCAATACCACCTGCACACGCTTCGCGTCTTTACCGAGCAGCTTCATCACCTGCGTCAACTCGGCCAGCGCACTCGGGCAAATATCTGGGCATTGTGTAAACCCAAACATTAAAAGACTCACCTTGCCCTTTAAGGTCTCGAGCGTATAAGACTTACCATCCGTACCGGTTAAGGCAAGATCTTTGCCCAAACGCGTGCCCGTGATGTCGCTGCCCTTGAATTGAGGCTTTGCATCATTACAACCCGCTAAAAGCACCATCAGCACACTAGCCAAGGCCGCAAAAAACAAACGCATAGATGGATCGCGGTTCAACGTGGCACCATAATCAGCCAATGATCTGCGAGCAGTGCCGCAAACAACAATGATAAATACAAGATTGAAAAACGAAAAAGCTTGCGCGCAAGCTCATCGCTATAAACACGAAAAAGCTTGTAGGCATAGTGCACAAACATGACACCCAACGCCACCGCAGCAATCAAATAGAGCCAACCACTCATCCCAACCACGTAGGGCAACAGCGTTGTCGCCAATAACGCAATGCTATAGAGCAAGATGTGCAGACGAGTGAACTGCTGGCCATGCGTAATCGGTAACATCGGCAGGCCAGATTTTGCGTAATCGTTCGTACGGTATAACGCTAAGGCCCAAAAATGTGGGGGGGTCCAGATAAAAATAATCAATACCAACAACCACGCCTCAGCGGGCACTGAGTCGGCAATAGCAGCCCAGCCTAACGCTGGAGGCATCGCACCCGACAAGCCACCAATCACGATATTTTGAGGTGTTCGTGGCTTAAGGATGATCGTATAGATCACCGCGTACCCCACAAACGTTGCAAAGGTCAGCCACATCGTCAGGGGATTGACCCAGCGATAGAGCACCACCATCCCGACACCGCCCAACAACCCCGACAAGGCCAAGACCTGAGCGGTCGAAATTGAGCCAGTCGCGGTGGCACGGCGCGCCGTACGAAGCATACGAGCGTCGACTTGCTGCTCGATCAAACAATTCATTGCAAAAGCCGCGGCTGCCAATAACCAAATTCCAAGCGTTGCCGCCAACACACGCTTCGCATCGGGTAGTTCGGGCGTTGCCAAGAACATTCCGATCACGGCGCAAAATACCGCCAATTGCGTCACACGCGGCTTGGTCAGTACGAGGTATTGGCGCAATAGGCCTGGCGAAGCGGCGGTCGTGCTAGTCATGGCAGAAGTTTTAGTGAGAGTGTGTCTATGATTGTACCGACAAGCGCTGAGGTTGCGCTTTGACCAATCGGGTCAGCAAAGTCACCACACCCAACACCAAGCCGGCGGCGCCGCCGTTATGCAAGACAGCAATCACTAAGGGCCACTGAAAGAAGATGGTTGTGAGGCCTGTGAACAACTGTGCAAATAACAGACCGAGGACGAGGGTTGCCGGATTGCGTAAGGCGGCATCGGCACGCAGGCGCCAGGCTAACCAACCCCAAAAAGCAAAGACAAGCCACGCGACATTACGATGGACCCAGTGAATCGCCGTGAGCGCCGTCTGCGAGATCATCTCGCCGTTAGGCATCTCACCCAAGCCACGCACAAGAGCAAAACCATTGGCGGCATCCATTGGCGGCCACCAACTACCCTGACACGTTGGAAAGTCCATACAGGCTAGGGCCGCGTAGTTGGTACTCACCCACCCTCCCAAGGCTATTTGAACAAATAGTAAAAATAGTCCGAAGTAAGCCCAGCCAAGGTAACGTTGCGTCCATGAGGACACGGGTTGATGCGGGCGTTCGCGCGCTGCAAGCCAGGTCATCAGCGCCAATAAGGTCATGCCTCCGAGCAGGTGGACAGTCACCACGAGTGGCATCAATTGATGAGTGACGGTCCACGCTCCAAAGGCCCCTTGTATACAGACTGCAACCAAGGTGACAAAGGCCAGCACGGGTGAAGCACCCAGTTTGGTCCGATAGCGCCAGGCCATCCAGCTGATGGCGATAATCAACATACCAAGCAAAGCACCCACGTAGCGATGGATCATCTCAATCCACGCCTTGGGTAAGGTCACAGGGCCCTCAGGCATGACTTGCGCAGCCTCACGGATCGATTGCAAGGCCCCAATGGGCGTCACACTACCATAGCAACCGGGCCAATCGGGGCAACCCAAACCCGAATCCGTCAGCCGTACAAAGGCGCCGAACATAATGAGATCAAGGGTCAGAAACCAAGTCAAAAACAGCAGTCTTTGATAACGTCGTCGCGTCTTCACGAACGCGTCCGCCTCGGTCGCCTGTAACATCAGCCGATCCTTGAGTGATAGACAAGCTTACTGATATCTTTACGCACTTTCTCAGGCTGAGCGTTTGCGGGGTATTGCAAGATCAGATTGGCATGGGGGTCAATGATCCACATCGGCTCAGCTAGCGCCGATGCGGCACTCTGTGCGGGCGTTGTCGTGACAGGAGCACCTGTCGTGGAGGCCTCTTTCAGTAAATACGCCTGAAGTTGCTCAGGTTGTACGCGCAACATAATGGTGCCCTTGTAGGCCTCAAGCACTCTTTCGGGCACGGGCGCGTTATCGGTAATAAACCAGACTCTTGCCAAACGCTCAACGTTTTTACCTTGGCTCGCATGCGAGTTACGCAGAATAAACAGCTTACGGGCGCAGGCATCTTGGCAATCACCGCCATCGGCCGTCACAAGTAGCCACTTACCCTTTAACGACGCGACATCAAAGGGCTTACCGTCAAGAGTCTTAGCCTGCAGTGCGTCAGGCGCTGGGATCGGACGCTGTGGCTCAATCAGCGTACCGTAGGCCACACTACCTTCGGGGCGATACTGCGGATTGAAATATGCGAACACGGCGGCAAGCACCGGCGAAAGGCTGAGTAAAACAATCAATACCAGCGGGGTGCGTGACCTTGGGCGAGGCGTATCGGGCTGCGTCATACTGTTCCATCAAAAAATATAAGGGCTAACGATTGCGTCTTTGGCGCCAAATTAAAACAAGCAAGGCGATGAAACAAATCGTGGCAAATCCAAACCACTGCATGGCATAACCAACATTTTTGTCAGCATCCACAGAGGGTTCGGGCCATGCGCGTATCAGACCATCATTCGACGCGCTTGTCTGTAACAACACTACGGGTAGTAAATTTAAACCAGTCTGTTCTGACAACTTTTCTAAGGGTAAGTTCTGCAACCTGAGCAATTGCCCAGTATCGACGCGCTCAGGGGCACCATTGCTGCGAGCTTGAGCGCTCAAGCTCAAAGTAGAAGGATTGGCGCTACCCGAGGTCCACAGTTCAAACAAGCGAGGCACGTGCAGCGTCAGCTCACCCTGTATATTTTGCAGTTGCCTTGGCGTGTCGACGACAGGTGCCCGCTGGTCGCCGATTGGCCTAGCCAGCCACCCTCTTAAGACCAGCACCGCGCGACCATCTTCCATTTCTAGTGGTGTTGCCAACCACAGGCCGGGTCGCCCTGCTAGATTTCGGTTGTCGAGCAACACACTAAATTCACCACGCCAGCGGCCCTGAGCGAGCGCAGGCGTCCAGTTTTTAAACGGGCTCTTCTGTGCAATTGAGGCGTTTAGGTTAACCGGTGCAGCCTGACGTCCCGACTGGATATCGGCCGCGATGGCTTGCCTTTGCTCGGCGCGCTCGAGTTGCCAAAACCCCAAGAGGACACACACGCCGCCCACGATGGCCAGCAGCACTAGTGCAAGCACAATACGTTTATTGGATAACGGTGGCGACATGTCTGCGATAATTCCTGTTTTAGATGGAGAGCGTCATGCGAATCATTGTGATACTGGCCTTTATCGGTATTTTAGGCAGTTTGGCTTCGGCGCTGTTTTACCTCATGCGAGACAAAGGCGGCTCAAGCAAAACGGTTAACGCCTTGACGCTACGAATTGGTTTGTCCGTTGCCTTATTTCTGTTTTTGTTGTTCTCGCACTGGATGGGATGGGTTGAAACAACAGGGATTCAACGCTAACCCAAGCGCGCTCAATAAAAAAGCCGGCATTGCCGGCTTTTTTATTTCAACAGCACAGCACCTGTTTGAATTAAAACCAGTACACAAACAGATATAAACCTAGCCAAACGACGTCAACAAAGTGCCAGTACCACGCGGCACCTTCAAAACCAAAATGGTGATCCGATCTGAAGTGGCCTTTCATCATGCGAATCAAAATCACGGTTAGCATTGTTGCGCCTAACAGCACATGAAAGCCATGAAAACCCGTCAGCATGAAAAACAGTGAGCCATACGCCCCCGAGTTGAATTTCAGATTCAAGTCGGTGTAGGCGTGGTAGTACTCATACCCCTGAAGCCCAACAAAAATAAAGCCTAAGACGATGGTCGCGAACAACCAAAATATCGCCTTGCCCCGATGATCTGCAATTAAGGCATGATGCGAAATTGTCAGCGTAACACCAGAGGTGAGCAACAGGGCCGTATTAATCGTTGGCAACCAAAAAGGCCCCATCGTTTGGAAAGACTCAACCACACCTGCTGGACCCAAGTTTGGCCACACGGCGTTGAAGTCGGGCCACAACAAGAGCTTATGGTCTAAATCACCCAACCATGGCAAAGTGATCGTGCGTGTGTACCAGAGGGCGCCAAAAAATGCGGCAAAAAACATAACTTCTGAAAAGATGAACCAGCTCATACTCCAGCGGTACGACATGTCGATACGCTTGCTGTTTAACCCCGCTTCAGACTCTTGAATCGCGTCACCAAACCATTGATACAAAACGACGAAAAGTCCGAGCAAGCCTGCAAGCACAGCCCATTTGGCAACGTCGACTCCGTTGATCCAAGCCGACGCGCCAAGCATCACTACCAGTAGCGCGACACTTGCACGAACTGGATGCGCCGAATCAGCGGGTACGTAGTAATACGGGGCTACGTTGCCATGCGTCGAGTGGGATGCACTCATTCTGTTCTCCAAACTTACACGATGTGAATATTAACTTTAAGTTAGAAAGGTGATTGCCCAACCGGCAATCTTAACCAAACTCACCACAAAAATAACTGTCAATAAAATCCCAGCAACAATCAAATGCACTGGATTGAGCTTCGAAATATCCTCTTGATAACCGGAGCCCTTTCTTACACCAAACAGCGCCCAAAGAACGGCTTTTAGTGTTTGAAAAAAACTCAATTTGCGCTGAGCAAGTTCTTTTAAGTCATCGCTCATGCACTGACCTCAGCCATCAAGAAAAGTAATGTATGTACACCTGCCGTCCAACCGTGTAGGCAAACAAGCCCAACACGATGACGGCGAATAACAAACCAGTACGTCGGTTTTTACGGCTCTGTTCTGCGGTTGGCATCTTTAGCCTACTTGACTTGGGGCGGTGTTTCGAAGGTATGGAATGGTGCTGGTGATGGCACCGTCCATTCGAGACCTTCAGCACCATCCCAAGGTTTGGCTGCAGCGGGTTCACCTTTGCCGGCATAAGCCTTCAGGATGATATACAGGAACAACAGTTGAGAGATTCCGAACCAAAATGCACCAAGGGTCGCGATCTGATGAAAATCTGTGAACTGCGCCGCGTAATCAGCATAACGACGGGGCATACCAGCCAGACCCATAAAGTGCATTGGGAAGAACGTGATGTTGAAAGAAATCATGCTCGACCAAAAGTGAATCTTGCCCAACTTTTCGTCGTACATGTAACCGCACCACTTCGGTAACCAGTAGTAGGTGCCCGCAAACAAACCAAACAGCGAGCCAGCGACCAACACGTAGTGAAAGTGGGCAACGACGTAATACGTATCGTGGACTTGAATATCAATCGGCGCCATCGACAGGATCAAACCAGTAAAGCCACCGATCGTAAATACAAAGATAAAGCCAATCGCAAACAACATGGGCGTTTCAAAGGTCATAGACCCTTTCCACATCGTAGCAACCCAGTTGAATACCTTGACCCCGGTTGGGATCGAAATCAACATCGTTGCGTACATGAAATACAACTGACCCGTGACTGGCATCCCTGTCGCAAACATATGATGCGCCCAGACGATAAACGACAAGATTGCAATCGAAGCTGTCGCGTAGACCATCGAGGCATAACCGAACAGTGGTTTACGCGCAAAGGCCGGAATAATGGCTGACACGATGCCGAAGGCCGGCAAAATCATGATGTAAACCTCGGGGTGACCGAAGAACCAGAAGATATGCTGATACAGAACTGGATCGCCACCGACAGCAGCGTTAAAGAAACCAGTGCCGAAATGACGATCGGTGAGCACCATGGTGATGGCTGCGGCCAACACGGGCATCACAGCAATCAACAAGTAGGCGGTGATCAACCATGTCCAGCAAAACAAAGGCATTTTCATCAAGGTCATGCCGGGCGCGCGCATGTTCAAGATGGTGACCACAATATTGATCGAACCCATGATCGATGACGCACCCATCAAGTGCATCGCAAAAATAGCCATGTCCATCCCTGGGCCCATTTGAAGGGTCAAGGGCGCATACAGTGTCCAACCTGCAGCGGTGGCGCCCCCAGGCACAAAGAACGAAGCGGTCAGTAACACACCAGCAACGGGCAACAACCAAAAACTAAAGTTGTTCATGCGGGCAAACGCCATGTCAGCGGCGCCAATTTGCAGCGGCACCATCCAGTTGGCAAAACCAACAAAGGCCGGCATGATCGCACCAAACACCATGATCAAACCATGCATGGTTGTGAACTGATTGAACAGCTCTGGGCGAAAGAACTGCAATCCTGGCTGGAAGAGCTCTGTGCGTAACAGCAGGGCGAGCGTGCCCCCTTCAAGCAACATCGCAAAAGAAAAGATCAGGTACATCGTACCGATATCTTTATGGTTGGTCGCAAACAACCAGCGGCGCCAGCCCTGTGGGATTGCGTGGGCGTGGTCGTCGTGCGCGTGGTCATGACCATGGCTGTGGCCATGTCCCGAAACCTGATCTGGTGTAACGCTGCTCATAGTTGACTCCTGTCGTACTTTTACGGTTATTGCACACCAGGTGCAATCATCAGCCTGCTTGAACGAATATCTCGAAACTTAACGTGCGGCCTTAATATCTGCCGGTGAAACAACCGGGTCCTGACCTTTACCTGCATTACTCCAAGAGGCACGCGAGAAGGTGATCACCGAAGCGATCTCAACATCATTCAATTGACCGCCAAAAGCAGCCATCGCTGTACCCGGCTTGCCTTTCAGCAGAATCTGGATATTGTCTGCCTTGGGGCCCAACACAATTTTGCTGCCATCTAGCGCGGGGAAAGCACCGACAACGCCCTTGCCGCTACCTTGGTGGCAAGCCACACAATTCGCTGCATAGACTTTTTCGCCACGAGCGATTAAGTCGGCTGCCGACCATTCTTTGTTTGGATCATCTGCAGCGGCTGCGAGTAGTTTTTTCTGCTCGGCAGACCAGGTCGCGTAATCTTGCTCGGATACCACCTTCACAACGATTGGCATGAAGGCATGGTCTTTACCGCACAACTCGGTACATTGACCCCGATACTCACCGACTTTCTCGGCACGAAACCAAACGCTACGTATGAAGCCGGGGATGGCGTCTTGCTTGACGGCTAAGTCAGGCACCATCCAAGAGTGGATCACATCACCGCCGGTCACGGAGATACGGATTTTTTTACCGACTGGAACGACTAGAGGATTGTCGACTTCCATCAGGTAGAGGGGGCCACGCGGCTCTTTGCCTTCAATTTGCGCGCGTGGAGTCGCTAAATTTGAGAGAAACTTAACGCCCGCGGCGGGGCCATCAATGTACTCGTAGCCCCATTTCCATTGATAACCGGTGACTTTGACCGTGATGTCGGCGCCACTTGTGTCTTTCATGGCGACGACGGTGCGGGTGGCGGGCAAGGCCATTGCGATCACAATGATGAACGGGATGACTGTCCAGGCAACTTCGACGCCTAGGTGCTCGTGAAAGGTGGCTGCTTTGGCACCGCGTGACTTGCGGTGCGCCCAGATCGAATAAAACATAACGCCAAACACAGCGACAAAAATCACCATGCAGACAATCAGCATAAACCAATGCAGCCAAGCGACATCCCTGGCGATTTGGGTGACCCCTTCGGGCAAATTAAGCTGGTTAACGCGGGGCCCGCCCGGCATGTCTTTGACTTGTGCACTGACTACACCACACAAAAGCATGGCACAGGCGCCCAGTAACCCTCTGACCTTCTTCATGCTGAACCTCGAATACGCTGCGCTTCAGAACCAACACCATAACCACTTTGGCCAAATGGAGATTGAGCACCGCTGACGCAAAATTATTGGATCGCTGAGCCCGTAGCAATATGTTGCCCCAGCCCAACGCGAATCATTCACAAAAGATATTCGTAAACAAACCTATAGGATTATAGCGTGGCTGAGAAGGTCTCGCTGCCCTACAATCCCTTCTCATAACAAGCCCCTGATGATCCTATGCTTTCGCCAAGAGTTTCTTTAGACCCCAACAGCCTCCAACAACTGCTTGCCGACCTGCTGGGTCGGGCCAATCAGCCCCCGCAGGCCGAGTCGCTTCCCCTTTTCATCTCGGGTCAGCGCTGCGGCTGGCTCTTTGCGAAAGCCGCTCAGGCGCTCGAGAGGCTCAAACTCGTCGAAATTTCGCAAGATTCGGTGCATATTGGTCGATTTATGGGGTCTGGGCCTGAATTGAACGCGCTCTTGGCGACGGTGGCGTCCACTTTGCGCCAAGCTGGCTGCGCGCCAGGCTGGCGAAACGAATTGCTAGATGTCTGGCCCGAGCACCCTCTGAGCTCTACCGCATCCTCAGACAGCAGAGCTCTTGGGGCGATCGAACGGGGCGTGGTTCGCCCCTTAGGCCTACTGACCCAAGCGGTACACCTAAGCGGTTGGTCACAAAACGGACGCCTGTGGGTTGCGAGACGCTCACTCACCAAGGCAACCGACCCTGGCATGTGGGACACCTTAGTCGGCGGGCTGATTTCTAGCCAAGAAGACGTTCAAGTGGGATTGGTGCGCGAATCTGACGAAGAAGCTGGGCTCGAAGCACAAGATATTGCCACCCGCACGCCTATCAGAACAATTGCCCGCATGTTAAGACAGGTTCCTGAAGGCTATCAAGTTGAAGACGTCTTGACGTGTGAGTGCGTTTTGCCTGCGCATGTTATCCCTAAAAATCGTGATGGCGAGGTCATGGAGATTCAATTAATGGCGCCGGCCACGATTTTCAACATGCTCACTCAGGGCGCCTTTACCCTTGAAGCCTCGATTGTGTTGACCGAAGACCTTCTTAGGCGTGCATCACCTACACCGGTCTAGCAGTCAGCCGAGTACCCATTGACGCATAGCAGCAAGGCGAGCATCGACTGACACTGCGCCGTACGCCAAGCGTGAGCTTACTTAGCCTGATAGTCACGCCAGACTTGAATCGCACGCAAGCGCTGCTGCGCGACGCGTTCGATTTTTTCTTTAAGGCCCGCGTTTCGAGCGAGTAAATCATTAAAGCTTTTGGCTGGCAGGCACAACACTTTGCTGTAGCCCAACGAGCGAACCTCAAAGCCCTCGATCTTTTCGGCACTTAATAAAGCGAGCTCACCAAAAAACTCACCTGATCCGAGTTCTGCGTGAGTGCCGTCTGGCAAGAGCAACGTGACGGCCCCCGAGGCGACAATATAAAGACCGAAGGGAGGCAACTGCGCACCCCAAATGAGCTGATTGGGTAAGAAGAGCCGTGGCGTCAACATTTTTGTGACTTCACTCAAGGCTTGTGCAGGTAACTCTGAGAGCAGCGGCACACGCGTCACCAGTGCGACAGCACTCATTTCAATATCCAAGGGCTGTTCTTGTTCAAGAAACTCCCACCGCGCATCGGCTTTTTCACGCAGATCGGCGTACACCTCACCACTCACTAGCGACTGCTCAAGCATCTCAGCATATTTTTCACGCTCCAAGCCTCGTGCAATCCGACCAAGGTAACGCTCTTGCAGCCACAACGAATAGGTCGGATATTGCAGCTCAAGGGCATGTAATGCCTCACGGACAAGCTCAAGGCGCTCTCGATGCGCCTGAGACACTTGTGCGGTCGCGTTAGGTCCGATAATTTTTGGTAATTTTGTTTCTGCAAATTCGAGCAATTGCTGTGCAACCGAACGCGTCGACATCAAGGCGATAAAGCGCTGGCTCAATTCGTAGGCAAGCCAACTTTGCACGCCAAAGCGCTCGTGCACTCGCAAGGCTTGGCGAAACCGGCGTGGGTAACGCAGTGAACGGCTCACCCCTGAGCGAAACCCTTCTAAGCCCGAGGTGCGTACGAGGTCCTCAAGCCGCTCGGCGCGGCCCAAGAGTTTTTCGGCGAGTCGCCGATCGATGATGTCGTGCTTGAGCACATTGAAGTAGCGTTCAAACTCACGGCGCGCCAAAATCAGCAAGCCCAATTCAAACTTTTCGGCTTCTGAAAAATCGGCAAGTTGAATTTCGCTAGCGTGCAAGAGCGCCTGATCAAAGACCTTGTGCACCCGCGTGTGTGCACTTTCATGTACCGCCTCGCTTTTTGCAAGTTGGTCCGTTTCTTGTTGGATCAGAGCGGTCGTCACAATCACGGCCTGGTTGCTCAACGCACGCTCTTTTGCAGTCAGTGCGTTGAGCCCCAAAAGCTTAATCAGCGGCTGTAACGTGAGGCCATTTAAAAACAGCGTAGCCAATACAAAACCGGTGACAGAGATGGCGATGAAGCTGCGCGCATCCTCGGGCAGGCTTGAGTGTTCTGTCACGGCTAACGCCAAGGCCAACGACACCGCACCACGTAAACCGCCCCACCAAATTACCACTCTAAAACTCGCGCTCACGCGCGTGCCGATGCGCAACCAAGACATCAGGGGCAGCAAGCCAAAGACAACGGTCGCACGCGCAAAAAGCGTGGCACCAAACACCAGAGCGACGTAAAACAAATTGATCCACGTCGCGTGCTCGGTCATTTTCGGAATTAGCATCGCGGCAAGAATAAAAATCAGCGAGTTGGCCCAAAAGCCAAACTGATGCCACGACTGTGATAAGTTTTCAAATGTCAGTGGCGCCATGCGTGTGCGCCCGGTCGAGCCGACGACCAAGCCAGCGACCACGGTTGACACCACGCCAGACACATGTAGATAGTGTTCGGCCACGTAATAGGCAAAATAGGCGAGCGACAAAGTCAACGAGATTTCTGCAACGGGCCAGCCCCGCAACCAAACAAACGATAGGCAAGTCAGGCGGCCGAGCAAAAACCCCGTTACCGCGCCACCTATAAACATCTTTAAAAAAGCGGGTATGAGCAATGGTGATGCGCCCTCACCCGCTTGAGACAACAGGGCAAGCATGAAGGTATAGACCGCGATCGCAGCCGCATCATTTAACAGGCTTTCTCCCTCAACGAGGGTCGAGAGCCGAGTCGGCGCCCCGACCTCTTTAAAGATACCCACCACGGCCGCCGGATCGGTCGTGGCGACAATTGCGCCCAGAATCAGACAGATCACCAGACTAAAGCCAGAGAACTGTGCGAGGACCAGTCCTACGCAGGCTGTGCTCACAAAGACGGCAACAATCGCAAGCAGAAGAATGGGGCCTAAATCATCGATCAGGCGCCGTACGTTCATTGCTAACGCCGTCTCAAACAACAGCACCGGCAAGAAGACAATTAAGAAAGTATCAGACGATATTTCAATATGATTGAAGAGGCTTAAAAACTCGCCCAACACCGGTGGCATACGGTGGTGATATTGACCAGACAGACCGATCGCACAGCCAACGATCGCGAGCAACACCGCGTAAGGGAGTTTGAGTCGCCCCGCCAGCGGTGGCATAAAACAAATCAGCGCTAACAGCCCAGCAAATCCGAAGACAACTGAGCCGGTGCTCATTGTTTAGCTCAGGTGCGAGCGCATTTTTTTCATCGCTGCAACTTCGATCTGGCGTATACGTTCAGCTGAAACGCCGAATTCGGCCGCCAAGTCGTGCAGAGTGGCGCCGCCATCGTCTTGCAACCAGCGTGCCTCTACGATGCGTCGTGAGCGCTCGTCGAGAATGTCGAGTGCCTGCGTCAAACCACTGCCCTGCCTGACATCGGCGGCGTGACGCTCGAGTACCTGGGTGGGGTCTGAGCGACCCTCGTCTGACAGGTAGGCGATTGGCGCGTATGACTCGTCATCGTCGTCCTGATTTTCGAGCGACAGTTCGCGCCCCGACATTCGGACTTCCATTTCACGGACGTCTTCGGGGCTCACCTTTAACGTTGCAGCGATCTCTGCCACTTGGTGTGTGTCAAGCGTTTTGCCGTCAGGTCGCATGCTGCGCAAGTTAAAAAACAACTTGCGTTGGGCTTTGGTCGTGGCGACTTTAACCATACGCCAGTTGCGCACGACGTACTCATGAATTTCGGCTTTGATCCAGTGCACAGCAAACGATACGAGGCGCACGCCGCGCTCGGGGTCAAAGCGTTTAACCGCCTTCATCAGCCCTACGTTGCCTTCTTGGATCAAATCTGCGTGAGGCAAGCCATAGCCTAAATATTGCCGGGCGACTGAAACCACCAAGCGCAGATGCGACAGCACAAGTTCGCGGGCCGCGGCGATATCCTCGTTGTCGCGCAAGCGACGCGCGAGCGTGAGCTCTTGCTCAGCGGACAGCACCGGGAGGCGGTTGACAGTCGTAATATAGGCTTCAATCGTCCCCAGCGAGCCAGGATTCGAGATAGCCATTGCAAGTTGTGATGGTTGTAAAGTCAAAGCAGCTGAATTTGTCATGAGGAAATCGCTCCAAAACACGGACACGATGCAGTTGGATATTTTAGCACTCTCGTTGCCCGAGTGCTAATAAGACGAGCTTATGATCAGAAAGTTCCGCATTTCTTTTTGTGGTGTTAATCTCAAGGGGCTGCGGTCGGCGACTAGCGGGCGATAGCCTTGCTGGTTCATTTTGGGTTCTGGTATGTCCGATTTAGTCAAGTTTTTATCAAAGATTTTGTTAGCTTGTCTTGTTGTCATAGCCATGGGCTGGACAACCTATATCGGTGTGCGCTTTTATCATGCCGAGCAAGTGGCATACCGCTGGGTGTCGGGTTTGGCCGCCAAGCAAGCGCAGTTTGAGAAAAAGGTCGCCAGCGGCGGTGGCAACACACTCACTGGGTATGCCCCGCCAGACCGAGCCAAGGTCATCGCGGGGATCGAGGGCAATCTTTCGGGCCTGACCTATGATGCACTGCAAAAGCGTCTCTTAGCCGTTTCCAACAAGCCCACAGCCCTACATGCGCTATCGATCGACGGCCAATTGCTGGCAACCTACCCATTGAAAGGCATGTCAGACGTCGATGGGGTCGCTTGGATTGGCGGTAACCGTGTGGCGTTAGTCAATGGCGCGCGCAACCGGATCGCCCTGGTCGAGATCCCAGCAACCCCGCAAACCATTGACACGACTCGCAGTTTTTCGCTGGTCTTGAGATTTGGCGAGTCAGAGGACAGTAATCACGGTTTTCAAGGCCTGGGTTATGACCTTAAGCGTGACCGTCTTTATATCGCTAAAGAACACAGCCCACGGGCCTTATACCGAGTGAGCGGGCTAAATTATCTGCAGTCTCCGGATTCGCGAGGTCTGCGTATTGAAAACGTGAGCCGTTGGCTAGAAGAGGTACCCTTTGCCACTGACCTGTCTTCCGTCGAGGTTGACCCGATCACTGGGCGCGTGTTCCTGTTAAGCGAAGAGTCTCAGATGATTGTGCAGCTTGACGGCGATAGCGGCGAAGGCCGGGGCATGTTGTCCTTATCGCCCAACAAAGGTGCAACCCCGATGCCTAGACCAGAAGGCGTGGCAACTGACGAAGCAGGTAGTCTGTACATCGTCAGCGCGCCAAATTTGTTCTACCGCCTACGCAAGCCCTAAGCTTAGTTTTAAAAATGAAGTTTCTTTAGCGATGGCTCGACTCCCTCGGCTGTTTGCGCCGGATCAAGCGCAACTCATTACGGCACAGTTCACTTCCGCCACCGCCCGCGTGCTGAGCGCGTCTGCGGGGCAGATCTTTGAGCGTTTAGCCGGGTGGCTCGGGCAGAGCGCTCATCAGCATCGCGTAGCGATACACGGTTGGTGCATCGGCTCAACCGGGTTGTACGTGCTCGCTACACCAAGCGAAGCAGTCGGCGTGTCTCGCTTGATTCAAGACCTTGGGCGCCGTTTAGCGGCGCACTTAAAGGTTGGTGGCGTGTTTAGCGGGCGATACCGCTCAACGATCCCACAACCCGAGAGCTGGGTCTTACCTTGCCTCATTTGGTTAGAGCGCAGCACAACGCGAGAGGGCTTAGTTGACGAGCCGACGCAATGGGCATGGTCGTCTGCACACGCACACACCGAGGGCAGTGACGCGAGGGCGAATTGGCTGCAACCGCACGCCGATTATTGGCTGTGCGGCAACACCCCCTTTGCCCGGCAGGCTGCCTATCGCGATCGGCTCAATGCAGGCAATGGTGCCGCGCGCGACCATCAAATCGAGTTAGCCTTAAAGGGTCAATGGGGCTTAGGTGACCAGCATTTTTTGACCGAGCTTGCTCTTTGCGCCAATCGCCGTGTTCAACCAGGTCTGCGCGGCAGGCCCAAACGGGTCACTCTGTAGGGCGGTGGTGCGTCCCCAATTAATCCTACCTATTTTGTTTTTGCCCTTTAATTAGGGACGCACCCCAATTAAATCCCCTTGCAGTGCCGCATTTTCAGGCGTATCGTCTCACCCTCGCACTGCAACATGCCTGTAGTGGTTCAGGAGCACCTTATGCAAACGTTTCCCTTAACATTTCAACCCGCAGTCGTTCAACAGACTGCGGCAACCCCTTTGGTTGGCCTGCCCAAAGCGCAAGGCCTCTACTCGCCCGCCAACGAACACGATGCCTGCGGTGTCGGGTTTGTCGCGCATATCAAAGGGTTAAAAAGCCACTCAATCGTTCAACAAGGTCTAAAAATTCTTGAAAACCTTGACCATCGCGGCGCCGTAGGTGCCGACAAGCTGATGGGCGATGGTGCGGGCATCTTGATCCAGATTCCCGACGCTTTCTTTCGCCAAGAACTGGCTCGTCAAGGCGTCGTGCTGCCCGCCCCAGGCGAGTACGGTGTGGCCATGGTGTTTTTGCCCAAAGAAATAGCCTCGCGTTTAGCCTGTGAACAAGAACTCGAGCGCGCTGTACGTGCTGAAAAACAAGTTGTATTGGGCTGGCGCGATGTGCCGGTTGATGCCGACATGCCTATGTCGCCAACCGTGCGCGCCTGCGAGCCCGTCATACGCCAGCTATTCATTGGCCGTGGTGCCGACGTGATGGTGCCTGACGCCCTCGAGCGCAAACTGTACGTTATTCGCAAAACCGCCAGCCACGCCATCCAAGCCATGGGCTTAGTGCACGGCCAAGAGTACTTTGTTCCGTCGGCTTCGGTACGCACAATCGTCTACAAAGGCTTGCTGCTTGCCGATCAAGTGGGTCGCTACTATCGCGACTTGGCAGATCCCTTAACCGTATCCGCCGTGGCCTTAGTCCACCAGCGCTTTTCGACCAACACGTTTCCAGCTTGGCCGCTCGCTCACCCCTACCGCATGATCGCGCACAACGGCGAAATCAACACTGTCAAAGGCAATTTCAACTGGTTGCGCGCGCGCGAAGGCATGATGCAATCTGCCGTGCTCGGTGAAGATCTGCAAAAACTTTACCCGATTGTCTATGAAGGGCAATCCGACACAGCCACCTTCGACAACTGCCTTGAGTTGTTGGTCATGTCAGGCTACTCGCTTTCTCACGCCATGATGATGATGATTCCAGAGGCCTGGGAACAACACACACACATGGACGCGAGCCGTCGTGCCTTCTATGAATATCATGCCGCAATGATGGAGCCCTGGGACGGCCCCGCCGCTGTCGCGTTTACCGATGGCCGTCAAATTGGTGCGACGCTTGACCGCAACGGTTTGCGCCCCGCACGTTACCTCATCACCGATGACGACATGGTGATCATGGCCTCTGAGGCTGGCACGCTTCCAATCCCAGAAAATCGTATCGTCAAAAAATGGCGCCTGCAGCCGGGCAAAATGTTTTTAATCGACCTTGAACAAGGCCGAATCATTGACGATGCTGAGATCAAATCACAGCTAGCAAACTCGCGACCCTATCGCCAGTGGATTGATCGCCTGCGCGTCAAGCTTGAATCCTTACCCGCGCCGCAAAGCGCCGCACTCACCCAGACAAGCAACACATTGTTAGACCGTCAACAAGCTTTTGGCTGGACGCAAGAAGATTACAAATTCATTCTTGAGGTGATGGCCGAGACAGGTGAAGAGTCAATTGGTTCGATGGGTAACGACGCGCCGTTGGCGATTTTATCGAGCCGTGCAAAACCTTTTTACAATTACTTTCGTCAGTTGTTTGCGCAGGTGACTAACCCGCCGATTGACCCAATTCGCGAGCAAATGGTGATGTCGTTGGTCTCGTTTATCGGACCTAAGCCCAATCTGCTCGATATCAACAACGTCAATCCGCCGTTGCGTCTTGAAGTGACGCAGCCCGTTCTTGACGTTGCTGAAATGGCCCAGCTGCGTTCAATTGCCGAGCTCACGGGCGACAAGTTTCGCAGCTTTGCATTAGATATCACCTACCCTGCGTCATGGGGTGCCCAAGGGATTGAAGCGCGCATCGCGGCACTTTGCGCACGCGCCGTTGATGCCGTCAACACCGGCTTTAATGTTTTGATCCTGACCGACCGCGCTGTTGATCACGAGCGCGTTGCAATCCCAGCCTTGCTCGCTACCTCTGCGATTCATCAGCACCTCATTCGCGAAGGGTTGCGCACCAACACTGGCTTAGTCGTTGAAACAGGCTCAGCGCGCGAGGTGCATCATTTTGCCTTGCTGGGCGGCTATGGGGCCGAGGCGATCCATCCTTTTCTTGCTCTAGAAAGCTTGAAAAACATGTCAGTCACGCCTGACAAAGCAGAAAAAAACTACATCAAAGCAATCGGCAAAGGCCTCAACAAAGTCATGTCCAAAATGGGCATCTCGACTTACATGTCGTACTGCGGCGCGCAAATTTTCGAAGCGGTTGGCTTGCGCACAGCCTTAGTCAACAAATACTTTTCAGGCACCGCCAGCACGATCGAAGGTATCGGTATTTTTGAAGTTGCCGAAGAGGCCTTGCGCACTCATCGCGCGGCCTTTGGTAACGATCCGGTGTTGGCAAACGCCTTGGATGCCGGTGGCGAGTACGCCTACCGTGTCCGCGGCGAAGATCACATGTGGACGCCTGATTCGATCGCTAAATTGCAACACGCAACGCGTGCGAATAACTACCGTACGTACAAAGAATACGCTCAATTGATTAACGACCAAAGCAAGCGTCACATGACGTTGCGCGGCCTCTTTGAATTCAAGGTTGATCCGGCACGTGCCATCGCGATCGACGAAGTTGAATCCGCCAAAGAGATTGTCAAACGCTTTGCAACCGGTGCAATGTCGCTTGGTTCGATCTCAACAGAAGCGCACTCGGTTCTCGCCGTTGCCATGAATCGAATTGGCGGAAAATCAAACACCGGCGAAGGCGGCGAAGACGAGCTGCGCTACCGTAACGAATTGCGTACCGGCAACAGTGGCATTCTCGCAGGCGCCACCCTCGCCTCTGAGCTTGGCGCCGATCGCATTGCCGCTGACGTACCGTTGCAAGCCGGCGATTCGATGCGCTCTAAGATCAAGCAGGTTGCCTCGGGGCGCTTTGGCGTCAGTGCCGAATACCTCTCAAGCGCAGATCAAATCCAGATCAAAATGGCGCAAGGGGCCAAGCCTGGCGAGGGCGGTCAATTACCTGGTCATAAAGTTTCAGAGTACATCGCTAAGTTGCGCTGCTCGGTGCCTGGCGTTGGTTTAATTTCACCACCTCCGCACCACGACATTTACTCGATCGAAGATTTGGCACAGCTGATTCACGACCTTAAAAACGTCAATGCGCGCGCTTCAATTTCAGTCAAGCTTGTGTCTGAGGTTGGCGTCGGTACTGTTGCTGCAGGCGTCGCCAAAGCGAAGGCAGATCACGTCACCATCTCAGGGCATGACGGTGGCACGGGTGCGTCTCCTGTTTCATCCATCAAGCACGCTGGCACGCCTTGGGAGCTTGGCCTGGCCGAGACACAACAAACGCTGATGCTCAACAAACTGCGCAGCCGTATTCGTGTGCAAGCCGACGGTCAAATGAAAACAGGCCGCGACGTTGCAATTGGCGCACTGCTCGGGGCTGACGAGTTCGGCTTCGCGACAGCGCCTCTAGTCGTTGAGGGCTGCATCATGATGCGCAAATGCCATCTGAACACCTGCCCTGTCGGTGTCGCCACGCAAGACCCTGTCTTACGTCAAAAATTTCAAGGTAAGCCAGAAAACGTTGTGAACTACTTCTTTTTTGTGGCCGAAGAGGTTCGCGAAATCATGGCTCAGCTGGGCATTCGCACGTTCGACGAATTGATCGGCCGTGTCGATCTGCTCGATACCCGCTCGGGCATCGAGCACTGGAAGGCCCACGGCCTGGATTTCAGTCGTGTGTTTTACCAGCCCGCCAACGACAGTCCACGCCGTCAACTCGAAACGCAAGACCACGGCCTTGAGTCGGCGCTTGATCACGAACTGATTGAGCGTAGCAAGTCTGCGATCGAACGCGGTGAAAAAGTGTCCTTCATCGTACCGGTACGTAATCGTAATCGCACGATTGGCGCGATGTTGTCTGGGCGAATCGCCACACGCTATGGCGATGAAGGTCTGCCCGACGACACCATTCATATTCAGTGCAACGGCACAGCCGGTCAAAGCTTTGGCGCCTTCTTGGCTCGTGGCATCACACTCGATTTAGTGGGTGAGGGCAACGACTACGTTGGTAAAGGTTTGTCGGGCGGTCGAATCATCGTACGCTCACCTAACGATTTTCGTGGGTTAGGCACCGACCACATCATTATCGGCAACACGGTGCTATACGGCGCCACTGGCGGCGAGGCCTATTTCAACGGCGTTGCGGGCGAGCGCTTTGCCGTACGCAACTCGGGCGCCGCGGCAGTTGTCGAAGGCACGGGTGACCATGGTTGCGAGTACATGACTGGCGGCACCGTCGTGGTGTTGGGCGCAACCGGGCGCAACTTCGCGGCCGGCATGTCGGGTGGCGTCGCCTATGTCTGGGATCCAGAGCGTACCTTTGCTGAACGTTGCAATCTGAGCATGGTCGCGATCGAGCCCGTGTTGTCTTCTGCTGAACAAGAAAAGACACAAGGTATCGACATCTGGCACAGCTTGGGCCGCAACGATGCGCGCGAAACCGACGAAGCGATCCTAAAACGATTGGTTGAAAACCATTTCCGTTACACCGGCAGTTTTGGCGCACGCGACTTAGTCAGCCACTGGGAAAACGCACGCGGTAAATTCATCAAAATCATGCCTGTGGATTACAAGCGCGCCCTTGGCGAGATGTGGCGCGCTGCCAATCCACAACCCAAAGCAGCATAAGGAATCATCATGGGAAAAATCACTGGCTTTTTAGAGCTCGATCGTCTGCAAGAGGCGTCTGAAGCGCCTACGAGTCGCCTCAAACATTGGCGCGAATTCGTCTTGCATCTCTCGGATGAGCAAGCGGGCAAACAAGCGGCGCGCTGCATGGATTGCGGCATACCGTTTTGCAATAACGGCTGCCC
>JAIPCU010000034.1 GCA_021738045.1 Candidatus Methylopumilus sp. | reverse complement strand
CTCGGGGTGAGCGGCAACAATATGGTTACCCGCAGCACGACCAAACACGATCAAATCGAGCAGTGAGTTGGTACCCAAGCGATTGGCGCCATGCACTGACGTGGCTGAACACTCACCGATGGCGTACAGGCCATTCACGATCTGTGTTTGCTTACCATCCCACGTGGTGACCTGCCCGTTGTAATTACAAGGGATGCCACCCATTTGATAATGGATCGTTGGCACAACTGGGATTGGCTCTTTCGTTGCATCAACGTTTGCAAACTTATGACCGATTTCAAGAATCGAAGGCAAGCGTTTGCTAATGACGTCTGCACCCAAGTGATCGAGCTTGAGGTGCACATATGCACCGTCTGGGCCACAACCGCGACCTTCTTTAATTTCTTGATCCATGCAGCGCGAAATAAAATCACGCGGCGCCAAGTCTTTAAGCGTTGGAGCATAACGCTCCATGAAGCGCTCGCCGTCTTTATTGAGCAAAATACCGCCCTCACCGCGAACACCTTCGGTGATCAGCACGCCAGCGCCGGCGACACCAGTTGGGTGAAACTGCCAGAACTCCATATCCATCATGGGCACGCCAGCACGCGCCGCCATCCCCATGCCATCGCCCGTATTAATAAAGGCGTTCGTTGAAGCAGCCCAGATACGGCCTGCTCCGCCGGTGGCGATGACAGTCGTCTTGGCTTCGAAAATATACATCTCGCCGGTTTCCATCTCAAGCGCAGTGACGCCCAAGACATCGCCCGCCTGATTACGAATCAGATCAAGCGCCAACCACTCGACGAAAAACTGCGTGCGCGAAGCGACGTTGCGCTGATACAGTGTGTGCAGCAACGCGTGACCAGTACGATCGGCCGCAGCGCATGCGCGCTGAACAGGCTTTTCGCCAAAGTTTGCGGTGTGTCCACCAAACGGACGCTGATAGATCGTGCCATCGGGGTTACGGTCAAACGGCATGCCCATGTGCTCAAGTTCATACACGGCATTAGGCGCTTCACGGCACATAAATTCGATCGCGTCTTGGTCGCCTAACCAGTCTGACCCTTTAACGGTGTCATACATGTGCCAGTACCAGTTATCTTCGCTCATGTTGCCCAACGAGGCGCCAATTCCACCCTGCGCCGCCACCGTGTGCGAGCGAGTCGGAAACACCTTAGACAACACTGCAACAGAAAGCCCGGCGTTTGCGAGCTGTAAAGAACAACGCATACCGGCACCGCCGGCCCCCACGACGACGACATCAAACTGACGGCGCGGTAAAGATGATTTGAAAGCGACCACGGCTTAGTTTCTCCAGAGGGTGTGTACGAAGTACACAACTGATCCAGCCAACCACAGAATAGTGAGGACCAGCAACAACAAACGAATACCTACGGGCTTGACGTAATCCATCCAGATATCACGGATACCAATCCAGGCGTGCCAGGCAAGCGACAACATTGCCAGAGATGCCAGAACTTGACCTAACGGGATACCAAAACTGGTGAAGGTGAAGAGATTTTTCCAACCGGCGTAGGTAAAGCCTGACATCGTCAGAATACCCACCAGCAAGACCAAGGTGTAAATCGCGAGAATGATGGCAGTCACGCGCTGGATAATGTATTCGCCGGTACCGTAATGGGCGCCGACAACCAAACGCTTCGTACCAATTTTTTCAACGGGAACCATTACCAGACTCCGAACAATTTAAGGCCAAACACAACGGTGAGTGCCAGGCTTGCGCCCATCACTGCACTCGCACTTTTTGCTGCAGATTCTTTATCGATACCGATATGTAAATCGAGCACGAGATAGCGAATGCCGGCACAGAAGTGATGCAGGTAGCCCCAGATTAAACCCAGCAAGATCAGCTTCATCAGCGGGTGCCCGGTCACTGTGGACATCGAAGCAAAGCCAGCCTCTGAACTAAAGCTCATGGCAAACAAGGCGATTAACAGCGGCAAGGCCAAAAATAACGCGGCGCCACTAATTCGATGAAGGATCGAAACTTTGCCCGCCATCGGCAGGCGATAGTGCATCAAATCAGTCACATTGATATTGCGAAACTGCGGACGCGGCTTTTGGGCTGTGTCAGACATAACGACCTCGATTTAAAAAACAATCAATTAGGATAAACACTCTATTCTCGCCGATGTGGGCCATCGGTTCAAATCACTCATTTAGTTCAATTAATTCAAGCTATTACGATAATGATACCGATTGGTCACATAATGACCCATACGTAATTCTACCGGACGGTCGGCGTACGTGTACGAGATACGATCCACTTTCAGTATAGGGGTATCTTTCGACATCCCCAGCAAGGCACTGATTTCACCGTCAGCACTCACGGCACGAACCTTCTCTTCAGCCCGAACCATGCTGATGCCAAACTCAGTTTCAAAAAACCCGTATAGCGGACCGCTGTAGCCGTTTAGGAGTTCAGCGGTCAACCCTTTAAAGAGCGCACCAGATAAATAGATGTCATCTACCACGGTTGGCACCGAGGCAAACGAGAGCAAACGCCGAATCGCCACGACCGTATCGCCCGTCTTGAGCTCGAGCGCACGCGCGATTTCAGCACTGGCCCGCACCCGTTTGCAATCAAGAATCTGGCTTTCAGCAGGCTGGGCCTCACCTTGGTTGGGCGCGAGGCGTAAAAAGCGAAAGCGCACGCGCGCTTCGTGGTGAGTCGAGACAAATGTCCCCTTACCTTGGCGTCGGATTAAGAGATTTTCAGCGGCAAGCTCGTCAACGGCCTTACGCACCGTGCCCTGGCTCACCTGAAAACGCAGGGCGAGTTCAGTTTCACTAGGGATCGCTTCACCGGGTTTCCAGTCGCCGCGGTCAAGCGCCTGCACCAACAAATCTTTAATCTGTCGGTAAAGGGGGCTAAAAGCCGCCGAACCTGTCGAACTTGCTGCAGGCAAGGGCTTGCGGGCTAAGGCCTCAGACATCATTAGAGCTATTCAAACGCATATTCTCATTGTGTCACAAGCCGAGACGTAAGTCTACGACTCTTGTGTCTTATATAAGATATATGATTGGTTGACTACGTATGGGATTTGTTCTAGCATCGCGCTCTGAAATTAGGCCTCCCTAGCCCTCAAGAGCAGGTCGAGGCAAAAAAGCTAAACTGCTAGTTAAGCAAAGCATTTCTGGCCATTCTCGTTTCATATCCTAGCAATCTACTCAGCCTTCTCGGAGAAAACTATGTCTAAACCCGCCGTGCGCGTTGCGGTCACCGGTGCTGCCGGTCAAATCGGCTACGCACTCTTGTTTCGTATCGCTTCAGGCGAGATGCTCGGCAAGGATCAACCTGTCATCTTGCAATTGCTCGAGATTCCTGACGAAAAAGCGCAAAAAGCACTGAAAGGCGTCATGATGGAGCTCGACGATTGCGCGTTTCCATTGCTGCAGTCAATGACTGCCCATGGCGACCCACGTGAAGCGTTCAAAGATGTCGAAGTGGCCATGTTGGTGGGCTCTCGCCCACGCGGCCCTGGCATGGAACGCGCTGACCTGCTCGCCGTTAACGCCGCAATTTTTACGGCTCAGGGTAAGGCCTTGAATGACGTGGCACACCGTAATGTCAAAGTGTTAGTCGTGGGCAACCCAGCCAACACCAATGCTTACATCGCCATGAAATCGGCGCCCGATCTGCCAGCAAAAAACTTTACTGCCATGCTGCGTCTTGACCATAATCGCGCCTTGTCACAATTGGCAGCAAAAATGGGCAAGCCCGTTGCCGATATTCAAAAATTAGCCGTGTGGGGCAATCACTCGCCCACCATGTACGCTGACTACCGGTTTGCAACCATTGGCGGTCAAAGCGTCGAAAAACTCATTAACGATTCAGTCTGGAATCGTGATGTCTTCTTGCCCACCGTCGGCAAGCGCGGTGCCGCAATCATCGAGGCACGTGGCTTATCGTCTGCCGCCTCGGCCGCCAACGCTGCGATCGATCACATCCGTGATTGGGTACTTGGCACAAATGGTAAGTGGGTCACCATGGGCGTCGCCTCAGATGGCAGCTACGGCATCCCTGAAGGCACGATGTACGGCGTACCGGTCACCTGCCAAGGTGGCGAGTATCAACGCGTCACTGGCCTCGAAATCGACGCCTTCTCGCGCGAGCGTATGGATTTAACCCTGAAAGAGCTGATTGAAGAACGCGACGCTGTCGCACATCTGCTCAAGTAATTTTTATGTACGTATAAAGGTGAACCCTCTCAGACACTGTCTGGCGGGTTCATTTTTTTTATCTGTTATTGGAGAAAGATATGTCTAAACAAGCAACCGCCGGCGAGCGCTTTCGTGCCGCCCTCGCGTCTGAGCAGCCACTACAAATCATTGGTGCCATCAACGCACACCACGCCCTGCTCGCCAAGCGCGCCGGCTTTAAAGCCATTTATCTTTCAGGTGGCGGCGTCGCCGCTGGCTCGCTAGGTTTACCTGACCTGGGCATCAATACGCTTGACGACGTTCTGACCGACGTGCGTCGCATCACAGACGTGTGCGACACCCCGTTGATCGTTGACATTGATACTGGTTTTGGTCCGTCGGCATTTAACATCGCTCGCACGATTCAAAGTCTGACTAAATTCGGCGCTGCGGGTTGCCACATCGAAGATCAGGTTGGGGCTAAACGCTGCGGTCATCGCCCCGGTAAAGAAATCGTTTCAACCGAAGAGATGCGCGATCGCGTCAAAGCTGCTGTCGACGCGCGTACCGATGACAGTTTTTATATCATTGCACGCACCGATGCGATCGCCTCGCACGGCGTAGATGCTGCGATTGAACGCGCCTTAGCCTGTATCGAAGCCGGCGCCGATGCGATCTTCGCAGAAGCCGCTTACGACCTGCCAACCTTTGAAAAATTTGCCAAAGCAGCGGGCGTGCCCTTATTGGCAAACATCACTGAGTTCGGCAAAACGCCCTTATTCAGCGTCGAGGAGCTGAAGTCTGCGGGGGTTGGCATGGTGCTGTATCCGTTATCGGCATTTCGTGCCGCAAACAAAGCAGCAGAAGCCGTCTACGAGGCGGTTCGTCGCGATGGACATCAGCGCAACGTGATCGACATGATGCAAACGCGCGATGAACTCTACGAACGCATCAATTACCACGAGTTTGAAGGCAAACTCGACGTGTTGTTCGCCCAAGGCAAATCGAAATAATCTGATCAAGGACACATATCATGGCAACTGCTAAAAAATCTCCTGCAAAGAAAAGCTCTGCACCTGCAGCAAAATCGACCGCCGCTGCGCCAGCAGAAGCGACACCCACCTTCAAACCTAAAAAATCAGTCGCACTGTCGGGCGTGACCGCAGGCAACACCGCGTTATGTACGGTCGGTCGTAGTGGTAATGACCTGCACTATCGTGGCTACGATGTTCTTGATTTCGCTGATAGCAGCGAGTTCGAAGAGATCGCCCACTTGTTGATCCATGGCAAGTTGCCCAACAAGGCTGAACTGGCCGCTTACAAAGAAAAATTGCGCAACCTGCGCGGCTTGCCTGCCCAACTACAAACCGTGCTTGAATCGCTGCCTGCCGCTAGCCATCCCATGGATGTGATGCGCACCGCCGCCTCGGCGCTGGGTTGCATGCTGCCCGAGAAAGAAGATCACAACATTCCTGATGCCCGCGACATCGCCGATCGGTTGATGGCCAATCTAGGTTCGGCCCTGTTGTACTGGTATCACTTTAGTCACAACGGTCGCATCATTGATGTGCAAACCGACGACGACTCAATCGGCGCGCACTTCTTGCATCTTTTACATGGCAAAAAGCCAAACGCCGACTGGGTACGTGCGATGCACACCTCACTGAATTTGTATGCTGAACACGAATTCAATGCCTCGACCTTCACCTGCCGCGTGATCGCTGGCACAGGCTCAGACATGTATTCGGCCATTGCTGGCGGCATTGGCGCACTGCGCGGCCCCAAGCACGGCGGTGCAAACGAAGTGGCCTTCGAAGTGCAAAAGCGTTACGAGACGCCTGACGAAGCCGAAGCCGACATTCGCGCCCGTGTCGAGGCCAAACAGGTTGTGATTGGTTTTGGACATCCCGTTTACACGATCTCCGACCCACGCAACAAGGTCATCAAAGACGTGGCACTGCGCTTATCCAAGAAAGCCGGTACGACCAAAATGTTTGATATCGCTGACCGCCTCGAAGCTGTGATGTGGGATTCGAAAAAAATGTTTGCAAACCTAGATTGGTTTTCAGCCGTGTCGTATCACATGATGGGCGTACCGACTGCAATGTTTACACCGCTGTTTGTGATCGCACGTACCGCGGGTTGGGCAGCACACATCATTGAGCAACGGATCGACAACAAGATCATTCGTCCTGCTGCCAACTACACCGGGCCCGATGATCAAAAATTTGTACCGCTTGCGCGTCGCAAGTAATTAGCAGTATTCCAGTTGCAGGTGAGCCACTAGGCTCATCTGTTGTTGGACACAGACGCTGGTCTTGTTTCAAACGAGTGCTGATTGCCTGAAACCAGCGCCTGTCACACAAAAAATAGTACCCCTTGTCGTAGACCACTACCCGACTGAGTTCATATGAATAGCGCAAATCGCAAGCCACTGCCCGGAACCAAACTCGATTACTTTGACGCTCAGGCGGCCGTTGATGCCATCACGCCCGGCGCCTATAGCAAGCTGCCGTATACCTCGCGCGTGCTCGCCGAAAATCTGGTGCGTCGTTGCGATCCCGAACTACTGACCGCCGCGCTCAAGCAACTGATTGAGCGTAAAAGCGATATGGATTTTCCCTGGTTTCCGGCACGTGTGGTGTGTCACGATATTCTGGGGCAAACAGCCTTGGTCGACTTGGCCGGCCTGCGCGACGCGATTGCCGCACAAGGTGGTGACCCTGCGTTGGTCAATCCGGTGGTGCCCACGCAGCTGATTGTGGATCATTCGCTTGCGGTTGAATGCGGCGGGTTCGATCCTGAGGCTTTTGAAAAAAATCGTGCGATCGAAGATCGACGCAACGAAGATCGTTTTCACTTCATCAACTGGACCAAAAAGACATTTAAAAATGTGGATGTCATTCCGCCCGGAAACGGCATCATGCATCAAATCAATTTAGAGAGGATGTCGCCGGTTGTGCATGCGCTCGATGGTGTTGCATTTCCGGATACGTTAGTCGGCACCGACAGTCACACGCCACACGTCGACGCGCTAGGCGTGATTGCCATTGGCGTGGGTGGCCTTGAGGCCGAAAGCGTCATGCTAGGTCGTGCTTCGTGGATGCGCTTGCCTGAGATTATCGGCGTTGAGCTGACTGGCAAACTCAAGCCTGGCATCACGGCGACTGACATGGTGTTAGCGCTAACCCAGTTTTTGCGCAACCAAAAAGTTGTATCGTCTTACCTCGAATTTTTTGGTGAGGGTGTCCCCCACCTAACACTGGGCGATCGCGCAACCATCTCGAATATGACACCCGAGTACGGTGCCACCGCCGCGATGTTTTATATTGATCAACAAACCATCGACTACCTGCGCTTGACCGGCCGCGAAGACCAGCAAATCAAACTCGTTGAAACCTATGCCAAGCAAACAGGTTTATGGGCCGATAGCCTGAAGGGCGCCGCATACGAGCGCGTATTACGTTTTGACTTGGCAAGCGTCGTGCGTACGATCGCAGGCCCGTCAAACCCCCATCGTGGGGTGCCCACCACCGAGCTCGCCGCTAAAGGAATCTCGGGTAAGGTTGAAAACGAACCCGGGCTGATGCCCGATGGCGCCGTCATCATCGCGGCCATTACAAGTTGCACCAACACCAGCAACCCACGCAACGTGATTGCCGCAGGCTTGTTGGCGCGCAACGCCAACGCTAAAGGGCTGACCCGCAAGCCTTGGGTCAAGTCCTCTTTGGCCCCTGGCTCGAAAACGGTTGAGCTGTATCTCCAAGAGGCCAACTTACTGACCGAACTCGAAGCCCTGGGCTTTGGTATTGTGGGGTTCGCTTGCACCACCTGTAACGGGATGAGCGGTGCGTTGGATCCGGTTATCCAACAAGAAATTATTGACCGCGACTTGTACGCCACCGCGGTTTTGTCAGGTAACCGAAACTTTGATGGCCGCATTCATCCTTACGCCAAGCAGGCCTTCTTAGCCTCGCCACCGCTGGTTGTCGCCTATGCGATTGCCGGCACCATCCGCTTTGATATTGAAAAAGATGTGTTGGGTCTTGATCAAAACGGCAAGCCCGTCACCTTAAAAGACCTGTGGCCGACAGACGAAGAGATCGATGCGATCGTCGCTTCGAGTGTCAAGCCAGCGCAGTTTCGTAAAGTTTACGAGCCGATGTTTGCCGTGAGTGTGGATACCGGCGAGAAGCTCAGCCCGCTCTACGATTGGCGCCCTCAAAGCACATACATTCGGCGCCCCCCGTACTGGGAAGGTGCTCTGGCTGGCGAACGTACACTCAAAGGGATGCGACCCTTAGCGGTGTTGGGCGACAACATTACGACAGACCACTTGTCACCTTCAAACGCCATCATGCTTGATAGTGCCTCGGGCGAATATTTAGCAAAGATGGGCGTGCCTGAAGAAGACTTCAACTCGTACGCCACGCATCGTGGCGATCACTTGACCGCTCAACGCGCAACGTTTGCGAATCCCAAGCTGCTCAATGAAATGGTGCTTGAAAACGGTAAAGTCAAGCAAGGTTCGCTGGCACGCATTGAGCCCGAAGGCAAAGTCACCCGCATGTGGGAGGCAATTGAAACCTACATGACCCGTCTGCAACCGCTCATTATTGTGGCGGGCGCAGATTATGGACAAGGCTCTTCGCGCGACTGGGCTGCCAAAGGTGTTCGCCTCGCTGGCGTTGAGGCCATTGTTGCTGAAGGCTTCGAACGTATCCATCGCACCAACTTGGTAGGGATGGGGGTCTTGCCATTAGAGTTCAAAGCAGGCGTCAACCGGCTGACCCTTGGCTTGGATGGCACAGAAATCTACGACGTGATCGGCGCACGCACACCGCTCGCGACCCTTACGCTTGGCATTCAGCGTAAGAATGGTGAGCGCATTGAGGTACCTGTAACGTGCCGCCTCGACACCGCCGAAGAAGTCTCGATTTATGAAGCTGGCGGCGTACTGCAACGTTTTGCGCAAGACTTTCTTGAGTCGACTGCGGCAGCCTAACCCCCCCAAGATTAAATCGTGCAAACAATTTTGAAGGATATCGCTATGAGTCACGCCCCCCAAATAAAAATTCCTGCCACCTATATACGTGGCGGCACGAGCAAAGGCGTTTTTTTTCATCTGCCAGATCTGCCTAAAGCGGCTCAAGTGCCTGGCGCTGCGCGTGACGCCTTATTGCTTAGAGTGATCGGTAGCCCCGACCCCTACGGCAAGCAAACCGACGGCATGGGTGCAGCGACCTCAAGCACCAGCAAGACCGTGATCCTATCAAAAAGCACGCGTCCAGATCACGACATTGACTATCTTTTTGGACAAGTGTCGATCGACAAGCCCTTTGTCGACTGGAGCGGAAATTGTGGCAACTTAACCTCTGCTGTCGGACCTTTTGGCATTAGTAATGGTCTGGTCGATGCCGCGCGTATCCCACAAGATGGGATCGCAACCATCCGAATTTGGCAAGCCAATATCGGTAAAACGATTATTGCTCATGTACCGATGACCAATGGCGCCGTGCAAGAAACCGGTGACTTTGAATTAGACGGCGTCACCTTTCCGGCGGCAGAAGTTCAGCTCGAATTTATGGACCCAGCGGCCGACGAGGACGACGGCGGTGGCGCGATGTTTCCCACTGGTAATCTGGTGGATGACTTAGAGGTACCAGGCGTTGGAACCTTCAAGGCCACCATGATCAACGCCGGCATCCCGACCATTTTCGTCAACGCCGCCGACATTGGCTACAAGGGCACAGAGTTACAAGACGACATCAACGGCGACCCAAAAGCATTGGCCATGTTTGAAACGATTCGTGCCTATGGTGCTGTGCAAATGGGGCTCATTAAACATATCGACGAGGCCGCTACGCGTCAGCACACGCCTAAAGTCGCCTTCGTTGCCCAGCCTACCGACTACATCGCTTCGAGCGGCAAGCCGATCTCAGCCAACGACACCAATGTGCTCGTGCGCGCAATGTCGATGGGCAAACTACACCACGCCATGATGGGTACAGCTGCGGTGGCAATTGGCACTGCGGCAGCGATACCAGGCACACTCGTCAACCTAGCCGCTGGTGGTGGCGACCTTGAGGCGGTACGTTTTGGTCACCCGTCGGGCACCTTGCGGGTTGGCGCGCAAGCAAAGCAAGTCAACGGTGAATGGACTGTGACAAAAGCGATTATGAGTCGAAGCGCTCGAGTCTTGATGGAAGGCTGGGTTCGCGTGCCTGGCGGCGGGTTGCTCTGATGTCTGAATATTTTCCAGTCATCTTAAGTTTTACCTTCGCTCTTTTTATCACTTGCACAATGGTATTTTTTGTGGCGGGCGCGTATCTGTTGCTCTTCAAGATTCGCTACGCAAACGAGCTATTCAAGCATCCTTACTTGGCTCAGCGCACGTTCAATCAATACTCGTTTTCAATCAAGATGACGATCGTGTTGGATTACTTTTTACGCATTGCGTTTCCCACATCCAAAACATGGATCGCGGGTAATGCGAATCAGTTGTTAAAGCACGTCGATCCACAAGATATTCCCACTAATGTGAAGTGGCCGATTGTGGGGCTGTGGGGTGGGTGCTTTATCGGCATGATTGCAATGCTGACCCTCTGGGCTTTGCTGATTATTGGGATCTCAAAATGAATACCGAAACCTTCCCCGCCATTCAACATGATGCGACGAAACAATGCTTTTTTGTATTCGTTGAGGCGCATCGTTGCGTGCTTGATTACACACTTCAGGATCAACACATGACGATCACCCACACTGGCGTGCCTGACGCCTTGGGCGGTCGTGGTCTGGCCGCTCAACTCACTAAATTTGCACTCGAGTATGCGCGCGCGCAACACTGGAAGGTGATCCCTCGCTGCAGCTATGCCGCTGTGTACATACAACGCCACGCAGAATACGCCACGCTACTGGCTTAGCCTGACTTGCGGGTCGGATCCCCGTCAACCAAAAGCAAATCTGCGTACTTGCAGACCGATACCGTTCCTCTGTCGTTCAAGGTATTGGTATATTTTGCGCCGTTATAGGTCGCAATCTGAATGGCCTGAGCGGGCGTCAAGCCAGCTTTCACATATAAAGCCAACTCGCTATGAAGCGTAAACCCAGCTAAGGCATCAGTCCCAGCCACAATTGGTACCCCGGCGCGTTAGAGGCGCCCAACGAATTCAACCATCTTTTTATACGACGCCTCATAGCGCTTGGCTGTCTTATCGTCCGCAATCTTCATCGTCGATGTTTTAAAGCTACGACGAACATCAGGCGGCATAAAGTCTGCAATCGTTTTATAGGGGTCTGCGATCTCGCCATTACGCTGCTTAATAAAATCAAACGTGGCGAGCGTGGGATCAACGACGATATTTTTATTGCGCAATCTTTCGATAAATTCTTGCACCTCTAACGAGTCTAAATCAAGACTCGCACCCTTCTCGGCTGGTATATAAAACCGCTCTAGCGTTCGGGTATCCGTCAGCGGTGTCGACAAAAAATTTAACATGACCTGATTGATATGATGTAACTCATCGAAGCCAGCCTCGATGACGTCATCCGCTCGCGAAAATGCAGGCACATGTCCACTGACTCGGCGCTACCTGTGACCTTGCAGTCGAGCATCGTGAGATCGGGACCAATTTTGATCACCTCGTCAAGAGTGGGGCCTCGACCATTTTCTTTAAAGTCGAAATGAACTTTAATTGTGTCTAGGGTTGGGCGCTCAACAATTTGCTCGCCAGCGACAACACCATTATCGAGAAAAATGGTGTAACGAACTGTTTTCAACGCCTGTGTTTGTGCGCAGACCGGCGTCACGACGGTCAGGGCAAGCAAGAGGACAAACTTAAAGATAACTCAACTCAAGGACACCTTACACTTCAGACTCATTGACCAAACCGCATGCCGCAAAGGTCATCAGCCGCGCAACTCGTCTATATTAACCTGACCTATACAACTGACCCGCCGACAGGCAAACCAGACAGGATCGAAGATGAAGCGACAGAGCCCCTACCTTAGCAACGAGACCGCAATTATCACCGGAGCTGGCAACGGCATTGGCAAAGCTCTGGCGTTCGAGGTCGCCGCCGAAGGTGCAAACGTGTTCTTGATTGATACGGATCAACAAAAGCTAGCCGATACGCTGAGCGAACTGCAGGCCAAAGGCTATCAGGCCAATGCTGCGATGATCGACCTGTCGCTTGCCGGCTCAGCGCAACAAGTGCTCGATCAAGCGCGTGCGGCCTTCGGTTCGATTCATATGGTGGTGCACTCAGCATCTCCGCCACGGCACGAAGCTGACACGTGGCGCACTGTCACCAGTGATACCTGGGATGCGATGTATCACGTCAATGTGAAATCTGGCTTTGAATTGGCGCGCTTAGTCGGTCAACACATGATCGATGAAGGGATTGCCGGGCGGATGGTGTACTTGACGTCACTGCACGCGCACACCCCCCGAAACCTGCCACATTACGCAACGAGCAAGGCTGCCATGTTGATGCTGGTCAAGGAAATGGCAAAAGCCTGGGCGCACCATGGCCTTCGCATTAACGCTTTGACGCCTGGTGCCATTGCGGCTGGTGGTTTCAAGCCCGCTGGCGATCTCGCCTTGAAAATTCCGATGCAACGTCTTGGTAGCGCACAAGACGTTGCCGCAATGGGTTTAACCCTGTTGATTGATCGCTTCTCTGGCTATGTCACGGGCACAGAGCTTGTCGTTGATGGAGGGCTAAGCGTCTTTAACTGGTTTGATCCGGTTCAGTGATCAAGCTCACAGCACATCAGAGGTTTTGCTCTTGACTTGCTGACGGCCATATCTCGCACAAGGCATTCTTTAATTGCAAGCTATGCCATGCCTGCTTGGCCTCAGCATTCAAATGCTCTTTTTAAACACCCTATTGGTTTGAGCGAGTGCTATAAACAGTGCTTATCTGCACGGATTCTTCTTAGTTGCACGGTGCAGCAAACCAATCGATCAGTGAGTATCCCATGCGTTATTTTTTTGTTTCAGCGGCACTTGCGTTGCTATTCGCGATTGATGGTCAAATCTTCGGACCGACGCTAATCGCCCCCGCTTATGCACAAGCACCCAGTATTGCTCAACAAGAGAATGCAGCCAACGACTGGAAGAAGAACGCAACCCCGCAAGAAAAACAAGACGCTGAAAAATCAGGTCAACAGGCCAACAGCGCCTTTCAAAAAAATGCAACACCTCAAGAAAAGCAGCAGGCTAGTACCATGCACCAGCAAGCACATAACGATGCTGCTCAAGACCGTGCAAACCCAAACGCCTCGCGTGAAGCTTCACAAGAGCGCGCTGGAGGCAAAGAAGCCCGCAGCGATGCCAGCGCAGATCGCGGCAGTCATGGCCATGGTCGCAAGTAGCAAGGAGCAGGTAGCAGGTAGCAGCTTGGGCTTCTAAGACTGGCTGCGCCTAGCAGTCCCTTGCTGTCTTCACACCCGATATGGCGGCTTTAACCGATTAGAGCGCGTCAAATCGCAGTCCTTTCCAGCCAGAGCCACCGTGATCACCGCCACTTCGGTCAAAAGCGATGCATAATGCCCTGCATAATGCGCCCTAAACCGGACGAGATGACATGACAAAGTTATTAGTATTGCAAGGGGCCAATATGGCGTATCTGGGGCGCAGACAGCCCGAGCTATATGGCACCACAACTGCGGCAGAGCTTGATCAAAAGCTGCACGAACATGCCCGCTGCAACGCCTACGAACTAGAAATCTTCTATACCCACATCGAGGGCGAGGCCATTGAACGGCTCTATCAAGCAGTCGATCAAGGCGTCGACGGTGTGGTCATGAATCCCGCAGGGTTTTTATATGCAGGTTACGCGTTAAGAGACTGCCTGCGGGCAGTGAGCTTTCCGTATATTGAAGTGCACATCACCAATATTGAAAAACGCGGCATGCACTCGGTCTTAGCCGAGGCAAGTGTTGGTGTGATCGCAGGCTTTGGTTTAGAGTCGTACATATTGGGGCTTGAGGCAATGCTCAGACTCCACCGCTACACCAGTGAATCACCTCAGGTCCGCTGAAGTTCTGTTGAACGCGTCGCTGGGCTTCATCGCAGTCCATACACTTGCCAACGCCTACGCGCACGATCGTGTTATTTGCTGGTCTTAATTCGTAAAACTCTTCGCTCGAACCACCGTTTGGGTAGCGTGTAGTGATTTTGACTTTGGCGACGGGTGAGGTCGCGATCATGGCATATTGCGTAGGCGGCTGAAAGGTTCGGTTTATTTGCTGTGCAACAGCCGGATCATTTTTGAAGGAGTGCTGTCCGCCAATACGTTGCACAATCTGTGTCTTTTGAGACTCAAAACGCTTAAAGACCGCAGCCATTTTCGCTTGCGCCAGCACCGCGCTGCATGACTGCCCGCCGCGATCTTGTCCGAGTACCCAATAGCCGCCCTGCCTAAACAAATAATCCAGGTCAGCAGCGTTCGCTGTGTTGCCGCTGGCTTGCCCAGCGTTCAAGTATCCCGCAAGAACTTTGACACGCTCAGCAGTGCGCGCATTCGCGCAGTCTTGCGCCTGAATCGCAGCACGTATGCCCTCTTCTCCAGCCTTTTTACAATCCATCTTCGTTTTTAGCCAAGCGCGTTGCTCAGTACGCAATTGCGTTTTCCTATCCTCTGGCCAAGTCGACATGAGTTGCTTATATTGCGCATTGAGAGTCTTATCTAAGATGGCGTAGTTTGCATCGAGACAGTCAAGAAAGGCTGGGCCGTCTGCCATCGAAAACTTCGAACAGTCTTGTAGCGCTTGAGCGTGCACGGGCGCAGACAGGGCAATCAAAGAAAAGACAGCAATACCCAATAGTTTCAATTGTTTGATCATGATCTTATGCATAGAAATTAGGCGCCTATTTATATCATTCAAAAATTGGCAATTAACGATGTAACGGAAGTTTATTACACAACCGTTATATTCGCCTGAAGGCCCCCCTCTAGACTTATCACGCTTTATCTACTAAAAAAGTAGACTTTACTTTCAACGCAATCACTTGGTCGCACTATGTCACAAGAAAAAGGTTTAGCCGGCGGCTCTTTAGGAACCCTTGAGTCTGCCGTCATGGGGGTAGCCGGCTCGGCTCCTGCATTTAGTGTCGCCGTCACCACCGCGGTGATCGTCGCCTCGGTTGGCGTCCTGTCTGTAGGCAGCGTGCTGTACTGTGGCTTGATCATGTTTGGTATTTTGTTTGCCTTTATGAATCTAAACAAAATGACCTCGCATGCAGGCGCAACCTACGCCTGGGTGGGTGCGGTGTTTGGGCCTCGTTGGGGTTTCTTTGCAGGTTGGGGCCTGTTGGTGGCCTCAGTCATTTTTATGGTGTCTGCCACCATCCCTGCGGCCACCTCAACGCTAAAAATTCTCTCAGTCATGGGCTGGGTTGACGAGGCGACTATTGAAAGCACAACTTGGGTGACCTGTGTTTCAGCACTTTGGCTCACGCTCGTCACGGTTGTTGTCAGCAAGGGCATCAAACACGCCAGTTATGCACAATTGATTTTGACGGTCATCGAGTCGGCCATTGTGCTGGCACTCATTATTGGCGCATTTGTCGAATACGGCTCTAAGCCCGCTCATGCTCCGTCTTTTGCCTGGATATCGCCTTTTTCGTTCAGCGCAGAAACCTTTGCCACGGGTGCCTTAACGGCCATCTTCTTTTATTGGGGTTGGGATGTCACCATGAACTTGGGAGAAGAGACCAAGGGCGGTACGCCTGCGCCCTCGAGCAAAGGTGCCTTTTGGTCGATGGTGAATCTAATGCTGTTTTATATCATCATCGTGATCGTCGTGCTCATCGTCCTAACCGATGAAGAAATCGCTCAGGCCAATACCAATGTTCTTTACGCTGTCGCTGAAAAACTATTTCCACATCCTTGGAGCTATCTCGCCGTACTGTCGACTGTCTTATCGACCATCGGCACAATCGAAACTCAAATCCTGCAGTTCAGTCGCACTCTGTTTGCCATGTCACGCGATCGAGTCTTGAACTCGCGCTACAGCAAAATCCACCCCGAATGGCAAACGCCTTGGGTGGCTACCCTAACAATTTGGCTCTTGGGTGTCTTGTTGTTGTTCGGATCGTCTTACTTGCCCTCTGTCAAAGACATTCTCGATAAATCGATCTCTGCGATTGGTTTTCAAATTTGTTTTTACATGAGTCTAGCGGGCTTCGCCTGTGCCTGGTACTACCGCGCAATGCTCACGGGTTCATTCATAGGCGCCTTGACGCACATTTGGTGGCCGCTATTTAGCGCAATGTTTATGGTGTTCATTGCTATCTTAAGTGCACTCTCGTTTGATCCGTTGACCAATCTCATCGGCATAGGTGGCCTATTACTGGGTTTTATCCCAATGCTTCTGAATCAGCGCTCTGTGAACAAACTACAATCCTAAGACAACAAACCGTTACGGAGACAAAAAAGTGATTCAGTTCAAACAAAGGTTTCAAACACTCGCCCTAGCGGCTACAGCCTTAGGTATCTCTTGCTGCGCAATCGCCCCGGCAACAGCTCAAACCAGTGAGTTTCCAAATAAGACAATCAAAATTGTGATTGGCTTCACACCCGGCGGCGCAACCGACACCGTTGGTCGGCAAATCGCGATCTCCTTCAGCAAGATTCTTGGCCAATCTGTCATTGTTGAAAACAAGCCCGGTGCAAACGGCAACTTAGCGACTGACGCGGTTCGTCGCTCGCCCCCCGACGGCTACACTCTGTTTTACACCTCGATCGGACATGTCACCAATCCTCTGATTTATCCAGATGCTAAATACGATCCCATCAAAGACTTCACGCCCATTGGTCAAATTTTATCGGGGCCGAACATCTTGGTGGTACCTGCCAACTCTAAATTTAAAACAGTTAAAGACTTAATCGATTACGCTCGCGCCAACCCCGGAAAAGTCAACTGGGCGTCTTCAGGAATTGGCTCGTCTCTGCATTTGTCTGGCTTACTTTTTATGCAGCTATCAGGGGTGGATATGGTTCACATCCCCTACAAAGGCGCCGGCAGCTTAATGCCACACCTTTTAGCTGGCACCGTCGAATTAGCGTTTCCAAATCTACCCACGGGCGCCAAACTCGTCGACCAAGGTCTACTCCAAGCCCTTGGCGTGACCACCAAGACTCGCTCAGGTGCTGCGCCCAACATCCCTAGCATTGCTGAGGCGGGCATACCTGGCTACGACATGTCAACTTGGTATGGCTTGGTCGGTCCGGCAAATATGCCGGCCGCTGTGCTGCAGCTCTTGAGCAAGGCGGCCGTGCAAACGGTGAACGAACCCGAGTTCAAAGAGCGCCTCATTGCACAAGGTTTTGACCCGAAAGGATCGTCACCCGAAGAGTTCAGCGCCTTCATACAGTCTGAATCAACCAGACGGGCCGCGATCATAAAAGCGATGAAAGTTAAAATCGAATAAGGCCTTCGGGATTACGCGCTTATTTTTTTGGACGACCAGCCTGAATTTTGTTCAAGCCCTTTTGCAAAGTCGCAATTTTTGTAACAGATAAACCGGCGAGTTGAACTACCGCAATTCTAAACAGTTCGCTTTTCTTGATCTCAATGCCGCTTTGAAGGCAGGCTTTTTTGACAAGACTCAGCACCTGATATTCAGACTGCGGCATGGTGAAGCTATCACGCACCAAAACGTCTTGTTTGACTTTAGTCTTACCTGCTGTAGTAACGGATTCTGTTGCCTTAGGCTTTGAAGCCGATTTCGCTTTGACCTGCGCCTTAACTTTTACTTCAGGCACGACTTTACCTTGCTGGTTCGCACGCTCGGTGTTTTTCACAACTGTTGCATCAGCCTTCGCTTTTTTGGCGACTACTGCGGTTTTTTTAACCGCAGTTTTTTTAACCACAGCTTTTTTAACCGCGACTTTCTTAGCGGCTAACGCTGTTGACACGCGCGCTTTTTTCTCGGGTGCAGCGGTGACTTCAGTTGGCGCTTGAGTATTTTGCTCGGTTGATTGCATGTCGGACCCCTTCAGATTAAAAGACATAAGAATAATTGTGTAAACAGTATAAACGATTAATCATAAATAGTATAAATCGTTTATATATTTAAATAAAAGTCAAGATAAGTCAGTCTAATAAGTCGTAGGTCTGCCGTAAACGCCACATTCGACCAAGAACACTGGCGTTGTGGGCTCTTAATTTTGCAAAATCTTGCGCTTAAAATGAATGGTTGATGTAGCCTCAAATTTTTTGGCCTTCATTAGTGCCCCACCCTAAGTCGTCGCATGATAATTACTAGGTTTTGAAATGAAAAAGATGTCGTGGAACTCATGGTTATTTGTCTTGTTGCTCTCTGCTACACACGTCAGCGCAGCAACTTTCAGCTTTGTCGCACTTGGGGATCTGCCCTACGGGTCGGACGAAACTGCTGGCGTTAAATATCGCCAGCTGATCACCCAAATCAATGCCTTGAACCCTGAGTTTTCGATTCATGTTGGCGACTTCAAAGCGGGTAACGCGCATTGCTCTGACGAAGAATTTGAGCGCCAACGAAAACACTTTGATTTATTTAAAGGCGCACTGATCTATACGCCCGGTGACAACGATTGGACAGACTGCGGTCGCAAAAGTAACGGCAGCTATGATCCTCTTGAGCGGCTCGAAAAACTTAGGTTGCAATTTTTTAAACCCGACAGCTCTTTGGGTCAAGCACCCCTGCCTCTTGTCACACAAGGCAAGGTAATGCCTACCTATTCGACCTTTATTGAAAATCAGCGGTGGCAATTTTCCAATACGCTATTTACGACTGTGCACATTGTAGGTAGCGACAACCGCTTTGCGCCAAACAACGCTGAGGCTGAAAAAGAATTACTGGCACGCGACCAGGCCAATATCGCCTGGATGAAAGAAGCGTTTCGCATTGCAGCGAGTCAAAAACTCAAGACCCTCGTTTTTGCTTTTCAAGCGGATGTCATTCGAGGGATGTCGCGCTCGGGCACTTGGGCCGAAAAGACAGGGTTTCATGCCTCAATTGAAAAAACCTTACTGCCTCTTGCTAAAGAGTTTCAAGGTTCTATCTTGATCGTGCATGGCGATAGTCATAATTTCGAATTTGATCAAACATTCATGCTTGAGTCGCAAGTCTTGAAAAACGTCTATCGACTTGAAGTGCCCGGTGCAAAAACAACTGGCGCAGTGAGCGTCACGATTGAAGAGGGCAATTCAATCCCTTTTTCAGTCAAAAAAATCATCGTGCCCTAAAACGTGCTGCGACTGACGAGATATGGCCGATTCATCGTCAACCCCCACCCGACGGCGCTTGCAGCGTCACCGCGCTGTTGTCGCACCTCGTGCACGCGGTTTAGTAGGTGTAAATGCCGTGTTTTCGGCGGCTGCATTCTCAATCACCACGGCATCTTCTGCCAGTAGCAATCGCTCTGCAACGAGTGCGCGCGTCGCTAGGCGTATCTTGGTCAGATACTCGTTGATACCACCGGGATACCGCATATCAAGTGCGGCACGTGCATCCTCAGGCTTACGGTCTGCGCTTGTCTTCGCAAACGGGCGATAGGTACCACCCTGACGACAGGCCGACACCGTGAGTGGCGCATTCATATAACCATGACTCGCAATCGGTACTGCAATATCGGGCAGCACAACGCCACTCATAGCATTGCCGTCGACATCGCGCTTAGGCACCATGACTATCGCACCGGCAAGAAAGTTCGGCGCTTGAAATACCTCAGTGTCGTTTAAACGCGCTTCAAGGTCGAACAGACGGCTAGCTGGCGGTGTCTTACCTTGCACCCACTCGTCTAGCGCAACCAGCTGTGCCCGCACGGCTGGCGCCCAGTCGATTTGGCCAGGTGCTTCGGCGCACTCTGGATTTTTATCGCGACCATTAATGTGCGGCGAGCCAGAGATATCGAACATGCGAACATTCTCAGGCATAGGCAAATCGACGATACCCTTGGCGCCGGTGCGCGTGAGCGCCGCACGCCCACCCAAATAATCGTTATAGGCGTGGCTCACCACCACCCGTGGAAGCTTGCGATACTTTGTTTGCGCAACCTTCATCACATCGCCGTAGGTGAAGGGCTCTTCGTGAACACCACGTAGTTCGGGTTCAGTGTGGCCTGGCGTTTGCCATGCGACTGAGCCGGGCCCTGGCCCTGCGGCAAGCAACGGCAACTGCCCAGCCCCAGCCTGTGTGATGTGCAACCCGTCAAACACCGTCTTGTCGTCAAACTGATTAAAGCCATTGAGCAAAAAGCTTTTCAAGAAACGGCCTGTTTGCGAGTAGCCCACTGCATAAGTGCGCTCGATAGCACCAGCAAGAGGGTTGCTCGTACGCGCGTCACGCAAAAACAACGTAATGTCGCGCACTGCAGCGAACCCCACGCCCTCGGCATAAAGCTTGCCGCCCTTATCGTCAGAAAAAATCGGAAACACCGGCCCTTCGCCCTGCTCCCAATGCACAACGGCCACCGACCAGCCTCGGTTCTGCAGAAACCCGTTACCCTGATCGAGTGAGCCGACCGCCAGCGGCCGAGCACGAGGGCTGTTGTACAGCCCGTGGGTAATAGGGCGACCACGATTAGGTACGTCAACCAGCAGGTTGCCATTGCCGCTTCGCGGCGATTCAGGAATGATCAAGGTCACGGGCGTACGATACTCAACGAGCCCACGCGCGTTGCGCGGCGCCTTATCTAGCCCAGGGATTGGCTCTGCTGGCGACAATTCACCTGAAACCTCTGCTTCGATACGCAGATACTTGCCGACAGCAAAATCGCCGAAGGGCAGAGTCGATTTAATTGCAAACTCTGTGATCGCGGCAGCGGCAGCAAGAGGCAGCGAGACCGTCATCTTCCAGGCACTTTGCAGTCTGAGTTTCCAAACCGCTGTACACACAAGTCGCG
>JAIPCU010000033.1 GCA_021738045.1 Candidatus Methylopumilus sp. | reverse complement strand
CTTCCCATCCCGAACAGGACCGTGAAACACCTTAGCGCCGATGATAGTGGATGTACATCTGTGAAAGTAGGACATCGTCAAGCTCTTATCCCCCAAACCCCCAAGTGTCATAAGCACTTGGGGGTTTGTCTTTGCGCGAAAGTTACATCACCGCGCTGCAAGAGCGGTCTAGAGAATAAGCCGCCCCAGACAAAATTTTTGCCCAAGTCGTCTCTATAAGATGCCAGCTTTCTTTAAAAGCTGTGCGGTTTCGAAAAGGGGTAATCCCATCACGCCTGTATAGCTGCCTTCGAGCTGGCAGATATACTGCGCGGCCAAGCCTTGGATCCCGTAAGCACCTGCTTTACCGAAGGGTTCTTGAGTTGCGATGTATTGCTCGATGTCTTGAGCAGAAAGTGCGGTAAATGTGACCTTCGAAGTCGAAATCGCTGCCAAACGCTCTTGACCGCGACACAGTACAACTGCCGTATGAACTAGATGTGTTTGGTTAGATAGTAAAGAGAGTGTTTTTCTTGCGTCCTCTTGATCTACCGGTTTGCCCAGTACTCGATCACCTAACGCGACTGTTGTATCCGCAGTCAGAGCGTACAAGTATTGATTGAGACCTCGCTGATGATCATTGAGCCCTTGCGGGCTGTCATTGAGGCCTTGCTGATTATCGGGATGCCACACGTTTCTGCTAACCCACTCAATACAGCGGTCTGCTTTGTCGTGTGCGGTACGCTGCACATAGGCCAGCGGGCTTTCGTTGTGATGTCTGGGCTCGTCTTCGCCCGGTACGGCGGGCACGTTCAGAACCACGTGATCGATACCAAGCTGGGTTAAGAGCTCGCTTCGACGGGGGCTGGCAGAGGCAAGATAAATCTGTAGAGTCATTTAAATATATATCCGGTATATTTTTTAGTCACCAGGCGCAACGCCAAAGCTGTTCAGATTCGGTGATAAGGGTGATTGACCAAAATCGACCAGGCTCGATACAGTTGCTCGATCAGAATGACGCGCACCAGCGGGTGCGGCATTGTCATTGATGACAGGCGGATCAAAGCAGAACACGAGGCCTTGAGTTCGGCATCTAAGCCGTCAGGCCCGCCAATCAAGATTGCAATGGGTTGACTATTGCTTTGCCAGCCTTCTACCACTTGCGAGAATTTTTCGGTTGAGAGATCTTTACCGTGTTCGTCTAAGGCGATCCGCACAGCGTATTCTGGGATGGCGCTTTGTATGCGTTTAGCCTCGGCAGCCATCATTTGCGCCGCGGTTTTGCCGCTGGTTCTTGGCTCGGGTTTTATTTCTTTGAGTTGCAATGACCAATCAGCAGGTAGCCGCTTCGCGTAATCATCCCAGGCGGTATCTACCCATGCTGGCATTTTGGCCCCGACAGCGATGATTGTTATTTTCATCGGGCCAGACTCGTTGCATCCGCAGCAATGATTCTAGTTTTCATGGCTGTAAGGGAGATAGATCGGGATTGTAAAAATTCGCCGCAACGTCGACGCGCGTCGGACTTTATCGGTTTGACCGGGCAGGGCGTGACGAACGGCTCGCCGCGCGTCGGCCTTCGGGTTCATCGCGGGTGCCCATCGGGTCAAACGCTGTTTCAGTAGATGCCACTGCCGGGCGGGTCGACTCGGGTGACAGCTTTAACCGCACAGGTTTGCCGCCCCAGACTTCTTCGAGGTTGTAATACGTGCGAATAGCAGGTTGCATGATGTGAACCACAATATCGCCGATATCGACTAACACCCACTCGCCGGTGTCTTCACCTTCTGTTGCAATCACGGGGTTACCAACGCTGCGTGATTTATCGGCCACGCTATTGGCCAAAGCGCGCGTTTGGCGATTTGAGGTCGCCGAGGCGATTACTACCCGATCAAACATGCTGGTCAGGTGCTCGGTATTAAAGACTTTGATATCTTGTGCTTTGACGTCTTCGAGTGCATCGACCACTGCGCGTTGCAGTTTTTGAATATCCATTGTTTTGTCATTTCCTGTCAGGCTGAGTGGCGCCGATAAAGGCCGTGCTCGGTGATGTACTGGCCTACTGCCTCGGGGATGAGGTCGCAGGTTGAGTCGCCCCGAGCGATCCGCTGACGGATTTCGTTGGCAGAGACATCAAGTGGATCAAAGGGTAGATGCACCAGATGTCGATTGTTTTGCGTTAGCCAAGCAGCGAGCGCAGCAGGTGCTGCAACCGTCGAGCCTGGCCGCTGCGCGACTACGAGTTGTACTTTGCTTGCGATCGTTGACCATTCGCGCCAAGTACAAAAATTTTCAAGTTGATCGGCTCCAAGAATCCAAAAATACTCATGTTCTTGGGGCAATAACGCAAGTGTTTCAACCGTATAGGTGGGGCCGGTTCGGTCAATTTCAATGGGGTTGACCCGCAACCCCTTGGTTTGTCCAACTGCAAGCTGGATCATGGCCAACCGATGTGCTGGCGATGCACCCAACGGCGGGCGTTGCCACGGTTGACCAGCCGGCATTAATTGCACTTCGTCTAGGGGCAACGTGACCAATGCCGTTTGAGCTAGCGCCAAATGCGCGCTATGCACGGGATCAAAGCTACCACCGAGTAAACCAATGCGCATCAGACCCAGTCTCGCGGGGTAAGGTATTGTGAAAGTGCCGCCTCGGGTGAGCCAGCCTGTGCTTGCCAGTTGTAACGCCACGCAGCCATCGGAGGCATCGAGAGCAAAATAGACTCGGTTCTGCCCCCCGATTGCAAGCCAAAAAGTGTGCCGCGGTCAAATACTAGATTGAATTCTACATAACGTCCACGCCTGTAGGCTTGAAAATCGCGTTCGCGCTCGCCAAAGGGGTGCGAACGTCGTTTTTCAACCAAAGGAAGATAGGCGGGGATAAAGGCGTCGCCCACCGAGCGCATCAGGGCGAAGGCTTGCTCAAACCCTGGCTCACTGAGATCGTCGAAAAAGATCCCGCCCACGCCGCGGGTTTCGTTACGGTGCTTCAGAAAAAAATATTCGTCGCACCACTTTTTATAGCGCGGATAGGCACTTGGATCATGTGGGGCAAGTGCAGCTTGGTTGACGCGATGAAAATGTCGAGCGTCGTCTTCAAAGAGGTAATAGGGGGTTAGGTCCATCCCGCCGCCAAACCAAAAGACATCGGCTTGACCAGAACCCTCAGGGGCTTTTGCCACAAACATTCGAACATTCAAATGTGTGGTGGGTATATATGGATTACGTGGGTGCAGCACCATTGAGACGCCCATGGCCTCCCAGGGGCGACCGGCGACCTCAGGGCGATGCGCGGTTGCCGAAGGCGGTAAGGTTTTACCTTTAACGTGACTAAACAACACACCCGCACGCTCAAAGAGTTGCGCGCCTTCGATTAAACGCGAAATGCCGCCACCACCCTCGGCACGAGTCCACTCGTCGCTTAAAAATGGCTCGCCGCCAGCGCGCTCAAGCTCAGAGACGATGTTGGCTTGCAAACCTAAAAGATAGGCTCGCACCGCCGCGATGTTGTCCTCGGACACGACTGCGATCGAGGTGGTTTTTTCGGTAACAGCTACGGTACTCGAGCTATCAGAACTCATGGGATCAGAGTGTATTGCCAGAGATGGCACTACATTAGAGTGTATCGGTTTAGGGGGTACCGAAGGCTTAAGTTCAGACACTGTTAGTTTTTTTCTAGTGCACGCCAGCCAATATCTGTTCGATATTGCGCGCCGTCAAAGTGAATAGAGTTAACCACGTCGTAAGCGCGTTGCTGTGTGGCGCGAACGTTGTCGGCTAAGGCGGTAATGCATAGCACTCGACCACCCGAGGTTTGAAGTTCGTCGTCTTTGAGTGTGGTGCCCGCGTGAAAAACGACGCAGTCACTTTGCGCAGCAGGGATACCTGTAATCGAATCGCCCAAGCGTGGGGTAGACGGATAATTTGCGCTCGCCATCACTACACCCAGTGCCGTGCGGGGATCCCAGTCAATGACAGATTGATTCAGTGTGCCAGCAACGCCGTGTTCAAAGACTTCAAGAAAATCACTACGAATGCGCATCAAGATCGGTTGGGTTTCAGGATCGCCTAAACGGCAATTGAACTCAAGGACTTTGATCGGACGTGTGGCATCGTCGCCATCCCCAATCATCAAACCCGCATACAGAAAGCCAGTGAAAGGGATCCCGTCAGCTTTCATCCCCTCAATGGTTGGGGTGATGACCTCGCGCATGACGCGAGCATGGATAGCCGCACTGACGACAGGTGCGGGCGAATAAGCCCCCATGCCGCCCGTGTTGGGCCCTTGATCGGCATCTTGCAAACGCTTGTGATCTTGGCTAGTGGCAAGAGGCAAAATGTTTTTGCCATCACACAAAATAATGAAGCTGGCCTCTTCGCCGAGCAGGCACTCTTCAATCACCACCCGTGCCCCTGCTGCACCCAGCGAACCATCACCCAGCATGGCATCGACGGCATCGTGCGCCTCGCCAGAGGTGAGGGCCACAACAACCCCTTTGCCGGCGGCTAGGCCATCAGCCTTCACCACAATGGGTGCACCTTGTGCCTCGATGTATGCGTGCGCTGCAATGGGGTCAGTAAAGGTTTGGTATGCCGCTGTAGGGATTTGATGGCGCACCATAAACATTTTGGCAAAGTCTTTTGAGCTTTCAAGTTGCGCTGCAGCTTTCGTGGGGCCAAATATTTTTAAGCCTTGCGCACGAAACGTGTCGACTACACCAAGCGCCAGCGGCGCTTCAGGGCCCACAACGGTGAGTGCGATACCTTCTTTTTTGACAAAATCAGCTAACGCCGCAGGATCGCTCAAGGCAACGTTTGTGCTGCGGGCCATGGTCGCTGTGCCACCATTACCGGGTGCCACGAACACGTGCGATACGCGCGGTGACTGCAAAAGTTTCCAGGCTAGCGCGTGTTCGCGGCCGCCAGAGCCAATGACTAACAGTTTCATCTGATTAGGCCTGTTCGTCCATCGAGGCGTTGGTGTAGACCTCTTGCACGTCGTCTAAGCTTTCAAGTGCGTCTAGTAGTTTTTGCATTTTGATCGCGTCGTCGCCCATCAACTCAGTTTCAGTGTTTGGCTTCATCACAATATCAGCCATTTCGGGGGTAAGGCCTGCCTTTTCAAGCGCGTTACGCACTGCAGCAAAACTTGTGGGCGAGCAAATCACCTCAATCACGCCTTCTTCGTCAGTGAGAACGTCATCAGCGCCTGCCTCGAGGGCGGCTTCCATGACAGCGTCTTCAGAGGTGCCCGGCGCAAAGACAAATTGACCGCAGTGGGTAAACATAAAGGCGACCGAGCCCTCTTGCCCCATGTTGCCGCCGTGTTTGGCGAAAGCGTGACGCACATCGGCGACCGTACGGGTACGGTTATCGGTCATGCAGTCGACCACGACCGCGACGCCACCAATGCCGTAACCCTCGTAGCGGATTTCGTCAAAGTTTGAGCCATCAGCCCCGCCTACGCCCTTAGCGATTGCACGTTGAACGTTATCCTTGGGCATATTGGCCGCATTGGCTTTATCCCATACCATTCGCAGCCGCGGATTGGCATCCGGGTCGGCACCGCCCGCTCGAGCGGCGACGGTGATTTCGCGAATAATTTTGGTCCAGAGTTTTCCGCGCTTGGCATCCTGGCGACCTTTACGGTGCTGGATATTGGCCCATTTACTGTGTCCGGCCATGGTTTCCTGAAAATTGGCTACGATAAAGGTTCATTTTACCTTGGCAGCGAGATAAACTCTTGCCGTCGGGGTTCAAGCATCTGTTTTAGCCTCAAACGCGATTTTTATACAGTCATTCTCATTTTCTGGAGCACCCCATGAGCAATCTAGTGAAAGCCATTCAAATCGAAGAAAACGGTGGCCCCGAAGTTTTAAAGCTGGTCGAAATCGAAGTGCCTGCACCTGGCGAAAACGAGATCACCATTCGCCAGCATGCTGCGGGCTTGAACTTTATCGATATTTATTTTCGTACCGGGTTGTATAAAAGTGCCATGCCAACAGGCCTGGGCTTTGAGGGCGCAGGCGAGGTGATCGCTGTTGGTAAAAAGGCTGCGAAGCGCTTCAAAAAAGGCGATCGTGTTGCCTACGGCCAGAGCCCAATCGGCGCCTACGCACAGGCACGTAATGTGCCGGCTGCGCAAGTGGTGCATCTGCCTAAAGGTATCAGCTACGAAGAAGCCGCAGCCATGATGCTCAAAGGCCTCACCGTGCAATACCTGTTTCGCCAAACCTATCGCTTGCAAGGTGGTGAAACCATCTTGTTTCACGCAGCCGCTGGCGGCGTTGGCCTGATTGCATGCCAATGGGCTAAAGCCTTGGGCGTGAAGTTGATTGGCACCGTTTCAAATCCCGAAAAAGCAGCATTGGCTAAAGCGCATGGTGCTTGGGCTGTCATCGACTACTCAAAAGAAAACGTCGTCGAGCGCGTGCTTGAACTCACCAAGGGCAAAAAAGTGCCCGTGGTGTATGACGGTGTCGGCAAAGACACTTGGATGACTTCACTCGACTGCTTGCAGCCGCGTGGTTTGATGGTCAGCTACGGTAATGCCTCGGGTGCGGTTGATGGCGTCAATCTGGGTGTCTTGGCTGCAAAAGGTTCGTTGTTTGTGACACGTCCTTCGTTGGCTGCGCACGTTGGTACGCCTGAAAAGATGCAAGCTGCTGCAGATGAACTGTTTGATCTGGTCTTGAAAAAGAAAATCAAGATGCGTATCGACCAACGTTATCCGCTTGAGCAAGCTGCTGAGGCACAAGCTGCGCTGGCCGCTCGCAAAACCACTGGCGCGACGATCTTCACGCTTGAGTAAATCAAGTTGCGCGATGCCTTCGCGCAGTCTTTTAGCTAGAACAAGTCGCGCGCTGCTTTCGCGCAACTTGTAGTGATCAGAAAGTAAAAATCCCTCTCAAAGTGTTCCGAGAGGGATTTTTTTAGCATACTGCTTTGAACTAGTGATGCTTACTTTTGAAAACCAGACGCAGCAACGCAAACCGTGCACGCTTTGGCTAGAAAGTGCTGTGACACGAATAGGCCTGCGCTTTGGCTAGCAACTCGGTAACACAAGTCTTTACGCTTTGGCTTCGTGGTGATAGCGCGTCACACGTTCGACTTCATTTTTTGAGCCTAGCACTACGCTTACGCGCTGGTGTAGCGCCGTTGGTTGAATATCCAAAATACGTTGCTCGCCATTGGTGGCTGCGCCGCCAGCTTGCTCAACCAACATACTCATCGGGTTGGCTTCATACATCAAGCGCAGCTTGCCCGGCTTATTAGGCTCGCGTGAATCCCATGGGTACATAAAGATACCGCCGCGTGTCAGCAAACGATGCACGTCTGCCACCATCGAGGCAATCCAGCGCATATTGAAGTCTTTGTCGCGGGTGCCTGACTTGCCAGCCAGCAGCTCGTCGATGTACTTGCGCACAGGCGCTGCCCAGTGACGCATATTCGACATGTTGATTGAAAATTCTTTGGTGTCTTCAGGGATCCGCATATTTTCGCTAGTCATAATCCACGAGCCCATTTCACGATCAAGCGTAAAGCCCACCACGCCTTGACCAATGGTTAAGACCAACATGGTTTGAGGCCCGTACACTGCATAGCCTGCCACGACCTGCGTGCTGCCAGGTTGCAAGAAATCTTGCTCGGTGACTTCGCGACCAGAGGCCGATGCAGGGGCACGCAGCACTGAAAAAATCGTACCGATTGAGACGTTGACATCGATGTTTGACGAGCCATCGAGTGGATCAAACAGTAATAAAAATTCACCCTTCGGATAGCGATTGGGGATCAGGTGGATGGTTTCCATTTCTTCGGACGCCATTGCCGCCAAATGACCACCCCATTCATTGGCCTCTAGCAAAACTTCGTTAGACATGACGTCTAATTTTTTTTGTACCTCGCCTTGTACGTTCTCGCTTTCAAGGCTGCCTAACACGCCACCCAATGCGCCTTTGCTGACAGCATGGCTAATCGTTTTGCAGGCGCGCGAGACAATCTCAATTAATAACCGCACCTCTGCGCTAAGTGCCTGGTTCGAGCGCTGTTGTTCAACAAGGTATTGGGTAAGTGTTTTACGTTTCATGTGGGGTTTAATTCACAATATCAGGTTAGGGTTAACGGAACGCTAATACAAAGCCAGCGCCTTTGAGACAATCTCAAGTGTATTACGCGAGAGCCCTTTGTGTGTGGCCACGCGCTGCAATTGGACGCGCATCTGTGCTTGTACGTTTGGTATAAAGCGGGCCCAATGATCAAAGGCACGCGCCAAGCGAGCTGCGATTTCAGGGTTGATGGCATCGAGCGCTAAAACCTGCTCGGCCCAAAAGCGATAGCCACTGCCATCCTCGGCGTGCAAACCGCTTGGGTTGCCAATACAAAACATAAAGATCACAGCGCGTGCGCGGTTGGGGTTGCGAAGCGTGAAGGCGGGGTGCGTCATCAAGGCCTGAATGGTAGCGACGTTGGCTTTAGGCGAGGCAGCCTGAACGCCAAACCATTTGTCTACAACCAAGGCATCGTGCTGCCAGGCTTCGTAAAAACGCTGGATAATCTCAAGAGCCTTGTCCTTGGGGGCCTCTTGCACGCTTATCGAGAACGCTGCCATGCGGTCTGTCATGTTCGTTGCTTGCTCGAACTGCTCTAAAACAAGGGCGTTTGCTTCTGATTGATGGCGCGTGACCGCAGCCTCTGCAGCCGTGCTAGGGGTTTTAGCACCCGCTCCTGATGTGCCCACCTCGACTGATGGTTTTGTATGTTCCTGCAAAGCCTCGGCACCTGCTACCAAGTACGACAACGCCAAATTCTTTAACGCACGTCGCCCGGCGGGCAAGGGGGCTGGCGAATACTCACCCGGGGTAGACTGCGCCTCATAAATGGCTTGTAAGCTGGTGCTGCACGCGCCTCCTAATGCTGCGCGCAAGGCACGCCGCGCAACAGACACCGCGAGCGGGTCCATCGGTGTCATGCGCTCAGTTAGAGTTTTTTCAGCGGGCAGGCTCAAGGCCCGTGCTCGAAAGCCTGAGTCGAGCGCCGGATCGTTCAGGGTAGCAGCCCAGGCGCTGAGCATGATCGGGTCGACCGCGCCGGCCGTACCCGTCTGGCGCCAGTGTTGTGCCATCTTCAAAATTTGACGCGAGGCAAGCTCTTGGCCTGCCTCCCAGCGCACAAAGGCATTGGTGTCGCGAGCGCTTAACAAGGCTAAATCTTGGTCTTGATAGGTGTAGTCAATGATCACCGGGGCCGAGAAGTCACGCAGCAACGACGGCACCGGCGATGAGGCTACGTCGTGAAGCACCCAAGTCTGGCTAGCTTGCTTTAACTCAAGTAAAGCCTGATGCAGGGTTTGACCACCGACCGATTCAGGCAACTCTTGTTGTGTGGCGTGGCCATGCAACGAAAACGTTAATGGTTGGCCTTGCTGATCCAGCAGGCCGAATTTAACGGGGATATGAAACGGTAGTTTTTCGAGGCCCGATTGTTTTTCGACGCCAACCGGTGCGCACGTTTGCGCTAAGGTCAACGTGCACTGTCGCAGCGCTTGGTTGTAGTCAAGTGTGACCTGAACTCTAGGCGTGCCCGCCTGGCGATACCAACGTCTAAAGATATCGAGGCTTACGCTATCCAGATTCGTGCTCGCTGTTTTGGCGCGGTTCGGTTCGGCGCTGCCGGGCTCTAGAGTACCCAGCGTTGAGGATTTGTTCGCACTGTGCTGTTGATACGCCCATTGCATGGCGTCAACAAAATCGTCGCACGTCACAGCTTGACCGTCGTGACGCCGAAAGTACTCATCCATGCCTGCGCGAAATGCCCGTTCGCCCAGCAGGGTGTGCATCATACGGATGACCTCTGCGCCTTTTTCGTATACAGTTGCCGTATAAAAATTGCCAATTTCTTGATAGCTTTCGGGTCGAATCGGGTGAGCCATCGGGCCACTGTCTTCAGAAAACTGCGCGCCACGCAGGCCGACGACGTCATCGATGCGCTTAATCGCACGCGCACTTGCCGCAGCGGTGGCATCCAGCCCATGGGCCATCATGTCAGCCGTAAACTCTTGATCGCGAAAGACCGTCAGCCCCTCTTTGAGGCTGAGCTGAAACCAGTCTCGGCACGTCACCCGGTTGCCGGTCCAGTTATGAAAGTATTCGTGGCCGATGACGGCTTCAATGGCCTCATAATTTGCATCGGTGGCGGTGTTTGGGTCTGCCAGCACGTAGGCCGCGTTAAAGATGTTTAAGCCTTTGTTCTCCATGGCGCCCATATTGAAGTCGCGCGCGGCCACAATCATGAAGCGATCTAAGTCAAGCTCTAGCCCAAAGCGGACTTCGTCCCAACGCAGTGAGCGCTCAAGCGACTCCATGGCCCACCCCGTTTGCTCTTTTGTGCCGGGGTCGCTGTAGACTTGGAGCAAAACGTCGCGACCGCTTGCTGTTTTTGTACGTTGCTCACGGCAGTCGAAGTCTCCGGCCACTAAGGCAAACAGGTAGCTGGGCTTGGCGAACGGATCTTGCCACTTGGCCTCGTGACGAGCACCGTCAAGTTTTCTGGTTGACAGCAGGTTGCCGTTGGATAGCAAGAGTGGGTAATCCTCTTGCTTGGCTCGCAGCGTGACTTCGTACGTTGACATTACGTCGGGGCGGTCAGCAAACCAGCATATTTTTCTAAAGCCCTGAGCCTCGCATTGGGTAAACAGACTTTTGCCCGACACGTACAGGCCGGCCATACTGGTGTTGGTGGCGGGCGAACAGGTGCTGACGATGAGCAACGTGGCCTGGTCAGGCATGTCGTGAATGGTGAGCGTCTCGTCTGTGAGCGTGTATTGCTCAGGAGTCAGCAGCGAGCCATTGAGGTGCAGACTCACGAGCGTCAAGGCTTGACCATCAAGCACTAGCGCACCGGGCAAGGGCGTGCCCGCCTTACGCACAACAGTCAATTCTGCCCTGACAGAGGTCTGTTCTGCTTGCAGATCAAACTCAAGAGAGACTTTCGGAATCAAAAACGGAAAGGGCAGGTAATCTTGCCGGCGAATGGTGATTCCGGTGTCTGTGCGCATGAACTGGCTTCCAAATCGTGCTGACGTAGGGGTAAGCTACGTCATGGTTTAGGGCGTAAGTGGCTATTGTAGAGGTGCCACAATGAAAAAACTTGTAATCTGCCCTATGATAGGCAGCTAAGAAGTTGTTTAACCTAATTATATTTTCGTGAGACACCGACATGACACAACTTGAAGTGCGTCCCTTATCCAGGGCCGTGGGCGCAGAGATCTTGGGCATTAACTTACTTGACCCAGTCAGCGACGCGCAAATTGCGGAAATCCGCAAGATCTGGTTAAAACATAGTGTCGTGTTTTTTCGCGAACAGCCCCTCGAACCTGGTGCATTTCAAGCGTTTGCACAACGCTTTGGCGAAATTATTGAATATCCCTTTGTGAAGGGCTTGCCAGATTTTCCGTTAATCGTGCCGGTATTAAAGCTGCCGCACGAGACGCATAATTTTGGCGGTGTTTGGCATACCGACACGACGTATTTACAAGAACCGCCGATGGCGACCATGTTGATCGCGCGCGAACTACCACCGGTGGGCGGCGATACCCTGTTTGCTAGCAATTACGCGGCCTTTGAAGGCCTGTCGCCGGCTTTACAAGAGACTTTGCGTACCCTTAAGGGTGTGAATTCGTCAGCGAAAGCCGCTGTGACTCATTCACGTGAAGATCGCTTGGCTGACTCAGCCACAGATAAAGGCCGCTCTGAGCTGAACTCTGAGCACCCAGTCGTGCGTACGCATCCAGAAACCGGTCGCGAGGCGCTTTACGTCAATCCTGGTCACACCGTCCGTTTTGCGGGCTGGACTGAAGAAGAAAGTGCCCCGCTTTTAAACTATTTATTTGAGCAACAGGTGAAGCCCGAATATACCTGTCGGTTTGTTTGGCGTCCGGGTTCAATTGCTTTTTGGGATAATCGCTGCGCCTTGCATAATCCAATTAATGATTATCACGGTTATAAGCGTTTATTACATCGTATTACCTTAAAGGGCGATAAACCCGCATAATCGCGTTTAGTAGGTTGACGGATGCACCGAACATTAAATCGCTGCATATTTAATTGATATATCGAGAAACTACCTATGTTTAGTATTGATAAAAAAATTGGGCGTTATGCATTAACCATATTGGCAGGCCTGTGTATCATCGGTACCGCCAGTGCGCAAGCGCCTCAGGCGTTGGCGGGCAAGCAAATTAGAATTATTGTGCCGCAAACAGCAGGTGGTGCGTCAGACGCGATCGCCCGCATTATGGGCCAAGAGGTCTCGAAGCGCTGGGGTGTGCCGGTGGTCGTTGAGAACCGACCCGGCGCGGGTGGCAATATCGGCAGCGACAACGTTGCAAAATCGACCCCTGACGGCACAACCTGGTTAATGAGTTATTCGGGTACCCACGCGATTAATCCCGCGTTGTATCAGAATATGCCGTTTGACACAGTTAAAGACTTAGTGCCTTTAGGTGCGTTGGCAACCCTGCCTTTTGTTTTAGTCGTGAGCCCAAGCCTGCCGGTCAATAATATTGCCGAATATGTGGCTTATGCAAAAGCAAATCCCGGAAAAATAAATATCGCATCCTCGGGTAATGGTTCGGTCGCACATTTACTGGATACGATGTTTGATTCTGCAGCTGGTATTAAAACCACGCACGTGCCTTATAAAGGTATTGCACCAGCACTGACTGATGTGATGAGTGGGCAGGTTCAGGGTACGTTTGCGAGTGCACCGTCGGTCATGGGGCAGATCAAAAGTGGTGCCGTGAAACCGCTGGCTGCTTCGGCGACTAAGCGCTCTGAGGCGTTGCCTGCGCTCCCTACCTTTGGCGAAGCAGGTTACCCAGAGTTGGCGCTAGATTCGTGGTTTGCATTTTTTGCCCCCACCGCAACGCCTGTTGCGTTACGCCAGCAAATCCATAGCGAAATCAATAAGATTCTGAGCGATCAGGCGGTGGTGACCCAACTGTCTTCAAAAGGTGCCTCGGCCATGCCGTTGGGCTTGGCTGAGTTTCAGAAGATTGTCGATCAAGACATCGTGCAGTGGGGTAAAGCTGTGCGTGACTCTGGAGCGAAAATCGATTAACGCTTAGATTAAAAACTGTTGGCGTGGTTGGCCGTTTTTTTCGGCCTCAACCACCCATAAAGGCGCTTTGCCGCGACCAGTCCAGGTGGCACCGCTCGCGGGGTGACGATACTTGGGCGCCACTGGTTTTTTGACACCGGCTGCTTTCGTGCTTTTGGCGGGCCGTCCAGCCTTCGCTGAGCTTTTTACCTTGCCGTAGGCTGCTGCCAGCTCATCGGGAGAAATATCATATTCTTTCATGGTGCGCACTAAACTGCTAATGACGGGTTTGCGACTTTTAGTTTGTAATACCTGTGCTTGCTTTTGCAATTTTTCAATTTCTTTATTAATTTTTGCTTGAAGCGTTGCGTAGTTTTGGCGTGCCATGGCTATATTACCTTTTGTTAGTAGATGTCTAATATTGAGTTTATACCTTTTTTATATTTTTTTCACTGTGGATAATACGTGTATTAATGATTAACGGTGACATTCAATAATAAAACTGCCTCAAGTTTCATTATTAATAAGAGTGGTCATATGATGATTGGCCATGCTTAAATGACCGAAAGTCATGACCTAACCTCTGTCGAAAACCTCTATTCGGACCCTCCATGAAAGCCCCACTAAAAGTCGCCGCGGTTCAAATGGTGTCAGCGGCCTCGTTAAATCAAAATCTTGAGGCCGCAGCGCGATTAATCGCACACGCGGCACAAGACGGTGCGCAACTTGTTGGTTTGCCTGAATATTTTTGTTTATTCGGTCGTAAAGAGACCGATAAGCTAGATATTGCCGAGCAACCTGGCGCGGGCCCGATTCAAACGTTTCTGTCAGAAACGGCGCGCCAGCACAACATCTGGTTATCGTGCGGCAGCATGCCGTTGGTCTCGTCAGACCCAGCGCGCGTGTTAAATACTCAACTGATTTTTGATCCCAACGGTAAACAAATCGCTCGTTACGACAAAATCCATTTATTTGGATTTACTCGCGGTACTGAAAGTTATGACGAGTCGCGTGGTATTTTGGCTGGCGATACGATTTGTCGGGTGGATACTCCCGCGATTAATTTGGGCTTGTCGATTTGCTATGACCTGCGTTTTCCTGAGTTATATCGCGCGCTTGGCGAAGTCGATTTGATTTTGGTGCCTTCGGCGTTCACCTACACGACAGGTCGTGCGCACTGGGAGACCCTCCTTCGTGCAAGGGCAATTGAAAATCAGTGCTATGTCTTAGCCCCTGCACAAGGCGGCACCCACGAGAACGGTCGTCGCACGTGGGGACACTCAATTCTGATTGACCCCTGGGGCGAGGTTTTAGCAGTTTTACCCGAGCATGAGGGAGTGGTAAGCGGTACGATAGACCCTGAGCGTTTAGCTGAGGTGCGGCAGTCTTTGCCTGCACTCGCTCATCGCAAACTCTTTACCTCATCATAAGTTGATTCATGAAACTGACTGACCCCGCTATTGCTTCGCTTGCCACGGCAAAAAGTTTATTGCTTGACCCATGGGGCCTGTCTGAAAATGACATGGCGCGTGCGATCGGCGAGATTTTTACGCACAAAGTCGATTACGCCGATTTGTATTTTCAGTACACGCGTAGCGAAGGCTGGAGCCTCGAAGAGGGCATCGTCAAAACTGGTAGCTTTTCAATCTCGCAAGGCGTTGGCGTGCGAGCCGTCGCTGGTGAAAAAACAGCGTTCGCTTACTCTGACACGCTCTCACCCGACGCCTTGTTATCGTCAGCGCGTGCGGTCAAAAGCATCGCGCGTCAGGGTGCCGGCAAGACAAAAGTGCGCACCGGTGATGACCCGCGTCACGGGCAAAATTTGTACACGTCAGTTGATCCGTTGGCCACCATGAGTGCGCCTGAAAAAGTTGGTTTGCTCGAGCGCATTGAAAAAATGGCACGCGCTCGCGATCCACACGTGGCACAGGTCATGGCCAGTTTAGGCATGGAATACGACGTCATCATGGTGGCAGGCAGCGATGGCCGCTTAGCCGCCGATGTGCGGCCGCTCGTACGCTTGTCGCTGACTGTTGTCGTCGAGCGCAATGGTCGACGCGAAACCGGTCACGCGGGTGGTGGTGGTCGTACAGGGTTAGGTTATTTCTCAGACGAAACCTTGACCCAATACGTCGAGCAGGCTGTGCACGAAGCCATGATCAATCTTGATGCGCAGGCAGCACCGGCCGGAGAAATGACAGTCGTGCTGGCAGCAGGCTGGCCGGGTATTTTGTTGCACGAGGCAGTCGGCCATGGCCTTGAGGGTGACTTCAATCGTAAAGGGTCTAGCGTCTTTAGCGGTCGAATCGGCGAGCGTGTGGCGTCAAAAGGTGTCACCGTGGTTGACGACGGTACCATTGAAGGGCGTCGCGGATCGTTGAACGTAGATGATGAAGGCAATCCCACACAGCGTAACGTGCTGATCGAAGACGGCATCTTACGCGGCTACATGCAAGACACTTTGAACTCGCGTTTAATGAAAACCGCCGCGACCGGTAACGGTCGGCGTGAATCGTTTGCGCATCTTCCGATGCCACGCATGACGAACACTTTCATGTTGTCAGGTAAAACACCCCCTGAAGAAATCATTGCGTCAGTTAAAAAAGGCATTTACGCCGCAAATTTTGGTGGTGGGCAAGTTGACATCACCAGCGGTAAGTTTGTGTTTTCAACGTCTGAAGCCTACATGATCGAAAATGGCCGCATCACCCACCCCGTTAAAGGTGCGACCCTGATTGGTAGTGGCCCTGAAGCCATGAACCGCGTCAGCATGATCGGCAACAACATGAAGCTCGATAGCGGCGTTGGCACCTGCGGTAAAGAAGGCCAAAGCGTGCCGGTTGGGGTAGGGATGCCGACTATCAAGATGGAAGGCCTGACTGTGGGTGGCACGGCATAAGCATCGCCAAAGGTTCATTGTCGCCGGCCTTGTTGAGCGGTTCAAAGGCTTGACCGTCGATAGGCGCACGACATTGTTGTGTTTTGACTGAATTTAATTCTTAATATTTTTTGTACTAGGAGTATGTTTTGCCACACAATACCGATGACTTGCGCATTCGCGAGATGAAAGAACTTGCACCACCTTCGCACACGATGCGAGAGCACCCCTGCACAACCGAGGTGTCATCGATCGTCTATGAATCGCGTCAGGCGATCCATCGCATTTTGCATGGCATGGATGATCGCTTAGTGGTCGTGATTGGTCCGTGCTCGATTCACGACACTGTGGCAGCCCTTGATTACGCCAAGCGCCTGAAGGCCGAGCGCGATCGTTTTAAAGGCGAGCTCGAAGTTGTGATGCGCGTCTATTTTGAAAAGCCTCGCACCACAGTCGGCTGGAAAGGCCTGATCAACGACCCTGATATGGATGGCAGTTTTAATATCAACAAGGGTTTAAAAACCGCACGTGGCTTGCTGCTTGAAATTAATCAGATGGGCTTGCCCGCCGGTTGCGAGTTTCTTGACATGATTACTCCTCAGTACATCGCCGATTTGGTGTCTTGGGGTGCGATTGGTGCTCGCACCACCGAAAGTCAGGTGCATCGCGAACTGGCGTCGGGTCTGTCGTGTCCGGTTGGTTTTAAAAATGGTACCGACGGTAACGTCAAGATTGCAGTCGATGCAATGAAATCTGCGTCTGCGCCGCATCACTTTTTGTCGGTCACAAAAGGTGGGCACTCTGCGATTGTGTCCACTACGGGTAACGAAGATTGCCACGTAATTTTGCGTGGTGGTAAGGCGCCTAATTATGATGCGGCGAGCGTACAAGCGGCTTGTGCCGAGATGGCGAAGGCGGGTCTTGCGCAGCGCATCATGGTTGATGCCAGCCATGCCAACAGTAATAAAAAGCCAGAAAATCAACCTGCAGTTTGCGACGAGGTCGCCGTGCAAATCGTTCAAGGCGATGAGCGTATTTTTGGTTTGATGGTTGAAAGCAATCTCGTCGCCGGTCGTCAGGATATTGTTGAGGGTCAAACCTTGGTCTATGGCCAAAGTGTGACAGATGGCTGCATTGACTGGCAAAGTTCAGTGGGTGTGCTTGAACGTCTGGCAGAATCTGTACGCGCCCGTCGTCGCACCGTCTTGACGAGCGGACAATAAGCATGAGCGATACACCACGCGTGCTGACGCACGCCTGGTGTATTTAAAAAATGTGAGGGCTAGGCCCTTAAAGACTGGCGTGAGTGCGCTTTGTGAAGTACGTTGATCGGTAGTTAGTTACAGACTTTCTTACGGGACTTAGTGAATGAACGCTTTGCACACCGCACAAACCTTAAAACGCCCCTTGCCGCCCGAAATGATCGCGGCGCTCAAAGCTCAGTTTGCCGAGCGCTTCTCGATGGCCAATGCAGTGCGCGATCATCACGGCAAAGATGAGTCGCCGTTTCCGTCGATGTTGCCCGATGGCGTTGTGTTTGCGCAAAGCACGGATGAAGTCGTTGCTGTGGTCAAACTCTGTGGCCAGTACAACATTCCTTTGATTCCTTATGGGGCAGGGTCTTCGCTCGAAGGGCACATTTTGGCGATTCAAGGCGGTATCAGCCTTGATGTGACCGCCATGAATAAAATCGTGTCGTTAAACACCGAAGATCAAACGGTTACCGTTCAAGCGGGTTTGACCCGCAAGCAACTCAACGAACAAATCCGCGATACAGGTTTGTTTTTTCCGATTGATCCGGGCGCTGATGCCTCGCTTGGTGGGATGTCGGCGACGCGCGCGTCAGGGACTAACGCTGTGCGTTATGGCACCATGCGCGAAAACGTTGTGTCACTGACTGTGGTGACCGCTGACGGAAAAGTGATCCGTACCGCACGCCGCGCGCGCAAGTCTTCAGCGGGTTACGACTTGACACGTATCTTTGTGGGCAGCGAAGGTACGCTGGGTGTGATCACCGAGGTGACGGTCAAACTCTATCCTCAACCCGAAGCCGTCTCCGCCGCGGTCTGTAATTTTTCGACCGTTCACGAAGCTGTGCAATGTGTGATTCAAACCATCCAGATGGGTGTGCCGATTGCGCGCGTTGAGCTCATGGATGCCGCTGCAGTCATCGCGGGTAACCGTTATAGCAAGCTGACGCTGCGCGAAACTCCTTTATTATTATTTGAATTTCACGGCTCTGAGGCGAGCGTCAAAGAGCAGGCGCAAACGGTGCAAGAGCTGGCGAAAGAGTGCGGCGGCATGGATTTTGAGTGGGCAGAGCGCCCCGAAGATCGCAACCGACTCTGGACCGCACGGCACAATGCTTATTTTGCGGGCTTGCAGTTGCGCCCTGGTTGCAAATCAAACACAACCGATGTGTGCGTGCCGTTATCACGTTTGGCTGAAAGCATTGATCTGGCAACACAAGAACTGGCCAAGGCGAGCTTTCCGAGCACAATCGTAGGCCATGTCGGCGATGGTAATTTTCATGTGCTGATGTTGCTTGACCCGAATAGCCCGGCTGAGTGGGCTGAGTCTGAAAGAATCAATCATGCACTTGTCACCCAAGCCATTGACGCTGACGGCACCTGCACCGGTGAACACGGCATTGGTTTGCACAAGATGCAGTTTATGGCTCACGAGCATGGCGAAGATGCTCTAGATTTGATGCGGTCCTTAAAGATGGCGTTCGACCCTCAAAACATACTGAATCCAGGCAAAATCATCGAGCCCAAAGCTAAGCTGCATTAAGGTGCGTTGTTTGTAGGGGCTCTGTTTTGTTCGCTGGGGTTGTTTGATAAAGTCATAACGTCAATCATGGTGCGCTCCTCGCTCTTTGGGCGAGGTCTCGCGGAGAAAAAAATGAACGCAGTTTCAGAGCAAGCGATCACAGCAGTCTCAGGTCCAGAGGCAGCGGTCGTCGTGCAAGCGTTATTACAAGTCTTGCCCGCGCACTGCGTGCTCAGTCGCAGTGAAGATACGCGTCCCTACGAGTGCGATGGGTTGTCGTTGTATCGCTCGGTACCGATGGCTGTTGTATTACCTGAAACCGAAGCTCAGGTTCAGGCCGTTCTTAAAACATGCCAACGCTTGAATGTGCCGGTGGTTGCGCGGGGTGCGGGTACTGGCTTGTCGGGCGGCGCAATGCCACACGCGCAAGGTGTGCTGTTGGGCTTGGCAAAATTTAATCGCATCAAACATATTGACCATGAGGCCGCAATTGCCGTGGTTGAGCCAGGCGTACGCAACTTGGCGGTCTCCGAGGCCGTGAGCCCCTTTGGTTTGTATTACGCCCCAGATCCCTCGAGTCAGATTGCCTGTTCGATTGGCGGTAACGTCGCTGAGAACTCAGGCGGTGTGCATTGCTTAAAGTACGGCCTCACTGTTCACAACGTACTGAAAGTTCGCATGGTTAGCATGAGCGGAGAAATCATCGAGCTCGGTTCGCTCGCCCCCGACAGTGCGGGGCCTGAATTATTGTCGGTATTTGTAGGCTCTGAAGGTATGTTGGGCGTTGTCACAGAAGTGACTTTGCGTTTAACCCCCAAGCCTGCACTCGCCAGGGTCGTCATGGCCAGCTTCGACGATGTCGAAAAAGCCAGCCAGGCTGTTGCGCAAATCATTGGGGCTGGCATTATTCCGGCCGGACTTGAGATGATGGATAAGCAAGCGACCCAGATGGTCGAGCCGTTTGTGAAGGCGGGCTACGATACTGAGGCCGAGGCGATCTTGCTGTGTGAGTCAGATGGTACGGTTGATGAGGTCGCTGACGAAATCATCCGGATGCAGCAGGTATTTGAAAAAGCCGGCGCCACGCGCTTGCAAGTCTCGCAAACTGAGGCAGAACGCTTACGCTTTTGGGCTGGACGTAAAAACGCCTTTCCAGCCGCAGGGCGTGTCTCGCCAGATTATTACTGCATGGATGGCACCATTCCACGTCGCCACTTGGGTCGCGTCTTAAACGCGATTAAAGACATGGAAAAACAATTCAATATGCGGTGCGCCAATGTCTTTCATGCCGGCGATGGCAATTTGCACCCCTTGATTTTGTTTGATTCAAATTTCCCTGACGAAGTGCGTCGCGCTGAAGACTTTGGTGCTGCAATCCTTGAATTATGTGTTGAAGTCGGTGGCACCATCACCGGCGAGCATGGCGTAGGCATGGAAAAGATCAACCAAATGTGCGTTCAGTTTTCGCGCGAAGAGCTTGACGCCTTTACCGCAGTCAAGCGTGCCTTTGATCCCGATGGGTTGTTGAACCCCGAGAAGGTTATTCCGACACTCAGGCGCTGCGCCGAGTACGGCAAAATGCATGTGCATGGCGGCGCGCTCGCGTTTCCTGAGCTTCCACGTTTTTAGGCCATGATGGATCACGTGATCGCCCAGTTACGCGAGCAAGTACTCGACGCCGCGCAGCAAAAACGCACCATCCTGATTGAAGGGGGTGGCACCAAAAAATTTTATGGCAATCATGCTCTAAATACCCTCGACAAGGCTGCCCTAAACAGCATTGACAAGGTTGCGCGAAACAGCATCGACCAGGCTGCGCTAAACATCATTGACAGAGGCGTTCCACACATGACGAGCAATGGTGTCGCTCTCCAGCTTAATTCGCTGCGCGGCATCATTAACTATCAACCGACTGAGCTCGTTGTGACGGCTTGGGCGGGTACACCTTTACAAGAGGTGGTTGATACGCTTGCCGCCTCAGCGCAAATGCTTGCCTTCGATCCGCCCGCGTTTGGTGCGAAGGCCACGCTAGGTGGGTGTGTCGCTGCGGGCCTGGCCGGGCCCGGTCGCTACAGCGGTGGCCCGGTCAAAGATTACGTGCTGGGCACGCACCTATTAACGGCAAGTGGCAACATCTTGAAGTTTGGTGGCGAGGTCATGAAAAACGTCGCGGGCTACGACGTTTCGCGATTATTAGTAGGATCCCTGGGGATGTTCGGCCCACTGACTCAAGTGTCGGTCAAGGTCGCACCGCTGCCTCAAGAAGTTTGTACGCTTGAGTTCGCGCTTGACGAAGCTAGCGCGTTAGCAATATGCCACAGTTGGCGCGCGCAGCCCTTACCCATTTCGGCTACTGCTTGGCAAGCGACAGAGGGTACTTCAGGTTGCCTGAGAGTTCGCCTGGCTGGCGCCGGTGCAGCGCTTAAAACAGCGCGGCTAAGAATGGGGGGGCAAGTTTTACCCGAGGCACAAGCCCTTGAATTCTGGGCTGCGTTGCGTGAACAGAAACTTTCATTTTTCGCGACGCCAACGTTATGGCGCTTGGCGGTCGCGCCGGG
>JAIPCU010000032.1 GCA_021738045.1 Candidatus Methylopumilus sp. | reverse complement strand
AAGTGCTTGCGACACCCTGCGATTTGGGCGATGCCAACGCCATTAAGCAGTGGGTAGAGGCCTCGGCTAAGTCGTTGGGCGGCATCGACATTTTGGTTAACAACGCCTCGGGCTTTGGACGCACCGATGATGAGGCCGGCTGGGCCGTCAGCGTTCAAATCGATTTGATGGCAACCGTGCGTGCCTGCCACGCCGCGATGCCTTACCTCGAGGCGCGCGGCGGTAGCATTTTGCATATTTCGTCGATTTCAGGCCTTGGGGCCAGCGTACGTACGCCGCCTTATGGTGCCATCAAAGCCGCCTTAATTGAATACACCCAAACACAAGCGCTGTCGTACGCTGGCAAAAAAATTCGCGTCAACTGCATTGCCCCGGGGTCGATCTTTTTTGAGGGCGGCACCTGGGACATCGCCAAGCCCGATAAGCCCGAGTTATACGGGCGTATTCTGGCTGGCATCCCCTCTGGGCGTTTTGGGATCCCCGAAGAAATTGCAACGGTTGCCGCCTTTCTGGCCAGTGATCTGGCGTCGTGGGTGACTGGGCAAACCATTGCAGTCGATGGCGGACAAAACCTGTAATAAATTGACTGCACAGGCCGAGCGTCCTGTCTTTCTGGACGGGCCCGCTCGGCCAGAAAGACGGCAGCAACCCGAAACAACTAGCGCGACTCATATTTTTCACACCCAGCGAGATCAACATGACCGCTTTAATCACCTCACGCTTAAAAGATCGCACCGTATTTGTTAACGGCGGTGCGAGAGGGATCGGACGCGCCAGCGCCCTGCGTCTCGCCTCTGAGGGTGCCAAGGTATGGATCACAAGCCGCGACGAGGCAGCGATGGCCGAGGCGCTTAGCGAGGCAATCTCCCTGGGGCTTGTGATCCACGGGTTGCTGATGGATTCGTCGGATGCAGCAGCGATTAAAGAGGCGATCGCCCAAGTCTATGCAACCGACAAGCGTTTGGATATTCTGGTCAACAATGCGGGCGGCTCGTTACAAACCCCCGCCCTGTTTGAGCAACAATCAGACGACGACTGGAAGCGGGTGCTAGATCTAAACATTATGGGCAGCGTCTGGGCATGCCGCCAAGCTCTGCCGCTCATGACCGCCGCTGGAAAGGGACGTATTGTCAATGTCGGGTCAAAGGCGGGGCGCTTTAGCAGCAAGGTCTCAGGCGCCAACTATGCCGCATCGAAAGGTGCGATTAGCGCGCTCACGCGTCAACTCGCCGCTGAATATGGTCCCAAGGGCATTACCGTCAATTGCGTATGTCCCGGTTTGGTCATGACACCGCGCACCAAGGCGCGTTGGGAATCTCGCAAAACCCCCGAAGAACGCGCCTCTCTGCTCGAGAGCATCCCACTGAGGCGTCATGCCGAGCCGCAAGATGTCGCTGCAGCGATTGCTTTTTTGGCGTCTGACGACTCTGCCTTTATTACTGGGATTACACTTGACGTGAATGGAGGCGAAGTGATGGCGTAAGCCTCACCGACCAATCCCTAGCCCTTAGCATCACAACACTGCGAACTCGTATGCGTATCTTTGCCTTAGTCTCTTTGATATTTTTTTCTAGTTTGACGCTGATCGGTTGCAGCGCAGATGGTCCCGTCAAGCCGCCTCCGGCTCGGATGGCGTCGGGGCTGTTTAAAAATGCCGACGCCAGCACCGTGAAAAATAATCTCATGAGCGCCTGCTCAAAAAGTCGTCTGCGCATTCAAACAGACAAAAATGAAATCACATGCAACAGCGCTGAGATTGATCCAGAGCGCAGCGCCATGATTACGGCCCTAATTAACAATGAATGGGCGTTGCAATACAAAGACGTCGTTAGTTTTACGTTAAGCGTTGAAGGGGCCAACGTACGCGTGAGCGCTAACTCATATATTGAATTTATAATGCCCAAAAGCGTGATGGCAGACGCGCCCACTAGATCAACGCGCAACCTCCTCGATGACGCCTCGTTTATCAATGCGCAACAGTTGCTGAAAGCGGCTGGCGCCTCTGAGTAGGTCGCCATGTCGTCGCCTAATAACCCTCACCACCTGACCGTTTTATTTGAAAAGAATCAACAATGGGTTGATTCAGTTCGCACCAGCGACCCTGACTTTTTTAAGCGTCTGGCCAATCAACAATCACCTGAATATCTCTGGATCGGTTGCTCTGATTCACGCGTACCCGCTAATCAAATCACCGGCTTGGCGCCTGGCGAGGTCTTTGTTCATCGCAACATCGCCAACGTCGTGGTGCACACGGATTTAAACGCGTTATCTGTGATCCAGTTTGCGATCGATCAGCTCAAGGTCAAGCATATTATCGTGGTCGGACACTATGGCTGCGGCGGTGTTCGCGCTGCCCTTGAAAACATTCGCGTGGGCCTGGCCGACAACTGGATTCGTCACGTTAAAGATGTGCATGATAAGCACGGCTCATACCTTGGCCGAGTCATGAACATACAACAAAGGCTTGATCACCTATGCGAGCTCAACGTGATTGAGCAAGTCGTGAATGTTTGCCAAACCACAAGCGTGCAAGACGCCTGGTCGCGCGGCCAAACTGTGACGGTGCATGGGTGGGTCTACGACCTCAAAGATGGCCTCGTACGCGACATGGGGATCAGTATCGCCAACTTCGACGAACTTGATAACCGCTATCGCGCCGTGCTGGCTAAGCGCTATACAGAGTCGGCATAAGCCAAGCCCACGTGCCTATTGAACGGTTGCGGTGAAGGTCTAAGCAACTTTTGACAAAAGCTCTTAGACCTCACTTAATTGCGTACTGCCTGCCGCACTCGCCAAAACAAGAAGCCAGCGATAGCAAGATTTAACAGATTCCAGAGCATGCCGTTGACCATTGCCATTTGATACGAGCCGGTCAGGTCAAAAATTTTGCCAGACATCCAGCCACCGAGCGCCATCCCAAACATGGTGCACATAATCACCGAACCCACCCGTCGCCCTGCCTCGGCCGCTGGAAAATATTCGCGAATGATAATTGCGTACGAGGGTACGATACCGCCCTGAAACAGACCAAATAAAGCAGAAATTAGGTAGAGTGACACCAACCCATCAAAGGGCAAGAACATGAACAAGGCGATGCCTTGCAAGGCCGAACCCAACAACAAGGTGCGGATACCCCCGATACGGTCGCAAATCACCCCCGAAATCAGCCGACTAATGATGCCGCAACCGAGCATCAGTGCCAACATTTCGGCACCGCGTGCCGGGCCATAGCCCAGGTCAGCACAGTACGCCACGATATGGACCTGAGGCATTGACATGGCAACACAGCACGCGAGGCCGGCTACGCACATCAAAAACTGTGCATGATTGATATTCAGGCCAAAGGGCCTAGCGACCCCCGCAACCAAATTATTCGCCAAGACAGACACCTGCGCCAAGGGCGGGCGGCGACGCATCAAAAAAGCCAACAAGGCCATGCTAATGCCAGAGACCAAGCCCATCCAGATATAGGTATCGCGCCAGCCAATGGTCGAAACCCCCCATTGCGTCAAGGGCGGCCAAATCGCACCGGCGAGATAATTGCCGCTGGCACACACCGCGACCGCGATGCCGCGGCGTTTGTTCCACCACAACGAGGTGTCTGCCACCAAGGGGGCAAACGTAGCAGAGGCGCCCAAAAAGCCTAAAAACAAGCCGTGTACGATTGCAAACACAAGGATGTCAGTGGTGTTCGCCGCCCAGACAAAACCAATCAGTAAACCCGCTGCGCCAATCCATAAGCAGGTGCAGACACCCCAGCGATCAGCCACACGCCCCATCATTAAGCCGCCGGCACCAAAGCCAATCCATAGTAGTGTTGACGGTAGCGAGGCCTCTGAGCGCGACACACCAAACTCTGCTTGCACCTCGGGTAATACGACTGACACGATGAACATGCAGCTGCTGCCCATCACCATGATGGCAAGCGACTTGATGAGTCGCCAAAACGCATAGCGAGAATCAATCAGGTGCTCAGGGGCATGTTGTGCTGTCATAGAAAGACTCTTTGTTATCGCAAGAAAGCCTAAAAACGTGAACGCAGCGTACCACGGCAGACCGAACCCCGCCCAATACGACAAGTATTTTTTAAAGACGGAGGATTTCTGTACATTCCGTTAAACTAGGCGACGAATTTAGCGATGGCCAACAGTCAGCGGAGACCTACCCCATGAGCGTGATCACCAACATCGAAGACTTGCGCGTTTTGGCAAAAAAGCGCGTACCTCGCATGTTTTACGACTACGCTGACTCAGGCTCATGGACAGAGAGCACTTACCGTGCCAACGAAAGTGATTTTCAAAAAATCAAATTGCGTCAGCGCATTTTGATCAACATGGAGAACCGCTCGACCGTCAGCAAAATGATCGGGCAAAAAGTTGCGATGCCGGTGGCAATCGCTCCGACCGGCCTAACCGGTATGCAACACGCCGATGGCGAGATTTTGGCCGCCAAAGTGGCGAAAGAGTTTTGTATCCCTTTTACCCTGTCGACAATGAGCATCTGCTCGATTGAAGCAGTTGCCGAGGGCACCAACCATCACCCCTTTTGGTTTCAACTTTACGTGATGAAAGATCGTGACTTCATCGAACGCCTGGTTGAACGTGCAAAGCGCGCCAATTGCTCGGCCCTAGTTTTAACGCTTGACTTGCAGATCTTGGGGCAACGCCACAAAGATCTCAAAAATGGCTTAAGCGCCCCGCCCAAGATGACCTTGGCTAATATGATTGATATTGCCACCAAGCCCCGCTGGGCGATGGGGATGCTTGGTACCAAAAATCGCCAATTTGGCAATATCGTTGGGCACGTGCAGGGTGTTAGCGACATGAGCAAACTCAGCGAATGGACCGCCTCGCAATTTGACCCGCGCCTGAATTGGGATGACGTCGCCTGGATTAAAAAACTTTGGGGCGGCAAGCTGATCTTGAAAGGCATTCAAGACGTCGACGATGCGCGCATGGCACTGAATAGCGGAGCCGATGCTCTGATCGTCAGTAACCATGGCGGGCGTCAGCTTGATGGCGCTGCCTCGAGCATAGAATCATTACCGGCGATCGTCGACGCCGTGGGCAAACAAATCGAAATTCATATGGATGGCGGTGTGCGCAGCGGTCAAGATATTTTAAAAGCGCGTGCGCTTGGCGCACAAGGTTGTTACATCGGGCGCGCCTTTTTATATGGCTTAGGCGCGATGGGCGAAACTGGTGTCAGAAAAGTACTTGAAATTTTGCATAAAGAGCTTGACCTGACGATGGCATTTTGTGGTCGCACCGACATTGAAACGGTCGATAAAAGTATTTTGTTGCCCGGCACCTACCCTACTTAAGTTGAAACACTCCAGCCCTAAAATATTCAAAGCTTGATCGACTGAAACTTGATCAACTCAAGACTTTAAATGCTGCAAGCTTGAACGACTTAAAGCTTGAGCCAATCGAAACTTGAACCATTTAAAGCTTGAACCACTCGAAACTTAAACCATTTAAAGATTGAATCAATCGAAACTTAAACTAATCGAAACTTGAACCATTTAAAGCTTGAACCTCTCAACACTTGAAACACTTACGATGAACACAAACAATTCAACTTTAAAATTGCTGCCGCGCTGGATCTTCATGAGCCGGTGGCTTCAGGCCCCGCTTTATATTGGCCTGATCGTCGCCCAGGGCGTTTACGTCTGGCAATTCTGGAAAGAGCTCATACACCTGATCACCGCGATGAGCGTTGATAAGTCGATGACCGAGACCGAGCTCATGCTGATCGTGCTGGGTTTGATTGACGTCGTCATGATTTCAAACTTGCTAGTGATGGTCATTGTTGGGGGCTGGGAAACTTTCGTCTCGCGCATGGGCCTTAAAGATCACCCCGATCAGCCTGAGTGGCTGTCACACGTTAATGCAGGGGTATTGAAGGTCAAGCTTGCAACAGCGATTATCGGGATTTCATCGATTCACTTACTCAAGACGTTTATTAATGCGCCCAGCATTGAAGAATCCACACTGATGTGGCAAACGCTCATTCATCTGACCTTTGTCTTATCCGCCATCGCAATTGCCTACACCGAAAAACTATTGAGCCAAGCTCACCAACCACAAAGCCACTAAGGAACCCAGTTATGTCAGGACACGGACACGTCGACCCCTCAAACAAAAAAATTGCACTTGTCATTGCCGTGCTGGCACTTTTTTTAGCAATCAGCGAAACCTTAAGCAAAGCTTATCAGACCGAGGTGATTACCAAACAGGTTGAGGCGTCTAACTTATGGGCATTTTTTCAAGCAAAGTCGATTCGTAAAACTACCACTGACGTCGCTGTGCAAGCTGCACAAATCAGCCCAAACGCTGAAGATCCAAAAGTTGCCGAGCAGATCAAAAAATGGGCAGCAGCTTCCAAGCGCTACGACTCTGAGCCAGACACCGGCGAAGGTCGTAAAGAACTTGCCGACCGTGCAAAAAAAGCGCAAGCACTGGGCGAGCTTGCCAACCACAAATATCACAACCTAGAGATTTCGTCTGGTGTCTTACAGGTGGCGATTGTATTGGCCTCGTCTGCGATCATCACAAACGTCATGATGCTTGCCTGGTTGGCTGGCGGTTTGGGGATTGTGGCCGTGGGCTTTGGGATTTTTGCAATGTTTGGAGCCGCAGCGCTGTTCTGATGCAGCGTCGAGACCTACTTAAGATTGCTGGCGCTTCGGCTGCCCTGTTGGGGTTGCCAAGCGTTGGTCTGGCTAAACAAGCTTGGTCGGTAGACCCTTTTAGTTTGGGCATTGCGAGTGGCTCGCCGACTAGCAACTCGGTAGTGCTTTGGACTCGTCTGGGCACACCCGCTCTTGAAGCCGCTGGGCTCACGACTAAACCGGTGGCGGTCACCTGGCAGCTTGCCCACGACGAACAGTTCAGCCGCGTTGTGGCCACTGGTGTCGTTCAAGCCACTGCTGCACTCGGGCACTCTGTACACGCCGAGGTCGCAGGACTTGAGCCTGGGCGCGCCTACTTCTATCGTTTCATCGCCGGCACGGCGAACAGCGCAACCGGCCGCACACGTACCTTTCCAGCACCCGACGCTGATGTGAAGAGGTTACGCTTAGCCTACGCCTCCTGTCAGCAATGGGGCAATGGCTATTACAGCGCGTACCGGCATATGCTCGCCGAAAATCTCGATTTCGTGTTGTTTTTAGGCGATTATGTTTACGAATATCCAGCCTCACGCCCAGTCGAGCTGCGGCCAACAACGGGTGGTTGGATTACGACCTTAGCGGGCTACCGCAGTCGCTATGAACTACATAAGTCTGATCCCGACCTGCAAGCGCTTCACGCCGCATACCCTTGGCTGGTGACCTGGGACGATCACGAAGTTCAAAACGATTATGCGGGCACGCACGAGGGCCTCTCCGGGACTCCGGTCGAGAACTTTATGGCGCGTCGACGGGCGGCATACCAAGCGTTTTATGAAAACATGCCTGTCACACGCGCAAGTTTTGCGAAGTTACTTGACGGGCAAGGCGCTGAAGCGAAGGTATTTGGCAGCGTGTCGTACGGGCGTTTGGCCACACTCTACACGCTAGATGATCGGCAACATCGTGATTTGCAGGCATGCACGCCCAACAATCGCCCAGGCTCGGCGCGTATCGACCCAAGCAAGTGCGACATTCTGAACCAGCCTCAACGCACCTTGCTTGGCAACGCGCAAGAGCGCTGGCTCAGCCAGCAATTTGCCTCGGCCCGCAGCCGCTGGAACCTCATCGGCCAGCAGACCTTGTTTGGCCGGCGCAACTACAGCACCACAGGCGCGCAGCTCATCCGAAATGATGGCTGGGATGGCTACCCCGCAGCACGCCGACGCCTGACCGATTCGATGATGCAGACCCGCCTGAGTAACCCTATCGTGCTAGGTGGCGACATTCACGAGAACTGGGTGGGGCATGTGTTGTCTGACTACAACAATCCAGACTGCGAAGCGATTGGCGTCGAGTTTTGTGGCACGAGCATCACCTCGTTATCAAGCACCACCCCTGCTCAAATAGCACAACAACTCGAACTCAACCCTCACTTTATATTTGCGAATGCCGCATCGCGTGGCTACGGCGTGGTTGAGCTGAGCCCCACGCAACTCACCACCACGCTCACTGCAGTCAACGACGCGCGTGACCCTAAGTCTGGCGCGTTTGTCTTGGCCAAATTTACCGTTGAGGCGGGACGTGCGGCAGTCAACTCGGCATAGGCTAGTTAGCGTATTTCATAAGTACCCCTTTTTTTGTAACCTAAGGTAAAACTTAAGGTGTCACAAAATATTATGCAGGTACTATCCGCTGGTCACATTTACCTCGTCGACGATGACGCCTCAATCCGAAGTGCGTTAGCCGGTACGCTCGAGCGTCAAGGCTTTTCCGTGACCCCCTATGCCAGCGCTGCTGAGTTTTTACAACATGCCACGCCCGTATCACCCGCGGTGGTACTGCTCGACATGCGTATGCCTGGCCTAAGCGGCGTTGAGTGTCAGGCCGACTTAGCGAGTCACGGCTGGACCACACCCATTATCTTTATCAGCGGTGAAAGCCTACCCGCGCAAATCGTGCAAGCCATGAAACTGGGTGCAAGCGATTTTTTGTTGAAACCTTTTTCAATGCAAACTTTATTAGTGGCTGTTGAGCGTGCAATTGAAACAGATCGCGCGACTCATGCACTGTTGGTCAGAACGCTTGCCGTCGAGAAGCTCTATGCAGCGCTGACACCGCGCGAGCGTGAAGTATTCGAGGCAATCATCGAAGGCAAAACCAACAAGCAAATCGCCGACAGCGATGGCTCTGCCGCGGCCACCATCAAACTACATCGCTCTCGCGTGCTGTCAAAAATGCAAGTCGAATCGGCCGCAGAGTTAATCGCCTTAACAAGCGACATCGATATTTCAGCGCTCAGATTGCGCAGCCTTGACGTCAAGCACCCACTCGCGCCAGAGCGCCACCATTAAGGCCATCAAGACCGGGCCGATAAACAGCCCGACGATTCCCATCGTTTTGACGCCCCCGACTAAACCAAAAAACGTGGGCAAGAACGGCAGCTTGACTGGGCCGCCTACCAAACGGGGCCGCAGCGTTTTATCGACGATAAACAACTCAATCGTCCCCCAGGCAAACAAACTTGCGCCCGCAAGGGGGGCACCCGAGCCCACCAAATATAATGACACTAGGGTAAAACACAACGGTGCACCGCCTGGGATCATCGCCATGAAGGCCGTGATCACACCGAGCAATACCGGCGAAGGCACATCGGCAACCCAGTAGGCCAGCCCTAACACGACCCCTTCACCGATCGCGATCAGGCCCATGCCCGTCACGGTAGAGCTAATTGTGGCTGGAATCACTCGCGAAAACCGTTGCCAACGCGAAGGCAGGACTCGCTCGCCCAAGATATCAAGTTGGCCCACCATCCGATGGCCATCTTTGTACACAAAAAACAACGTGATTAGCATGAACAACAAGGTCAGCATGATGTGAAACGCATTGCCTGTTGCCGACAAGACGACGCGATAGATATTACCGATATGTTGACCGCTGATCGCCTCGACCAGACTGCCGAGCGCATGGGGTTGACCTAAAAATTCAACCCAATAATTACCCAACCTCTCACCAACATAGGGTAACGCCACAATCCAGTCAGGCGCGGCTACGCCTTCGCGGTTTGCGGTCAAGAGCCAGGCCAACAGGTGGCTTGCCTCGTTGACCGAGTAATACAAGGCAACAGACAACGGCGCGACAAGCACGAGCAAGATAAACATCAACGCTACGCTTGCCGCCAACATGGTGCGACCACCACACACCCCTACCCATCTTGAGTACAACGGCCAGCTAGCAAACCCAATGATCAAAGCTGCCAGTACAGGCACGACAAAGCCACTAAAAAAATACACCCCTGCGGCTAATAGCAAGACAAGTAACAGGCGTGCAACCACGTGCACGGGCAATACCGGCTGCATTAATTCAACACTCGAATCGGGCTACCCGAAGCCCAAGCTTGAATATCTGCAACGACATTTGCATAAAACACTGCAAAGTTTTCGGGTGTGACGTAGCCCAGGTGGGGGGTGAGCAATGTACGAGGTGTCGTACGCCAGGCATCGGTGACTGCCAGAGGCTCAGCGTCATAGACATCAAGGCCGGCCCCCGCAATTTTGCCTTCGGTCAACAATTTTTGCAGCGCTGGCTGATCGATCAGGCCCGCACGCGAGGTGTTGATCAAGTAGGCGGTTGACTTCATCGATTGCAAACTTGCGGCATCAACAATGCCGCGCGAGCGATCGCTTAACACCATATGCACGCTGATCGCATCCGACGTCGCAAAGAGTTCTTGTTTAGACACAAGCTTGACGCCGGCTTTGGCCGCACGCTCTTCGGTAAGATTTGGGCTCCAGGCGACAACCTCCATGCCAAACGCCAAACCAACGCGCCCAACGCACTGGCCTAAATGCCCGGCGCCCACCAAGCCCAAACGCTTCGCTTCGAGCGTCGGGGGCATGCTGGTTTGCCATAAGCCTTTCTGCATATTGGCCGCTTCTTTCGGAATTTGCTTAAACAGCGCGAGCAGTAATGACCAAGCAAGCTCAGCCGTTGCACCGGTGCTTTTAGGGTCTCCGGGTGCCCCGCAGACATCAACGCCCTGAGCGCGGCAGGCCACCATATCAACCGAACTATTACGCATACCTGTTGTGATCAGTAACCGAAGCTTAGGCAAAGCCTTAAGCACTGTTGCCGGAAAAGCAGAGCGTTCGCGCATGGCGACAATCACATCGAACGACTCAAGGGTCTTAGCCAGCTCAGCAGGCTGGATATACTCAGAAAAAAAACTGACGTCAGCGTTGAGGCTATCCCACTTCGCCATGTTGGGGGCAACCTTTAAATAATCGTCTAGTACGGCAATGCGCATCGAATGCTCCTAATTTTTGTTGTAACAAAATAACTACGCAACGAACTGATAGTGACATTGGGTGACATCGCCCGCTGCAGAATGGATCACTACTTCGCCTGTTGCAGGCGTTTTTCAATATCTTCTTTCGGAATCGCACCACCGACTCGCGAGCCGTCGGCAAAAAATAACGCGGGCGTGCCGCGCACCATCAGCTTTTGGCCAAGCGCCACCATCTGATCAATCGGTACGTCGCAATTGAGCGTGGCGGGCACTTTGTTCTGAAGCATCCAAGCATCCCACACTGCAGCGCGATCTGAGGCGCACCATGTATTACGCACCTTTTGCGTTGAATCTGGTGACAAGATCGGATAGGGGAAAGTAAAGATCGTGACGTTGTTAATGCTATCAATTGCTTTTCGCAACTGCTTACAGTAGCCGCAATTTGGATCTTCAAAGATTGCCATTTTGCGCGAACCATCGCCACGCACCTGCTTGAAAGACAACTCGAAAGGTAATTGATCAAAGGGCATTTGTGCCAAAGAGTCTTGACGTTCGCGGGTAATGTCGCGACGAGTCTTTGCATCAATTAACGTACCGTCTAAAACAAAATTCACTTTCTCGTCGGTATAAACCAAATCCATCCCAAGCTGCACTTCGTACAAGCCATAAGGGGTCAAGCGCACGGCACTGATCGGCGGATTGCCAAAGCGCTCTGCAAAAAGTTTTTGCACGGCCTGCGTTTTGGCCTCGAGGTTCGCATCGGCCACTGGGGCTTTTTGAGCCCAGGTCACCGACAGACTACCCAACAAACACAGCGTGACAAGCCATTGGAAGTTCACTAATTTTTTCAAAGGTACTGCTCCTGATCGATATGTACGTCTTGCTTGGGCACCACACTTAGCGAGAGGCCCCAGCGATTAAGTATCGCTTAAACAGCGGCATTTTTTCAACCGCCGACATCCCAATGTTGCGCAACCACGCCACCGGTGCACTTTGCACCTCAAATAACCGATGTAATCCATCTGTCACCACTCGCATCGCCAACACGGGCTCAGCACGAGCACGGCGATAACGCCTCAACACCATCGCATCACCCGCACTGCGAAAGGCTTCGCGCTCGGCCAGCACCTCGACTAAGGCCTCGACGTCACCCAATCCCAAGTTTAATCCCTGCCCAGCCAGTGGATGCAAGCGATGCGCTGCGTCACCGGCCAAGGCAATGCGCTCACCAATCATCGGCGACTGATTTAAAGATAACGGAAACGCATGAAGCGCACCGCGAAGCGTGAGCTCGCCCACCCGGCCTGCGGTGAGCGTTGCGAGGCGAGCACTCAGTTGGGTGGCCTGCTCTGACGACGATAACGTCAACAACTCTTGCGCCAGCGACTCTTTGTGCGACCACACCAAAGACACTTGAGCGCCCGCCTGAGTAGAAGGCATCGGCAATAAGGCGAGTACGCCTTGCTCGTTAAACCATTGAAAGGCGGTGCCTTGATGAGGCCGCGCGCAATTCAAATGTGCAACGATTGCCGTGACGCCGTAGGGTTTGATATCGACTGGTAAACCCGCTGCCGCACGCAAAGGCGACTGGGCGCCATCAGCTGCGATAAACAGCTCGGCTTGCAAAACAGTGCCTCGGTCGGTCGTGACGCAAGAATCATCGGCATCACCCGCTTTGCTGTACGTCGCAAATTTTTCTTCGATCCAGTTCAAACCAAAAATCTGCACCGCCTGGGTCAGCACGCGTTCGATCTCACCCGACTCGACAATCCAAGCTAGCTCTGGGATCGCCGCCTGCCAGGCGTTTAGATTAACCAGCCCTGCACCATCACCATGGATCTCCATGGCTTGCACAGCGGTTGAACGCTGTGCGTCGAGCATATTCCATACCCCGATGGATGCTAAAAATCGTTGACTGGCCGGTGAAATGGCGTACACCCGGGGATGATAGACCTCGGGCGTGGCGGGCGCAAAGGTTTGGCGCGGGCCCAGCAAGGTGACCTGTTGGCCGCGTCGCGCCAAGGCTAGCGCTGTGGCCAACCCCACGATGCCTGTGCCGCAGACAACAATTGAGGTCTTCAAGGGTGGCTCAGCGCGCACTTGGTGCGCCAGCCTGCTTAGGCCAAAGCACCCACATTTGCCCGGCCTGCTTCATACGGCCAGCCTGCGCCCCTGCGGCTTCACCAAACCCCCAATAAAAGTCTGCGCGCGCAGCACCCTTAATGGCAGTGCCCGTATCTTGCGCAAATACCAGGCGATTGAGCGTTTGGGTTGAAGCAGGCTGTGTCGTTGCTAAAAACACGGGTGTGCCCAAGGGCACAAAATTAGTGTCGACGGCAATCGAACGCTGCGCCATCAAGGGGATCCCGTACGCGCCTTTGGGCCCGATTTCTGGATCGGTAATGGTCTCTTCTTTAAAAAATACCAAGGCTGGATTGGCATTGAGCATCTCGGGCACGCGCGCAGGATTACGCTTGGCCCACTCGCGAATACTTTGCATCGAGGTTTGTGACAACTGCATCTCGCCTTTGTCAGCCAGCCACTTGCCGATCGACACATACGGATGCCCATTATGGTCGGCGTACGCGACGCGTATCGTTTGACCCTTACCAGGGCCATCGTTTAGCTGGACACGGCCCGAGCCTTGCACTTGTAAAAAGAAATTATCGACCGGGTCATTGACCCACACGACGACCGGTGGTTTGCGAGCCGAGGCTTCAAGGCTTGCGCGACTATCGTAAGGCACGACTCGATTGCCTTCGAGCTTGCCACGCACTCGCTTACCGGCAAGCTCTGGATACACTCTGCCTAAATCGATGGTCAGCAAATCAGCGGGCACTGTGTAAAGAGGCCACTGATAGACCCCACCTTGCTGACGCGACCCCACCACCAACGGCTCGTAATAGCCCGTCACGATACTGCTGGCGGGTTTGCCATCTGCACCATCGAGTCGCCACGGGCTCAGCCACGTTTGCAAAAACTTGCGAACTGCCTCGGGATTGTTGGCTGCGGGCGCACGCGCTGGGTCAGTGGCCGTCGCACAGACCGCTTGCCAGGCGCGCGGCGTTGCACGCGTAGGCCCTGCTAAATTCAAGGCGGTTGGGCGCATCAACCCAGCACAATTACGCAAAAAGGTCGTCCATACCCCACGCAAATCGTCATTGGTCCAGCCGGGTAGCTCACCCCAACCCGCCGCTACAAATTTACCGCCCAGAGCCCGCGCAGCACTGTCTGCCATCGGCGCCGCGGGCACCACGACCGGCGCTTGAACACTCGCGGCCGGACTCGAGTCTGGCACAAGAGGCGGGCTTGAACAGGCGGCCAAGGTCGCCAACACACCCAACAGCAGAGCTCGAAGAAAAATACGTGGCATCGCGAGTGACCTTGTCTTTAGCGTTTTAAGAGGTGTTGACGTTGGCGTAATCCGACCTTCAATGCAAGGTGCGAGGCATGGCCAACACAAATTCAGGGATTTCAACTTCGAAGGGCACCCCGTTTTCACCCACACAATGATAACTGCCGCGCATGGTGCCGACCGGCGTTTTAAGAGGGCAGCCGCTAGTGTATTCAAAGGTTTCGCCAGGCCCAAGCAACGGTTGCTGACCCACCACCCCCAAACCACGCACCTCTTGGGCGACTTGTTCGCTGTCGCTGATCACCCAATGCCGGCTGATGACCTGAGCGGGCCGCTCGCCGGTGTTGGTGATGCGCACCGTATACGCAAAAACAAACTGTTGCTTGGCCGGATCTGATTGCTCAGGCACAAAGCGAGGCTCGACCGCCACGGTTAACTCAAATGGTTTCACAATGAGATCCAAAGAAAACTGCAATAATGGAACAACTTTATTTTGGTTTCCGAACATCATGCCAGAAATGACTGCCCGACCAAAAGCACGTATCGCGCCCAGCATTTTATCTGCTGACTTCGCCCGTTTGGGCGAAGAGGTCAAAAATGTTGTCGCAGCTGGCGCCGACTGGATCCACTTTGATGTCATGGATAATCACTACGTACCCAATCTGACCATTGGTCCGATGGTATGCGAGGCCATCCGTCCCCATGTCAGCGTTCCCATCGATGTGCATCTGATGGTTGAGCCGGTCGACAGCTTAATCCCCTCGTTTGCCAAGGCGGGGGCCAATGTCATCACGTTTCACCCTGAGGCCTCGCGGCATGTCGATCGTAGCCTCGCCCTGATCCGCGATCAGGGCTGTCAGGCGGGTTTAGTCTTTAATCCGGCCACACCCCTGCATTGGCTCACCCATGTCATGGATAAGGTCGATATTATTTTGTTGATGTCGGTCAACCCCGGCTATGGGGGTCAAAGTTTTATTCCTGGCACGCTGGATAAGTTGCGTCAGGCGCGCGCGCTCATCGATGCTCACGTGCAAGCGGGAGGCCAACCGATTGCCCTTGAAGTCGATGGAGGCGTCAAAGTCGACAATATCGGCGCCATCCGAGCTGCTGGGGCAGACACCTTTGTTGCAGGTTCGGCGATCTTTGGCCAACCTGATTACGCTGCAGTGATTCAAAAGATGCGTGAACAACTCAAACTTGCTGAAACTCGCGCCAGCTAAGCCCATTAGCCGTGCTTGCTGCGAACGGCTCGGTCCGTTGCCTGCTAGCGCTTTTTGAACTGAACCAACGATCCTAATCGTCTCTTTAACCTCCGTTTTAACTCTGCCCCATGTCTTCACCTTCCAGCGCTACCCGCAAACCTCTAGCCTTCGATGCTGTCTTGATTGATCTAGATGGCACCTTAATGGACACCATCCCCGATCTGGCAAACGCAGCGAACACCATGCGTCAAGAGCTGGGGCTATCCAGCCTGCCTCAAGCTCAGATTGCGACCTTTATCGGCAAAGGGGCCAAAAACCTGGTGATGCGCATGCTGACCGTCGATGCCGACCCCGCCTCGATCTCGCCCGAGCTCTTCGAGCGGGCGCGCGAGTCGTATTTTCGTCATTTGCATCAGGTCAATGGCGATCAGTCGGTGATGTTTGATGGCGTGATACCCGGGCTTGAGTTAATGAAAAGCATGGGTTTACGCTTAGCTGTCGTCACCAATAAGGCCACTGAATTTACCTTGCCGCTACTTGAACGAACCGGTCTGGCACCCTATTTTCAGGCGGTTGTGTGCGGCGATACCTTGGCGCACGCTAAACCGCATCCGGCCCCTATGTTGCACGCCTGTGACTTGTTAAAGAGCGTACCCGGGCGTAGCGTAACCATCGGCGACTCAATCAACGACGCGCAGTCGGCACGCGCCGCTGGTTGTAGCGTTTTAGCTGTGCCCTACGGGTATAACGAGGGCCAAAGCGTGCAAACGCTTGATGTCGATGCTATAGTTGAATCAATTGAAGCCGCAGCCCACTGGATTGCGGCCCGTTAATACAGAACATTTCAAAATGAAATCATTGAGCCTGAATCAACTCGTAACTGGCGCCTCGTGGCGCTGGTGGCGTTTTTGCCTCGGGTAAGGTTTTGTCAACAGTCAGTCTCAAGGCTTAGGCCACCAGACTAAACATACAAACCAAGCCCGTCCAAACATGGTCGGGCTTTTTTATTCTTTTGCCGACCTTTAAAGCGTGTTGCATTTCGCACCTGAAACCGCCCTACGAGAATTGTCTAAAAATGACCGAAATCGAATTTAAAGCCCTCGCAGCTCAAGGCTATAACCGGATCCCACTGGTTGCTGAAACCTATGCCGATCTAGATACCCCCTTGGCGATTTATTTAAAACTCGCTCATAGCGGCCCTCAAGGTGGCAAAAATTCGTGCCTGCTTGAATCAGTGGTTGGCGGCGAGCGCTTTGGGCGCTATTCGTTCATTGGCCTGCCTTCGCGCAACGTCATCCGCGCACGCGGCACCACCACTGAAGTCGTGCGCGATGACAAGGTCATTGAAACCCATGAGGGTGATCCACTCGCCTTCATTTCGCAATATCAAAGTCGTTTTAAAGTGGCCTTGCGCCCCGGCATGCCACGTTTTGCAGGCGGTTTAGCGGGCTACTTTGGCTACGATACCGTGCGGCATATCGAACCCAAACTCGGCCCCGCCACCAAACCCTACCCGGCCGGGATGGGCGAGGGCCCGCCCGATATCTTGTTGTTGCAAGTCGATGAGTTGGTGATCGTTGACAACCTCGCGGGACGCATCTATTTGATGGTGTATGCAGATCCCGCTCAACCTGAGGCCTTTAATCACGCGCAGAAACGGATCAAAGAGTTAAGGATCCGCCTGCGCAAGCCAGTCGAAATCCCCTATAGCCATTCAAGTGTCGTCACCGCCGAAGAGCGACACTTTGCTAAGGCCGACTACCTGGCTGCGGTATTGCGCGCAAAAGAGTACATCGCAGCGGGCGACCTCATGCAGGTGCAAGTCGGGCAAGTGATCACCAAACCGTTTAGCGAGTCACCGCTGTCGCTGTATCGCGCACTGCGCAGCTTAAACCCCTCACCCTATATGTATTTCTGGAACTTCGGCGACTTTCAAGTGGTGGGCGCTTCGCCCGAAATTCTTGTGCGCCAAGAAGCTTTGCCGCTCGCTGAAGGGGCCCCCGCTGGCTCGGTACCCGAAACCACCATTACGATTCGTCCGTTGGCCGGTACGCGCAAGCGCGGCGCGACCCCCGAACTTGATGCCGCGCTGGCTGCAGAGTTACTGGCAGACCCGAAAGAGCGCGCCGAGCACGTCATGCTCATTGACCTCGCACGTAATGATGTGGGCCGGGTCGCCAAAATTGGCACAGTTGAGGTCACCGACACCATGGTGATCGAACGCTACTCACATGTGATGCATCTGGTCTCAAACGTTGCTGGCACCCTTGAGGCAGGCATGAGCAATATGGATGTCTTACGCGCTTCGTTTCCGGCAGGCACCTTGACCGGCGCACCAAAAGTGCGTGCGATGCAAATGATCGACGAACTTGAGCCGGTGCGCCGTGGGATCTATGGCGGCGCCGCAGGCTACTTAAGTTACGGCGGTGAAATGGATGTCGCGATCGCCATTCGTACCGGCATCATCAAAGACGGCATGTTGTATGTGCAGGCAGCGGCGGGCATCGTCGCCGACTCTGACCCAGAACTCGAATGGCAAGAAACTGAGGCAAAAGCCCGTGCAGTGTTACGCGCGGCCGAACAAGTGCAAACCGGGCTTGATGACCCGTTTTAAGCGTACTACCTTGACACGACCTGGATTCAAACCATGCTACTGATGATCGATAACTACGACTCGTTTACCTACAACCTGGTGCAGTACTTTGGCGAGCTTGGCCAAGACGTACGCGTCTATCGCAACGACCAGATCACGCTTAAAGAGATTGACGCGCTAGCGCCTGATCATATCTGTGTGTCGCCCGGGCCCTGCTCACCCGCCGAGGCCGGCATCTCAATTGATGTGATCAAACACTATGCCGGCAGAACGCCGATCTTAGGTGTGTGCCTTGGGCATCAAGCGATTGGCGCAGCCTTTGGTGGCAAGATCGTCCGTGCCCAGCAAATTATGCACGGTAAAACCTCAGAGATCACACATACTAATAGCGATGTTTTTAAAGGCTTACCGTCACCGTACACCGTCATTCGCTACCATTCGTTGGCGATTGAACGTGCCTCAATCCCCGAGTGCCTCGCCATCACAGCGCAAACAGCTGATGGCGAAATCATGGGGGTGCGTCACAAGACTCTACCGATTTATGGCGTACAGTTTCATCCAGAATCGATCTTAAGCGAGCATGGTCATGCGCTATTGCGTAACTTTCTTGAGCTTGATGAGGTGAAGGCATGATTACCCCGAACGAAGCACTACATCGCTGTATCGAGCATCGTGAGATTTTTCACGACGAGATGCTGCACTTGATGCGCATGTTGATGCGCGGCGAGATGTCACCCACCATTGCCGCAGCGTTGTTAATGGGCCTGCGCGTCAAAAAAGAGACCGTTGGCGAGATCACCGCAGCCGCGCAAGTGATGCGTGAGTTTGCAACGCCCGTGCATGTTGCCAACCCTCAAGATATGGTCGATATGTGCGGCACCGGTGGTGATGGCAGTAGCACGTTCAATATTTCAACCACAGCGATGTTTGTTGCGGCTGCAGCCGGCGTACCGATTGCCAAACATGGTGGACGCAGCGCCTCGTCATCGTCTGGCAGTGCCGATGTGCTTGAAGCCTTAGGCGCAAACTTGGCGCTGACGCCGCCACAAATCGCCGAGTGTATTCAAGAGATCGGCATTGGCTTTATGTTCGCACAAGCCCATCACGGCGCCATGAAAAACATTGCGCCGATTCGCAAAGAACTTGGTGTTCGCACTATTTTTAACATCCTTGGGCCCTTAACAAACCCTGCGGGTGCCGCCAATCAATTGATGGGCGTATTTCATGCGGACTTAGTCGGTATACAGGTACGTGTGTTGCAATTACTTGGTTCTAAACATGTGATGATTGTGCACGGCAAGGATGGCATGGATGAGGCCTCGCTCGGCGCCGGCACCCTGGTCGGCGAACTCAAGGACGGTGTCATTTCTGAGTATGAGATCCATCCAGAAGATTTTGGTCTGAATATGGTGTCAAACCGTGGCATTCGCGTGTCAAGCAAAGAAGAGTCGCGCGACCGCGTGCTTGAAGCCCTCACCAACAAACCCAGCACGGCACGTGACATTGTCGCGTTTAATGCGGGCTTGGCGATTTACGTTGGCAACCATGCCTCTTCGATTCAACAAGGTATCAAGATGGCGTTCGAAGCGATTGCAAGCGGTGCAGCACGCGCGAAACTCGACGCCTTTTGTGCCAAAACAAAAAAGTTTGCATCATGAGCGATATCCTAAACAAAATTCTGGCCGTTAAAGCCCAAGAAGTCGCTGCAGCGCGTGCGCTGAATAGTGAAGCCAGTCTGCTTGCGCAGGCCAAAGCCCGCAAAGACATTCGCGGCTTTGCGCAGGCGATTGAAACAAAAATCGAGAACGGACACGCAGGTGTGATCGCTGAGATTAAAAAGGCTTCGCCCTCAAAAGGCATTTTGCGTGAAAATTTTCAGCCTGCTGAGATCGCGGCATCGTACGCCGCACACGGCGCAGCTTGTTTATCCGTACTCACTGACGAGCAGTTTTTTCAAGGCGCTGACGACTATTTGCGTCAAGCGCGTGCAGCCTGCAATTTGCCGGTGTTGCGCAAAGATTTTATGGTTGATCCTTATCAAATCATCGCGGCGCGCGCCATGGGGGCCGACTGTATTTTGTTGATCGTGTCGGCGTTGACTGCCACGCAGTTAAACGAGTTTGAGGCCTGCGCCTTTGAGCTTGGTATGGATGTGCTGGTTGAAGTGCACGATGCTCAAGAGCTTGAAATCGCGCTTGATTTGAACACCTCGCTATTAGGTATCAACAATCGCAATTTGCGTACCTTTGAAACATCGCTTCAAACCACGCTTGATTTGTTAAAGCGTATTCCGGCAAGCAAACGCGTTGTGACCGAAAGCGGCATCTTGAGCCCCGCCGATGTACAACACATGCGCGCAAACGACGTTCAAGCCTTTTTGGTAGGTGAAGCGTTTATGCGTGCGCCCGAGCCTGGCGTTGAGTTGGCGCGGCTGTTTGCTTAAAGCTGAGCGCTGCGATCGCCTCGACTAAATCCTGACAGTATTCGGTCTAGGCCGCGGCTTAACGCCATCACTTTGAAGAGTTCGCCCATCTCGGCTTCGGACAGCAGTTTTTGTACTGCACCGTGGGTCTGCGCGAGTGCCTTGGCATCGGTTTGATCAAGCTTGTTTAAGAGCTCTGGCAAACCACTATTTAATAAAAACCTAGACTGCGACGTGTAGCCCAGCACCTCAAGGCCCGCCGTAAACGCAGTGTCGGCAATGGCGGTGAAATCGACATGCGCGGTGATGTCTTGCAAACCTGGCGCTAAAAAAACATCATCGTGTGCGCGATGCTGAATGTGACACATCAGTGTGCCGCGCTGGCGCTGAGGATGAAAAAATTCGTGGCGCGGAAAACCATAGTCAATGAGTAAGGCCGCACCCTTGGTCAGCCAGTTGCTTAAATCGCGCACCCATGCTTCGGCCTGTAGATTGATTTCTGAGCGATAACCCGGCAGGTAGGGCATGCGCGAGCGCACCGCCTGCTCAAGCGCTGCGGGTGCCAAGCGTTCTTGAAATTGAAAGCTCTCACCCTCAGACACAACACCGAGCTGCAACACTTGATCTTCGTGCTGTGACCAGGCAAAGAGTTCGACCGGCATCGCATCGAGCACTTCATTGGCCAGAATACAGCCCGTGAACTGTGAAGGAGTGCAATCTAGCCAGACAACTCTTTTACCCCACGGCGCAAGCAATTGCTGCTGCCTGAGCTTTAAGTCGGCAGACACTTCGAGTATGAAATAGTTGGCGGTGAAACCTTGCGAGTCTAAGGCGCTTAACACGCTGTGCGCCAACGCGCCGCTACCGGCACCGAATTCAAGGATGTCTGCTGAGGCAGACTGCTGCAAGACTTCGAGCACCTGTCGCGCCAGCGTGTGGCCAAATAACGGTGTGAGTTGTGGCGCGGTAACAAAGTCGCCGCTGATCGCGCCATGATTACTGCTGTTGCTGGTGTTGCTGGTGTTGCTGGTGTTGCTGGTGTTGCTGGTGTTGCTGGTGTTGCTGGT
>JAIPCU010000031.1 GCA_021738045.1 Candidatus Methylopumilus sp. | reverse complement strand
GCGGCCAAAAAGCCAGCAGCAAAAAAAGCCGTAAAGAAAGTGGCAAAAAAAGCAGCTCCTAAAAAAGCAGCAAAAAAGCCAGCAGCAAAAAAAAAATAGTTAAAAAGCCAGCAGCTAAGAAGCCGGCAGCCGCTGCCCCCTCGACAGCAGCAGCACCAGGTGCAAAAACTGCCCTGAATCCTGCAGCGTCGTGGCCTTTTCCTACGGGTGGCCGTCCCTGAGCTTGATAGCGAAGGTTTAGCAAGTTCAAACCGTCCGGTTCTCCGGACGGTTTTTTTATGGCGCTACCGCGTGCGACGTCATTCATTACGCACGCACTGCCTCAGCCCCGGTGCTGGTATTTTTTCTGAGCAAAATACGCAGCTCTGGTGCTGCGTCAGTGTTGGGGTGCTGAAGAGTCGTGCCATCGCCGCCGCCAGCGTTCATCTTCGCCACCAAGCTCAGAAGCTGCGATAATGTCGCCGAGGCTCCGCCTCGTAATTGTCAGTCATCCCTCTCGTGTTTGCCACGAGGTATCTACCGGAGCAGCCACATGCTTGGCGAAATCCTACGTTTTCTACTAGAAATTGTTTTTTCACTTTTGGGTGCTGCCTTACTGGCAAGAGCCTGGCTCTATGCAATCAAGCTGCACCCCTTTAACCCAATGTCGCAGGCGATACACAAAGCGACTAACTGGTTGGTTCAACCACTACGAAGCATCGTCCCTTCGGGCAAGGGTTTCGATGGCGCCAGTTTGGTCAGCGCATATTTGATTGCAGTCGTTTTTCTATCGCTGCTATGGCTAGCCGCTACGGGTAGCGTACCTGGCCCCAAGCTCATCCCGAGCTTACTGGGGGCCGCCTTGGTCACCGTTGCGCGCTGGGCGTTAAACCTCATCGTCTGGCTCACCCTGATCCACGCCGTCCTATCATGGATTAATCCACTGGCACCCATCATGCCCGTGCTACGTACCTTAACAGCTCCTCTGCTTGAGCCGATTAAACGGATTATGCCCAACCTGGGCGGCCTTGATCTCTCGGCTCTCGTACTATTAGTCTTGGCTCAAGTCGCCTTGATGATCTTAAACCGCATCAGCTTTTCATTACTTGGGATTTGACGGTGCGGGCAAGTGTGCCAAACCTATGCACGGCGCTTGCGACGACGCGTGAGCGATCGCTTCGCGTGGGCGCCATCTTAACAAGTGCGTTCATTTTGTGGGCTTCTGCGGCCCCACTCGGCCGTACCCAAACATTACCAACAGCGCCTCTATCTCCGACCTTAACTCCAACGGTAAGCTCGACAAAAAATCCAGTTACAAGTCCCACCCCTCAGGCCACTGAGCGAAATGCTTCTGACCTTGATGCACAACAACAAGAGATGCAAACGCGCTTGGCTGCGACCCAAGCCGATTTGGTCAAAGCACAAAATGCCTTTAAAGAGGTCAATACACTTGACCCTAGCGCCCAAGCTCTCGCCAAAGAGCGCCTCGACGATCTATCCTACCAAAGCGACGCTTATACGCAGATTATTGATAACCTCAAAAATTTACGCCGGTTAAGCAACAAACTCGAAAATGCCCGCAAAGAAAAACTTGCTTGGAAACCCCCTTCTGGCGTTGCCCCTTGGCCACTCTCGGTAGCCGATGATTTACAGTTTGAGATCTTGCGCACGCAATCGCAAATTCAATATTTAGCGCAACGTCGTGCAATTATTGATGAGCAGCTATCTGAACTCAAAAAAACACGTGCCACTGTCGAAGCCGAGCTGCGCCAAGCTACTCAAAAATCGCAGGGGCTCACAGCGCTAGGCACCCCGAGCAACAAACTACAAAGCGCCAATGAGCGTCGTCTAGTTCGCATCAACCTCGAGCTCGTCAATTTTTCAGTTGATAGCGATACCATTCTTGTCGAGCAACGCACCTCAACAGTTTTGCTGGCTTCGCTCAAGCAAACCTGGGAGTTCTACCAACACCGCTTTAGCTTTTCGACTGACGACTTCAATAAGATTAGCAAAGATATTGAAAAGACAATCGAACAGCTCCGTCTCAAAGAGCAACAAGCTAGCAATCGCATCAATCGCACACTCGAACAAGCCGCGCTGGCCAAAGCTCGACTCGATCAGCTTGAGACTACGCCCAACGTGGGTGCTGAGTTAGTCGTTGCTGCACGCCGCAGCTGGCGTACTGCCGATGTGCTGGCCGAAGCCTCTTTGATTGAGCGTGAAAAATATCGCACCCAGATTGACTTAAATCTTCTTTCCCTACAGTTTTGGGAGATTCGTCAAAAACTGTATTCAAACACTGATATCGCAAGTGATCTTGGCGACATGACCCTTCGCCAGCAAACCCTCACCAAGCAACTTGCTCAAGGGTCGGCCTATCTAACACAAATCATCACTGATAAAGCACAAGCCGCGTTCGACCTCACGACACAACTTCAACAAGCCACTGACCCTGCAGAAAAAGCCTTTTTGAATGGGTTGCTTGCCCCAATTTCTCAGCAAATTGACACTACGCGTAGCCTGTATGTCTTAATTGGCCGTATGCATCAATATCTGCAAATTGTGAAAGCCGAACTCGACTATGCCGACTCAAACAAGACCTTCATTCAACGGATCGAAGCAGCCCGCACCGTCGTAGTAGGCCTGAGCAAAAGCATCTGGAATTACGAGCTCTTTGTGATCGATGATTCGGTAGTGGTCGATGGTCGCGAAATTAAAACCAAACGTGGCATCACAATTGGGAAAACAGCCGGTGCCATCATTATTTTGGTTTTTGGCTTTAGCCTGATCTCTGGTTTAATTCGTCGCACCCTGACACTCGCGGTCAACAAGGCCAACCTTGGGCAGACTAAGTCGGTTGTATGGGGACGTTGGCTCACATTGATTGCGGGCTTCACGCTCATTGTGACCGCCTTGAATCTTGTGGATATTCCACTCAGTGCCTTTGCTTTTCTGGGCGGCGCACTAGCAATTGGGGTTGGTTTTGGCACGCAAAACATTTTAAAAAATCTGATCAGCGGTGTGATGCTTTTGGTTGAAAAACCAATTCGCATTGGTGATCTGGTTGAAATCGACAATACTGTCGGTACAGTCACCTCGATCGGCATGCGCTTTTCAACCGTTCATGGCCCACAGGGCAATGACATCCTGATACCAAATAGTGTCTTAGTTGAACAGAAACTTATCAACTGGACATACTCAACACCAAGCGCTCGTAAAGATGTACGTGTCACGGTGGGCTATCGCTCAAACGTTGATACTGTTCGCGAGATTCTTTTTGCGGCAAGCAAAGACAACCCACACGTGCTGGGCACGCCCGCCCCCCTCGTTACCTTAGAAGACTTTGGCGACAACGGGCTCGTATTCAACTTGCGCTTTTGGGTCTCTCTGCAATCTGGCATCCCAGCCAATGAGATACAAAGCGATCTGCGGATCAGGATTCTTCAGGCATTTGAACAAGCCGGAATTGAATTACCGTTTCCGCAACGCACCTTGATGTTTGATCAAGAGAGCCCTTTGTCTGTGCAACTACAAACCAGCATACCGGCCAAGCCAAGCACATCTTGATATCAGGCCGCTCTGAAGGCTACTGACCAGACATCGGTGCGACCCGTGTTGGGCCCGCGCCGCTCACGACCTGCACCCGCTGATTCAGCACCAAGGGCACATCGGCTTCTTGAGCAATCACACGCGTCTCGCCGTTATCTAACCGAACGGTAATTTCAAGGCCGTCTTTTTTGCCGACTCGGTCTTCTACTGCATCACCTGCCAACGCACCCAAGATGGCACCCCCTAGTACTGCCAGCGTGCGACCGGTGCCACCACCAACGGTGCTGCCGACCACACCACCCACCGCACCACCAGCAACCATACCCGCGCCTGAAGTGCGATCATTTTGAATCGTGATCGGACGAACATTGACGATCGTGCCATTGCGCACGACTTGATCGCGTTGCGCTTGCCCGTAGGTATAGACGTTGGCCGACGCGCTTGGCTTGGCGCAACCAGACACCAAGGCAACGCTGGCGAGCAGCGTCACACCGAGCGCCAAGCGGACGTTGGCCTTGGACACAACGCAAATAACTGAATTCATAACAAACTCCAAAAAATTTCAATACCTAGCCTGGTAAGTGGCTACCGTAGTGAGCGTGCAACAGTGCGTCAATTTCAGCTCGCGAGGGCGCGTGGTTTTGCGGCCCACGTGATGCGATTTTAATTGAACCCATCAAGTTGCCAAGCTTACAGGCCTCGATCCAAGTCCAGCCCAGCGTCAGCGCATAGAGCAGACCACCTCGATGCGCATCGCCACAGCCTGTTGGGTCAAGTACTGCAGCAGGGATCACTGGATCAATGTGATGCTCTTGCCCCTCAGTGTAAAGGGTTGCGCCGCCGGCCCCGCGCGTCACGACCACCGCCTGCAAAGTCTTTGCCAGTTGCGCCACTGTTTGACCGGTGCGTTGCTCGACCACACTCGCTTCATAATCATTCACAGTCAGTGCCTGTGCCAAAGCAACCATTTCTAAGATATCTTTTCCGTCGAATAACGGCATCGCCTGGCCAAGATCAAAAATGAACGGCGTCCCTTGAGCCTGCAGTCGCTTTGCATGCGCCATCATGCCAGCCTTGGAGTCAGGTGCAACAATCGCCCAAGCGGCTTGTTGCCCGGTTAAATCATTGTCAGCAGAACGGTCCATGGCACCTGGATGAAACGCTGTAATTTGATTGTCATCCAGATCAGTCGTGATGAAGCATTGCGCAGTCAAGGTGTCGGGCAAACTCTGGATCATGCTCGTATTGATGCCGAATTGCTCAAAACGTTGCAGATAGTCAGTCGCGTCTTCACCCACCGTTGCGACAGGTACCGGATCACCACCAAGCAACTTCAAATTGTAGGCAATATTGCCTGCACAACCACCAAATTCACGGCGCATTCTGGGTACCAAAAATGACACACTTAACGCGTGAATACGATCGGGCAAAATATGATCTTTAAAACGACCATCAAACACAGCAATTGTGTCAAAGGCCACTGAACCACAAATCAATACCGGCTTGGTCATACTAGTCTCTTAGGGAAAAAATCGATTGAGGTGAGCACTGCTGATCTGTAAACCATTGACAACAAGCGGCACGCTGAGATGCACCTCTTGGTTCGCACCAAACGGTTTGGCAGCCATGGATTCGGGTAAATACAACTCAGGGGCAAGGATCTTTCTGATCACCGGCGTGCCCGACGCATCTTTGAGCTCGACTGAAAGATGCGGCCAAGGTTGAATCTTATCGAAGCGATTACGCATTGAAAACTTCAGCGTCAGGTTGCTTGGCTGACCTTCGGCTTGGCCGGCAGCAGGTTGTTCGAGTGCGATGGGGGTGACCGAAATCCGCTCAAGGTGTCGCACAAACGAGACTTCGCATCTTAGCTGAACGCAAGCCGCGCGCGCCATTGGTAGCAAGCTTGGCACACGGGTCACTAACTCGTTGCGATAGACATAAGCCAGCTGCATCAATAACACCGACCCAGCCAACATCACCATGACGAACCAAAGTCCGCGACGCAAGCCATCAAGAGGGGTCTCGTCAATTAAAAAATCTGGGGTGCCGCGCCCAACAGATGACTGGTTCTCGCCCCGCCACCTTGCCTCGCCTTGCACTCGGAGCATCGACCCACGCTCAAGTGCTGGCTCAAGACCAAGTGTCGGCTCAACACCAAGCGTTGGCTCGCGCTCACGCGCCGGCGCTTGATAAAAAAAGGGCTCTGGCTGTAATGCTGCCAGGGGCTCTTCGGGTTCACGCTCAAGCTCGGCGCCGGTTTGCGCTCGACGCCGCAGCACCGATGGAGCACTGAGTTCTTGCGCAGGCCCTCGAGCGGATAACCGATGAGGCACACGGTTCGCCCCAGTCTCACGTTCAGCACTGAGTGCAGGCCGCACAGACGGGCTGAGGTCTTGCTTGATGCCTTGAGAAGGAGCGAGCATCGGTGGAGTCGATGTTTCGTTCAAGTTGGCTGCGCGCTGAGTTAACACTGGCAGCTGACTTTCGAGGGTTGCATGCCCATCAAAAATATGCGTGCAATTGCCGCACCTGACTAGCCCCTCATGCACGCGCAATTGCTCAAGCGACACCATAAAGTCGCTTTGGCACTTTGGACAACGCGTGACAAGACTCATTCAATCGCCTCAGAAATCGACGTCAACATTTAAAAACAAGCACGACTCGTGTCAGGGTTTTTTACCCGCCAAACACACCCAGCCATCGCGTGCCTGCCAGACCGTCAGCGGCAACCAAGGCGCGTACGCGGCCGCGACTTCTTGGGCCTGTCGCTCAAGGACTCCTGACAAAATCAATTGTCCACCCGAACGCACACGGCCTGCAAGCATTGGTGCGAGAACTTTAAGCGGATTGGACAAAATATTGGCTACAACCACGTCAAAATGTCCGTCAGACAAGTCGTCAGGTAGCATTGACTGCACCGCGACATTGTTGGTTCGCGCATTGTCGCGCGTTGCCTGCACAGCCTGCTCATCGATATCCACACCAGTCACTTGACCGGCACCTAGCAACACGGCCGCAATCGCCAAAATGCCCGAGCCACAGCCATAATCCAACACCGTAGCATCCTTAGGCAACTCGTCAGCCAACCACTCTAAACAAAGGTGCGTGGTGGGATGACTGCCTGTACCAAAGGCTAAGCCCGGATCAAGCTGAATCGCAATCCGACGAGGTTCGGGCACCACCGGCATTTGATCAGCATGCCAGCTCGGCACAATCAGGATTCGAGTGCCTACCGTAATTGGGCCAAACTGCGATTGTGTCAGACGTACCCAGTCTGCATCCGGCACTTGTCGCAGGTGCCAAGGCAGCTCTGACGTGTTATCAAGATCGAGACGCGCTGCCGCAAGCAATTGCTCGGGGTCGGTGCCGTCGGACAGCAAGACGATGACTCGATTACGACTCCAGGCTTGCGTATTAGGTTCACTGCCGGGCTCGCCAAACAAGGGTTGCTCGTCATCGGTGTCCGAGTCGGCGTCTTCAACTGACACCGACAGCGCCCCACATTCGAGTAACGCGTCAGACAACGGTTCAGCCAAGGCACCCGGACACAACAACACCAATTCACGCATGAGAGTTTCCGTTAGCGAGACGCTAAAAATCTATGTGACTTGACAACGACCTTTTGGGAGCCCTGCGCGAAGCGACTCGAAAAATCGTTCAGCAAGGCACCTTCAAGGTCGCGAGGCAAGCTTATGTTCAAGGTAATGAATACTTGTGCCACCAGCCATAAACCGACCATCCGCCATCAACTCACGATGCAAAGGGATATTGGTTTTAATCCCCTCGACCACCATCTCAGATAACGCGATGTTCATACGCGCCACCGCTTGCTCACGGGTGTCGCCGTAGGTAATCACTTTAGCAATCATCGAGTCGTAATGAGGCGGTACAAAATAACCATTGAACACATGCGAATCGATGCGTACACCAGGGCCGCCAGGTGTATGCCAGTTGGTGACACGTCCTGGACTAGGCACAAACGTAAACGGATCTTCGGCGTTAATACGGCATTCGAGTGCATGGCCCTTGAAGCTGATGTCACGTTGACGTAAAGTGAATTTCTCGCCAGCGGCTACACGAATCTGCTGTTGCACAAGATCGATGCCAGTGATCAGTTCAGTCACGGGATGCTCAACCTGGATGCGGGTGTTCATCTCGATGAAATAAAACTCATCGTTTTCGTACAAAAATTCAAAGGTTCCGGCACCACGATATTGAATTTTGCGGCACGCCTCGGCGCAACGCTCGCCAATCCGTTCGATCAATTTGCGGGCAATGCCAGGGGCCGGAGCCTCTTCGATCACTTTTTGATGGCGACGCTGCATCGAACAATCGCGCTCGCCCAACCAGACTGCGTTGCGCCCCCCGTCTGCCACCACTTGAATTTCGATGTGGCGCGGATTTTCAAGAAACTTTTCGAGGTAGACTTCGGGGTTGTTAAACGCTGCGCCCGCTTCAGATTTAGTCATTGCCACCGAACTGAGCAAAGCGGCCTCAGTGTGCACCACACGCATGCCTCGACCACCACCACCACCTGCCGCCTTGATGATGACTGGGTAGCCAACCTCAGAGGCCAGGCGAAGAATTTCAGCGGGGTCCTCGGGTAACGCACCCGGCGAACCAGGCACCACCGGCACGCCAGCTTCGATCATGGCTTGCTTGGCACTCACCTTGTCACCCATCAGACGAATTGACTCTGGGCGCGGTCCAATAAATACGAAACCACTTTTCTCAACGCGATCGGCAAAATCAGCGTTTTCAGATAAAAAGCCGTAGCCTGGATGAATGGCTTCGGCATCGGTGACTTCGGCCGCAGCAATAATGGCTGGCATATTCAAGTAACTATCGCGTGACGCAGCCGGGCCAATACATACAGACTCATCGGCGAGACGCACATACTTTGCCTCGCGATCGGCCTCAGAATGCACAACTACCGTTTTGATACCCATTTCGCGACAAGCGCGTTGGATACGCAGCGCAATTTCGCCGCGGTTGGCGATCAGAATCTTTTCAAACATCTCAGACGATCACAAAAAGCGGTTGACCGTACTCAACGGGTTCGCCGTTTTCGACCAGAATCTCGGTGATCACGCCAGACTTATCCGCCTCAATCTCGTTCAAGAGCTTCATTGCCTCAATAATGCAAAGGGGCTCGCCTTCTTTGACTGTTTGCCCAACTTCGACAAACACTGGAGAGCCCGGATTGGCGGCGCGATAAAAGGTGCCAACCATCGGAGCCTTGACGGTATGCCCAGCAGCAACGGGAGCCGCTTCGGGGGCTGCATGACCTGGTACGCCAGCAGCAGGCGCTGCGGGCGCGTAGCCTGGTGCCAAGACCGGCGCAGCATAGGCAACCGGTTGCTGTACTTGCGAGAACTTCACGATGCGGACCTTGCCTTCGCCCTCAGTGATTTCGAGCTCGGCGATGCCAGATTCTGACACAAGGTCGATCAAGGTTTTGAGTTTTCTGAGATCCATAATGATGTTTCCGTAAAGTTCTAAATTGAACGGCTTTGAGTCGGATAGGCCTTAAACCGTTTGCGAAGACTGCACGGCAAACCGAACAGCGGCTTCGTACCCATAGGGGCCTAACCCCACAATCACCCCCACTGCTAACTCAGACAAGTAAGAGTGGTGGCGAAACGTTTCGCGTTTATAAACGTTTGAAAGATGTACTTCAATAAAGGATATTTTGACCGCAGCCAAGGCGTCACGAATCGCCACGCTCGTATGTGTGTAAGCACCTGCGTTAATCACAATAAAGTCGGTGCCGTCAGTCCGTGCCGCCTGGATGCGGTCTACCAATTCGCCTTCGTGGTTGCTTTGATAGGCCGTGAGCGTGGCACCCAGACCGCTTGCCAAAGATACGAGATGGGCCTCAATTTGTGCCAAGGTCGTGTGGCCATAGAGATGCGGCTCGCGTAACCCTAGCAAGTTCAAGTTCGGACCATTCAGGACAAGAAGGCGTTGTGCCATGCGAGAGGCTCGTGTGAGAGATACCGATTTAAACGACAAAGAGTCGAAAACCAAAAAACCAACTAAACAGAGCGCATTTTTACGCTAATTGCTGTGATTTGTCTATCTACGTCTTCGATTTTGTAACAAGACGATCAATGCGCTGCCGCAGATCATTGGGCTCGACTTGACCAAGAATTGAGTCGAAAATGCTGCCATTTGCATCGAATAGCAGGGTAAAAGGCAAACCACCCGCACTATTGCCTAATTCGCGAACCATGGCAATCCCAGCATGGCCAGCAATAAGAAGTTGATACGATACCGGTATTTTAGCAACAAATTGAGCGATGTTTTGCGCTGTATCGATACCAATGCCAACAAATTTTATTTCAGGCAATTCTTTCGCCATGCTCTCGAGATGCGGCATTTCTTGAACGCAAGGCGCACACCACGTGGCCCAAAAATTCACCACAAGAGGTCGACCTTTTAAAGTACCGAGCGAAAACTCTTGACCATCAAGACCCGGCAAACGCGCGCCATAAAGCGCCAAGGGGTTGGCGCCCACACGCGCAAGCTCAGATGAGGACCCCACCGCGCGGTTCGCGGCCGGCGCCGAATGCGACGAAGCACGCCACGCCGCCCAGCCTGATACTGCCATCGCAGCCAAGCCACCCACACCCAGCAAAACAGTTCGTCGTTTCATAGATTGCATCATACCGTCTCACTCTACAATGATGCGGGGAGAATTTTCATGCATTTGCACATTTTAGGAATCTGCGGCACGTTTATGGGCGGGCTGGCACTGATCGCGCGCTCAGCGGGTCACCGCGTGACAGGCTGCGATGCAGGCGTCTACCCACCCATGAGTACGCAACTGCAAGAGCAAGGCATCGAACTCATCGAGGGCTTTGACCCAAGCCAGCTAGCTCTCAAGCCCGATCTCTTTATTGTTGGCAACGTCGTGTCACGTGGCAACCCTCTGATCGAGGCAATTCTTGAAGCCGGTTTGCCGTACATCTCAGGGCCGCAATGGCTGGGTCAAGAAATATTACAAGGGCAACATGTTTTAGCCGTCGCGGGCACGCACGGCAAAACCACGACCAGCTCAATGCTGGCTTGGATTCTGCAACAGGCAGGGCTCGAACCAAACTTCTTAATCGGTGGCGTAGCGCCTGGGCTCGAAGTGTCAGCTCGGTATCAACCGCAGCGTTCGCTTTTTGTCATCGAAGCTGACGAGTACGACACAGCATTTTTTGATAAGCGTTCAAAATTTGTGCACTACCGGCCGCGCACCGCCATTCTGAGTAATCTTGAGTACGATCACGCAGATATTTTTCCTGACCTTGCGGCAATCGAAACTCAGTTTCATCATTTACTACGCACCGTGCCCCGCAACGGCCTGGTGCTTGCGCCGGCCCAAGACGAGGCTTTAGCCCGCGTGCTGACGCGTGGTTGCTACAGCAACCTGGTTACCACAGGGCAAGCGACGGGTTGGCATACTCAAAGCGTTGATGCCCTGTCGTTCAATGTATTAAATGGCACGCAACTGCTTGGGCAAGTACAGTGGTCTCTGACCGGCGCGCACAATCAACATAACGCCTTGGTCGCCCTGCTGGCCGCCGAACACGTGGGCGTGTCACCGGCACAAAGTATCGAAGCACTGAGTCAGTTCGCCGGCGTCAAGCGCCGCATGGAAACCCGCGGCACGATCAACGGCGTGACCGTCTACGACGACTTTGCCCATCACCCGACTGCCATTCAAACAACGCTTGAGGGTTTGCGTGCCAAGGTCGGTACTGAACGAATTTTGGCAGTACTTGAGCCGCGTTCAAACACCATGAAACTTGGCACGATGGCCGCACGCCTGCCCGCAGCGCTTGCCACCGCCGACTTGGTGTTTTGCTTTGGGCAGAACGAAGGCAAACAAGCGCTCGGCTGGGATCCCACTGTGGTGTTGGCCTCACTGGGTACTCGCTTGCAAGCGCACGACCAACTTGATGCCTTGGTGCAAGTACTGGCCTCGCAAGCACGCTCGGGCGATCACATCGTTGTCATGAGTAATGGTGGGTTTGGCGGCATTCATACCAAACTCCTTAAGGCGCTTGCGACACCGCGGGCTTAACTGGAACACTGCATGTACGTTTTATTTGAAGAAGACGGCGCTTTTAAAGCAGGCCACATCCTGTCAGAGGCAGATACCGCCTTGCAGGTCGAATCTAGCTCAGGCAAGCGCAGCAAGATCAAACGCAGCAACTGTCTGTATACCTTCGCAAGCCCTGCACCCGAAGCCTTGCTGACCGAGGCCGAAGCGCTGTCCCAAGACATCGATCTACAGTTCTTGTGGGAGTGCGCGCCGCAAGACGAATTTGATGTCGAGGGGTTAGGTGCCGATTATTTTGGCCATGCTCCCAACGTGCTCGAAAAAACCACCTTGCTGCTGCGCTTGCACAGTGCGCCGGTGTATTTTCATCGCCGCGGTCGCGGTCGCTACAAACCAGCTCCCCCCGAAATCCTGACGGCCGCACTAGCGGCGCTTGAAAAAAAACAACGTCAAGCTGCCCTCACGCAAGAGTGGTCTGATCAAATGGTCGCCGGCGCTTTGCCCGCTGAGGTTAGTGACCTTGCTGTCAATCTGATCACGCGCCCCGACAAAAATTCTCAAGCCTGGAAGGCGCTAGATGCCGCCTGCGCAGTCACTCGCCAAACGCCTGAAAGGCTGCTACTCAGTCTCGGTGCCTGGCCCCATGCTTTGGCGCTACACAAAGGGCGCTTTCTGGCGACGCATTTTCCGCGGGGTACGCACTTTAACGACGTTGCACTCGCCCTGGTGGGGCAAGAGTTACCGTTAGCCGAGGTTCAAGCCTATTCGGTCGACGATATCACCACCACTGAGATCGACGATGCGCTCTCGGTCAGTACCTTGCCCGATGGCAACGTGCGAGTGGGGATTCACATCGCCGCCCCCGGACTCGCGGTTACCCGCGGCAGCGACTTAGATGCCTTGGCGCGCGCTCGGATGTCGACGGTCTACATGCCCGGCGAAAAAATACCCATGCAACCCGATGCGGTCATCGAGGCGTTTTCGCTTGACGCGGGTCGCCCAGTACCAGCCTTATCCCTCTATGTCACAGCCAATCCACTCAGCGGCGAAATTCTCAGTCATGAAAGTCGGCTTGAACGCGTCGTCGTGCGCGAAAACTTGCGCCACAACCTACTTGACGAGGCCTTTACCGAAGAGGCACTTGCCGACCTCACACAAGTGTTGCCGTACAACGATTGGATTCGACCGCTGTGGCAACTTGCCTTAGCACTCGCTAAGCAGCGCGAACACGCGCGAGGTAAACCAGAAAACAATAATCGCGTCGAATACAGTTTTTATGTCGATGGCGATCCAAATGACCCGAACACCCCCGTGCGAATCTTGCCGCGCCGTCGCAATGCGCCGCTTGACCGTCTCGTGGCCGAGTACATGATCTTGGCCAACAGCACGTGGGGCGGTTTACTGGCGTCGTGCGGCCTACCCGGGATTTATCGCTCGCAACAAATGGGGCGCGTGCGCATGAGCACGCAAGCCTTGCCCCACGAAGCCATTGGCGTGCCGCAATATGCCTGGTGCACGTCACCACTTCGACGTTATGTCGATCTGGTCAATCAGTGGCAGTTGATTGCCGCGATCGAGCACGGTGTGTCTGCACCTCTTGTGGCGCCCTTCAAGCCACGCGACGCCGATCTCTTTGCAATTATTGGTGGCTTTGAAGCGCAATACGTTGCCTGGAACGACTTTCAAAACAACATGGAGCGCTTCTGGTGCCTGCGTTGGCTGCAGCAACAGCAGATTACCAGTTGCACAGCGACCGTTTTAAAAGAAGATTTGATCCGGCTCAACAACGCCCCTCTGGTGGCACGCCTGGCTGGCCTGCCGCAACTTAGTCGCGGTCAACAAATCGAATTGCACATCACAGGGGCCGACGAACTCGCGCTCGAACTCGAGGCGCGCTATGTCAGCTTGCTGGATGCCGTCATTGAGGCTGCAGACCTCGCCGATGAACGCGACGCGAACCAAGTGGCCGCGACTGAACTCGAGGCTGCAGCAGCACAGCCGAGCGAAGCCGGCACCGACAGCGTCGTTGCGACAAGCACAGCACTCGAGACGACACCGACTGCCGGCGAAGCAGCCTCTGTTGCCGTGCTTGCAACACCCTCGCCAGAAAGCTTTAATACTGGTTCAGCCGCCCCTCCACCTCTTGCTTAACACTTGCGTTGAACACTTCAATGACTTCGCGTGATGCAAGCTTGCCGGTCGAACCACTTGAACCGGATGCCACCTCAACACGTTTTTTGCGTTGGGCGATTTTGCTTTCATTACTTTGTCATGCGGCTCTGCTGGGATGGCAAAGGCAAGTCGTGGTACCGGCGCGCCCTCCGGTCTCAGAGCTTGAGATCGTGATGATGAACGCAGGCACCGACAGCGCTCCTGTCAAAGCCCAGGTGCTGGCACAGGTCAACGTTGACGGCGGGGGGCAAGCGACTAGCGGCGTGGCCTCAAACAGCCTTCCCTACCTCGACCAAGCGCCCGAGGCGGTGGTCTTAGAGCGTCTCATCAAACAACGCCTGCAGCTAGAAGCCGAACAACAACAGCTACTGACTCAGCTGCAATCTCAACAGCTTGTCCAAGACAACCGACCCGCCGAACAGTTTTTGAAAGACTCTCAAGAACCCGGGCAAAACGAACGTAATCAAGAACAAGTGCTCTTGAACAGCGCTCTGACTGCCTTGTCAGAGCAAGTGCAACAGTACAACCAACGCCCGCGTAAAATGTTTGATGCCCCCTCGGCGCAGCAAGCCCGCTTTGCTGAATACGTCAACCTGTGGCGCCAGCGAATCGAAGAGATTGGTACACAACAATACCCAACAGGCACTGAAGGCAAAACGTATGGGTCAGTGCAGGCCAGTCTGACCATCCGTTCAGACGGCGTACTGACCGATATCAGCATTGATCGTCCCTCAGATAAAGCCTTGCTCAATCAAGCCGTCACGCGTATCGCCCAACTGGCCTCGCCCTTTGCCCCGTTTCCTCGCGAGATGGCATTGCATGTTGATCAAATCGTACTTACTCGAACTTGGCACTTTGTCGACGGAACCCTACAGGCGCGTTCACCATGACCCTCTCTACACCAGCAAGCCAAACCTCTGCCCAAGCGATACTGTGCGCCGTGATTGGCAACCCCGTATCACACAGCCGCTCGCCTGCGATTCACCAGCAATTTGCACTGCAAACCAAGCTACCCGTGCAATACAACCGTCTGCCCGCCGAGCTCGATCAGTTTTTACCCACGGTTACACGCTTTTTTGCAGAGGGTGGCAAAGGCTTAAACGTCACGGTGCCCTTCAAGCTTGAAGCCTGGCAAAGCGCCCGAGAACATCTAAGCGTTCGGGCCACCTTAGCGCAGGCAGTCAACACGCTTTGGCTGCAAAACGGCGCCCTGCAGGGGTGCAACACCGATGGCGTTGGTCTAGTCATGGATTTGCGGCGCCTTGGGCTCCCGCTACAGGGCGCGCGCATTTTAATGATTGGCGCTGGCGGTGCAGCACGTGGCGTGATTGGCCCATTGCTCGACGCTGGTTGTGCACATTTGCACATCGTCAATCGCACCCCCGAGCGGGCGCACGCTCTGATTGCCGCCTGGCCACGTGAGCACCTGCCAAGAGCCGACAGTCTGTCAGCCGGTGGCCTGACAGAGGCCACGCACGCACAAGGTTGGGATCTGGTGCTCAACGCCAGCGCAAGCAGCCTGAGTGACGCCGCACCTGAGGTACCCTCGGGCCTTTACGCCTCGGGCGGCTGTGCATACGACTTGATGTATGCCGCCGAGCCTACTGCCTTTATGCGTCAAGCACTAGCCGACGGTGCTCAGCAGGCGCATGATGGGCTAGGTATGTTAGTCGGGCAAGCCGCTGAAAGTTTTTATTTGTGGCATGGCGTGCGGCCAGAAACCGGTTCTGTGCTGCGGATGATTCGCGCTGAGCTTGATGCCTCGCGCACAAAACATCCCTAACGTTATCGGCGCAAAATAAAATGCGCGGTTTGAAGCTTGCCGAGCTTCGTTGGGGTTTAAACTATTCCTATGCGTACAGCCCGCCGTTACCTTGCCCGTGAAATTTATCGCTCCACTGCTGTGGTGCTGCTCGCCCTGATGGGTTTGTTCATGTTTTTCACCTTAGTCGACGAACTCGACAGCGTGAGCGCCAAGTTTCCGCTGACTGCCTTGTTTTATCTACAGGCGCTTTCGATCCCGACCCGACTCTACGACCTCTTACCCATCGGTTTACTGATTGGCGCCATCCTAGCCCTTGCGGGCTTGGCGCAACGCAACGAGCTTGTCATTTTGCGCGTCTCTGGCGTCAGTGGCATGGGCTTACTCAAAATGCTGTGGATCATTTCGATCCCAATCGTCTTGGGCGCAGCCGTGCTCTCAGAGATCATCACCCCCATCGCCGAGATCAAAAGCAGCGAGGCTAATTTACTGATGCGTGGTCGCGTCGAAGGTGGACGTCTGGCAAGCGGTTATTGGTTTAAAGAGCCCATGCAAGGGGGGGGCACGCGCATCATTAATATTGGTCGGCTGCTAGCTTCGGGCAACGCTGCCGACTTGCGAATCTACGAATTTCCTGACGGTACATCCCTATCCTTGACATCAGCCGCCGAATCCGCGCGCTTTGCTGACGGACAGCTGATCATGCAAAATGTGCTCGAAACTCGAATCGCACCCGAAACCAAAGAAATATTGGCAGACGCCAAAGTGTCTGACAAGCCGGTCGTTGTCAAAGAAACATTCGCTACCCGCAAAGTTGAAACGACCCTGACTGCCGAGCGCCTGGTGGCGCGCATTCTGACGCCCGAACGCATGACCCTCAAAGCCCTGCATGATTACATCCAATATCTTGACAGCAATCAATTGCAGTCTGATCGTCAGGTCGTGGCCGTCTGGCGCAAACTTGCCTACCCGTTCACACTTGTTGTGATGTTAACGATTGCGGCCCCGATTGGCTTTATGCAAACACGCCGAGGCGGTGTGGGTGCTAAAGTTTTTCTTGGAATCTTGCTCGGCACTGGCTTTTTTATGATCAACCAACTCGCACTAAACGTTGGATTGCTCTACAAGTGGCCGCCAGTGGTGACTGCACTGCTACCCAACATTGGCGCAACGGTGCTAGCGCTGGCAGCGATTATGGCCATGGAACACCGCAACGCAATCATCAACAAGACTTTTGGGGTCTGGTTAAGCAGAAGGTCAACAGCATGAGTATGCGTAGCATCTGGATGGTTGGCGATATTCAAGGCTGCTGTTCTTCTCTTGACGAGTTACTGGCACATCCTGAAATCGCACAAGAGCCGCTGGCACGTTTTTGGTTTGCCGGCGATCTAGTGAATCGCGGCTCGCAGTCTTTGGCAACGCTACGGCGTTTGATGGCACTCGAAGAACGCAGCATTGCGATCTTAGGCAATCACGATCTTCACTTACTTGCGGTTGCAGCGGGGGTACGACGCCTCGGCAAAAACGACACGCTACTCGAAATTCTCGAGGCACCCGACAGTGAAGAGCTGATCAACTGGTTGCGTTGGCGCCCGCTCGCGCATTATGAGCTTGGCCATTTAATGATTCACGCTGGCGTATTGCCAAAGTGGGATGTGCAAAAAACACTGTTGCTGGCGAATGAAGTCGAACAAGCCTTACGCAGCCCCAATTGGCGCAAGAGCCTAGAAAAAATGTATGGCAACGAGCCTGATCACTGGAAAGACGGGCACGCTGGCAGTAAGCGGCTACGTGTGATCATTAACGCGCTGACGCGACTGCGTATATGCACCAGCAAAGGGCGCATGGCGCTGTCCCTAAAGGCCGCACCAGAGCTAAACCAAGGCGACTTGATGCCCTGGTTTGATGTCAAAGGCCGCGCAACGAAGGATGTCACCGTGGTATTTGGCCATTGGTCGACGTTAAACCTCATGCTGCGCGACAACGCAATCTGTCTGGATACCGGTTGCGTGTGGGGCGGCGAACTCACGGCAGTGCGGCTGCAAGACCGTCGCACGGTGCGCATCGCGTGCCCGAAGAGCCTGGTGCCTGGCGGCAATTAACGCGCTAGTCCGCTTACACCTGACGTCATTGACCGCCGATGAGATTGACGCTGGGTTGGCCTCGAGCCTTTCAGCAATTATTTTTGCGTAAACCAATCAAGCATGATGGCGTTGATTTGCTCAGGCGCCTCGTATTGCACCCAATGACCAATCTCGGGCAAGATGATACCTTTGCGATTGGTGTGCGGCTCAATCATATTGGCCATCAAATATTCGGGGTCACAGGTAATGTCATGCGCACCCCACACAATCAGGGCTTGACCGCTGTAATCGTCAAGCGCGGGGCCAAGTAAATCACGCCCTGAAATCCCGCGACTACGAAATCGGGTTTGCACACACGAATAGGTGTGAATGTCGAGCGCAAACGGATCAATCGCCTCGTCGGCGTACAACATGTGCGCCCATAAATTAAAACGCATGGCCTCGCGCAGCTCTTCGTCGCCTACAGCGCGCTTCCAGTTCACCAGTTTGCCGCGTTCGCGTCGCGGGCCGCCATGACCGCCGGGGCCGAGTATCGCCAAACTTTTAACCGGCATGCCGCGGGCCGCTAGGTTGGCTGACACCAAGCCACCAAACGAAAAACCTGAAAGCTGAAACGGCGTATTGGCACCAAGCAACTGTGTAATGCTTTGCTCGGTCACCGTCAACAAATCACCGAACTCGCCAAACAGCGGATCACTTGAATCGCCATAACCAGGCAGATCCACCACAAACAGCGAGAATTTTTCAGAAAGCACGTCGATATTACGTGCCCAGTGCATCCAGCTACCGTGACCGCCGTGTATCAAGAGCAAAGGTTCATTTGAGGCGTCGCCATATTGCCGCCAGCTCACCTGGTGATCACCCACGTCCACTGAATGACGCACCGCGCGCTGTTCGTGCTGCTCAATCCAAGCTTGAGTGTTGGGGTCGTTCCATTGCGCCATGTCTTTATCTCTTTGATCAATATGCTAAGGTTTTAGCCCAAGGCACGGGGTATCGCCAAGCGATTTTGTCAGAAGAAGGCTTGCGGCTGAGCCGCAAACGCCAATACAAAACCTGTTGCCTCCCTGTCCGACTTAGAATATAACAAAGGCTTCACAGATGAAAAAATCACTCATTATGATTATTGATGTTCACGGCCATTTCACGACAGCGCCACCTCAAGTTGCTAAGTTTCGTGCAGATCAGATCGCCGAATTTGATCGAAGCGGCAAAGCATCCACTACCCCACCCCCAGCAGTCTCAGACGCCGAGATTCGTGATGGCATTGATAACAATCAGCTGCGCATCATGCGCGAGCGGGGCATTGATCTGACGATCTTTTCACCCAAAGCAGTGGCAATGGATCACCACCGCGGCAACGAAGATACCAATGTCGTTTGGGCACGCTACAACAACGCGCTCATTGATCGCGTCTGTAAGATGTATCCCGATAACTTTGTCGGGGTCTGCCAGTTGCCTCAGGCACCTGGCGTTGCGCCTGGCGCCCGTGTGTTTGAAGAGCTTGACCGCTGCATCAACGAGTATGGTTTTATCGGCGCCAATATCAACCCCGATCCCACGGGCGGACACTGGGGCGACCCGCCGCTTTGGGATAAAAAATGGTGGTATCCGCTCTACGAAAAAATGGTGGCGCTTGATATACCTGCGATGATTCACGTCAGCGGCTCATGCAATCCACATTTCACTGCGGTGGCTACGCATTACATCAATGGTGACACCACCGCGTTTGTACAGTTCATGACGTCGGATATTTTTAAAGATTTCCCGACACTTAAATTCATTATCCCGCATGGCGGTGGCGCAGCGCCTTATCACTGGGGTCGTTATCGCGGCCTTGCGCAAGACATGGGCCTGCCACCGCTTGAGCAAAAGGTTTTAAACAACGTGTTCTTTGATACCTGCGTGTATCACCAACCTGGTATTGATCTTTTATTAAAAGTGATCCCGACCAAGAACGTTCTGTTTGCCTCAGAAACCGTGGGGGCAGTGCAAGGGATCGATCCGCTCACCAATTTTTATTTTGACGATACCAAGCGCTATATCGACGCTTCACCATCGGCAGATTTGTCGCAAAAACAAAAAATATTTTCAAGCAACGCACTGGGGGTATATCCACGCTTACGCGCGCACCCGAGGTGCCAAGGCTGCTAGGCACTGCCTGAACACGTGGTGTAGCTAGGTTGCACTTTACGCTGAGGTGTGCAACCGTTTCAACGATAGAGGGCCACCGAAAGCACCTTAGACCTGTTTCGCACGAGGCGTGCCTCAGGTGTTTGGCAACACGACTGCAGCGATCGCGTCACGCGCCATGTGGCCAAGCGCAGCACGTGGCGGTGCGTTCTCAGCCCGCGCTTCAAGCACCACCGGTAAAAAATGAATTTCAACCGAGAGGCCGCTGGCGCTTAAGATGCACCACACGCTCTCGAGCAAGGTCTGCTCGCCCACAAAGGCGGCCAAATCACTGCGCCGCCCCTGATGAAAATACAGTAACGCCACCGGTTGAATTTGCACAGCCGCTTTGCGCGCGGGTTCAAATAAATTGGCATAAAACGGCAACAAATCGAAGCCAGGTGATGTGGTCCCCTCAGGAAACAAACCCACAGCCTGCTCGCGTGCAAAGTGTGCCTGCATCGCGATGCCCACTTTGTGCACTGCGTGGCGCGAGGCACGTTCAATAAAAATTGTGCCTGCACCGGCAACGAGCCAACCAAGTAAGGGCCAGCGCCTAATCTCGCTTTTTGCAATAAAGGCCGTCGCTCGCACACCGTTCAAGAAAAAAATATCGAGCCATGAGATGTGATTCATCACCCACAGCACACCTCCGTGCAAAACCGGGTCACCGTGTTGAGTGACTCGCATGCCGCACAACCCGAGCAATATTTTTGACCAATATTTTTTGGCCCAAAGGCGCCCAGACAAACCAATCCAGGGATAAGTCAGTGCGATGATCAAGAGGCCGCACAGGATCCAACAGGTCACGAGCACAGCGCGCAACGTGAACCGCAAGACCTTCAACCAACAAGCTCCCAGCCGACCTGGCCGCGAACCATCGTCAGGCAGACACGTCCAGGTAACTCCATCCCTAAAAATGGGGTGTGCTGACTTTGACTCAAGAAGGAGTCTCGGTTGACTTGCCAAAACGCCTTTGGATCGACCACGCACAAATCAGCAGGTGCACCCACACCAATTTGACCCGCGAAGGCAGCCTGGCTCGAGGCACCGGCGAGCACGCGACCTGGGCCGCTCGTGACACGTGCAAGTGCCTCAGGCAACGGAACCTTGGCCTCTATTGCCCATTTCAGCGTCAACGAAAGCAAAAGTTCAAGCCCCGTAGCACCCGGCTCAGCTTCAGCAAAGGGCAACATTTTGCCGTCATCATCAACGGGGGTATGGTCTGAACACACCACATCGATGGTGCCGTCAGCCAACGCCGCACGAATCGCCTCACGATCACGTTGCCCTCGTAAGGGCGGATCTAGACGAAAGTTGCTGTCGTAGTAACCAATATCAACATCGGTTAAATGCACATGGTTTGCCGACACATCGCACGTCACAGGCAAGCCTTCACGCTTGGCGGCCCGTACGAGCTCGATGCCCGCTGCCGACGACACTCGGCAAATGTGTAACCGCACACCGCAGGTCCGTTGCAAATCAAAGAGCGTGTTTAACGCAACGGTTTCAGCCTGCACTGGGATGCTAGGTAGGCCAAGTCGCGAAGCGTACGCGCCGCTGGCCGCAACACCAGAACCCGACAACCAGGGGTCTTGCGCACGCAGCCACAGCATAAAGTCAAAGGTGCGCGCGTACTGCATGGCACGCAATAAAACATTGGTATCCACAATCGGCGTATCGGCTTGCGAAAACGCGACACAACCAGCTTCGGTGAGTTCAGCCATTTCGGTGATGACCTCGCCCTTGAGACCAACCGTCATGGCACCTAGCGGATATAGATTGACCTGATCGAGCTGTCGCGCACGATGCTTGAGCATTTCGACTAGACCTGGCTCATCAAGCGTTGGATCAGTATCGGGCGGCAGCACCAAGCTCGTAATGCCGCCGGCTAAGGCCGCCCGCATTTCAGACTCGAGCGTGCCACGGTATTCAAACCCCGGCTCGCGCAGGCGTGCAGCCAAATCCACCAAACCAGGCAATACCAATTTATCGGTGGCATCAATCACACGATCGGCCTTGAAGTCCGCCGGCGCTGCGCCAAATGCTGTGATGACCCCATCGCCCACAAACACATCGGCCACGCGATCCACACCGTTCGCAGGATCAATCACTCGCCCATTTTTGATCTGTAGCTTCATGCTGAGGCTCCGGCAACAATACTCATCACGGCCATTCGCACTGCGATGCCGAATGTCACCTGATTCAAGATGAC
>JAIPCU010000030.1 GCA_021738045.1 Candidatus Methylopumilus sp. | reverse complement strand
ACTCGCCGCTAAGGCTGCGAAGCAGGCAGAAGAGATTGCCCGTGGTGCCAACCAATAAATTCAAGAGTTAACGCTGACGTTGTCACAGGTAGCGTCAGCGACTTGCGACCAAACATTGCAAACCTTACTCGCTAGGCGGCACGTAGCCTTGCGCTTCGATGTCGCCACCCTCAAACAAAAACTTTGTCATCTGTTCTTTTAGATACTTGCGCGCGCGCGTATCGGCCAGATTCAAGCGATTTTCGTTCACGAGTCTGGTTTGAATGGCTTTCCACTCTTCCCAAGCTTCTTGCGAAATACTTTGCCAGATTTTGACACCCATATCGCCGGGATACGGCGGGTATTCAAGACCAGGGGCCTCTTTATTGAGTTTGACACACTGCACGGTACGACTCATGGCAACATCCTGCTATTTAAAAGTGCAAGTTGAAAGTTAAAAATCGATGATAAAAAATTAATCGATGACGGCATCGGGGTATGGTTGAAACAGAAACGCAAAGTCAAACGGTCTAAAGGTTGGCATAACAACAGTTCAAGCTTGATTGTAAAAGGATTCGAAGCATGTGCAGCTTAAAAACCTTTGCCCTGACAAGCACTTTTTTCTCACAGACGTTTAATAAAAATCAGGCTGTTGCGCGACCGGTTGTAATGCGCTTGTTTTTCTTTGGGTAAATCGGCAACCCCACCCTGTACAAAGCCGCGCTTGATAAACCAGTGCGAGGTACGCGTGGTGAGCACAAACAGACGCTTTGCACCCATGGCACGAGCGCGCGACTCCATGTGGCGCAGCAAGATTTCGCCCTCGCCGGTGCCTTGCCATTCGGGATGCACGATCAGACAGCCCATTTCGGCCATCTGCGATTGTGGAAAATCGTTAAGGGTCGCACACCCATAGATCACCCCATCGTGCTCAAGCACAGTGAAGTTTTCGACCTCACGTTCGATGATGCCTCTGCCGCGCGGCAATAGGGTTCCATCAAGTTCAAGTGGCTCAATCAACTGCAGCAGTGCGCCTACATCATCAATGGTGGCGGGGCGTAAATCGTCAAGCGTATCTTCAACCACCATCGTACCCACGCCGTCATGGGTAAAGATCTCGAGTAACACCACGCCGTCCATTGAGAACGGGATTAAGTGCGCGCGTGTCACACCGCGCTTGACTGCGCGCGAGGCGTACTGAAGGTAAAAAGCGGTGTCTGCGTCGATTGAGCCCTCTGCCAACAACGCATCGGCGTCTAAACGCGCAAGCTCGGTATCCACCGAACCGTCGGGCGAGACCACACCGGGGGTTTCGATCAAAAAGATGAGTTTCTCTGCGCGCAGTGCCGTGGCCACGCTTGTGGCCAGCTCTTCCATCGACAGGTTGAAGGCATCGCCGGTTGGCGAAAAGCCAAGCGGCGACAACAAAACAATCGAACCACGTTCGATGGCAAAGCGCAGTGCCTCGGCGTCTATTTTGCGAACTTGACCGGTATGCTGGTAGTCGATGCCATCAATAATGCCAGTTGGGCGTGCAGTCACAAAGTTACCCGAGAGCACACGAATCTGCGCGTGCGACATCGGGGTATTGGGCAAGCCCTGACTAAAGGCCGCCTCAATATCGAGACGAATTTCACCGGCGGCCTCTTTTGCGCATTCAAGGGCGTTGGCGTCCATGGGCGCGCGGCCTCGACCAAACTGTTGTTCAAAGCCCTTTAGCCGCAACTGCTCGTTGACCTGCGGGCGCGAGCCGTGCACCAGCACCAATTTAATCCCTAGCGCCGACAGCAACGACAAATCTTGGATCAGGGTATTCAGTACATTGGCTTGCACCAGCTCGCCGCCAAACGCCACGACAAAGGTTTTACCCCTAAAGGCATGCACATAGGGGGCAACCTCGCGAAACCAGCGCACAAATTGAGCGGCAGCAAATTCAGGGGCTTCTTGGGCGGATACGGTCTCTTGTTCTGGCGTGTCGGACATGGTGGTTTGTATTGAAAACCTCGTGATGCTGTGAAGGGAGAAGATAAATTTTATAATGCGATTGTGCCAGGATCAGAAAATATGTCTCAATCAACACCTGACGCGGGGATAACGCCAACAATAACCCCTGAAAGCGTTGTCATTTCCCCACGTCAACCCCCTCAGATCGTCTACCCCGAAGATCTCCCTGTCAGTGCGCGCAGGCTTGAGATCGCGCGGGCGATCGCTGAGCATCAGGTAATCATCGTCAGCGGCGAAACCGGTTCGGGCAAAACCACCCAGCTGCCAAAGATCTGTCTTGAGCTTGGTCGTGGCTTAAAAAAGATGATCGGCCATACTCAGCCGCGCCGAATCGCTGCCAGTTCGGTCGCTAAACGCATCGCCGACGAGCTCAAAACCCCCTTGGGCGAATGGGTCGGCTATCAGGTTCGGTTCCAAGACCGTAGTAGTGCACAAACCGCCATCAAGCTCATGACCGACGGCATTTTGCTCGCCGAATCACAACGCGATCCCATGCTGCGTCGCTACGACACCATCATTATCGATGAGGCACACGAGCGCAGTCTGAATATTGATTTTTTGTTGGGCTATCTCAAACAGCTGCTGCCACGACGTCCTGATCTTAAGCTCATCATCACGTCGGCCACGATCGACGCGACACGGTTTTCGCAACACTTCGCAGACGCCAAAGGGCGCGCGGCCCCCGTGATTGAAGTCTCGGGTCGCCTCTACCCCGTCGATATTCGGTATCGCCCGGTCAATGATCCCGAACGCCTTGAGGCCAACGCCGCGACCCAAGCTCCTGCGGGGCAGTCTGAGCGCGGTCTGGCGCGCGACGAAGAGCGCGATCTGATTAATGCCCTAGTCGAGGCGGTCGATGAGTGCGCGCACGTCGGTCCCGGTGATGTCTTGGTGTTTTTGCCTGGCGAACGCGAAATCCGTGAAGCGGCTGAAGCGTTACGCAAGCACCATCCGCCGGGTACCCAAGTGTTGCCTCTTTATGCGCGCTTGTCACAGGCTGAGCAAGAAGAAATCTTTACCCCTAAAAGTAGCGCTCGGCGCATTATTCTGGCTACCAACGTTGCTGAAACATCTCTGACTGTTCCGGGCATTCGTTTCGTGATTGATACCGGTTTGGCACGCGTTAAACGTTACTCATGGCGCAATAAGGTCGAGCAGCTACGGATCGAGCCAATCAGTCAGGCTTCGGCAAACCAGCGGGTCGGGCGTTGCGGCCGCTTGGGCCCTGGGGTGTGTATTCGTTTGTATGACGAGCCAAGTTTTAAAGAGCGATCACCGTTTACTGACCCTGAGATCTTGCGCTCTTCGCTTGCCGGTGTGATCTTGCGTATGAAGGCCCTGAAACTCGTCGAGATCGAAGAGTTTCCTTTCGTTGATCCACCCTCGGGTCGTGCGATTGCTGATGGTTACCACCTGCTGCAAGAACTTGGCGCCATCGACCCCGACTCAAGTACCGACACCGGTCTGACGTCCACCGGCCAAGCCCTGGCGAAGTTGCCGGTCGATCCGCGCATTGGTCGCATGATTTTGGCCGCTCGCGAACAAAACTGCCTGACCGAGATGCTGATCATTGCGGCCGCGCTTTCGGTACAAGATCCGCGTGACCGGCCCATGCAAGCGCGCGAAGCCGCCGAGCTGGCACACGCCAAGTTTGCCGACGACAAGTCTGAATTTCTCTCTTACGTAAAGTTGTGGCGTTGGTATCACGAACAGGTCGACCACAAAGCTTCACAACGCAAGTTGGTGGCCCAATTGCGCCAGCAGTTTTTATCACCGGTGCGGTTGCGTGAGTGGCACGATATTCATCGGCAGCTATTAGCGCTTGCGGGCGAGCAGGGCTGGCGCCTGAATCAAAGCGACGCAACCTATGATCAATTGCATTTGGCTTTGATGTCAGGTCTTCTTGGTAACCTTGGCTTGCAGTCTGAAGAAGCCGGACACTTCATGGGTGCGCGTGAGTTGCGCTTTTGGATTCATCCTGGGTCGCGACTGGTTAAAAAAGCAGGCAAATGGATCATGGCGGCCGAACTGGTCGACACCAGTAAGGTCTATGCGCGTTGCGTTGCAAAAATTGATCCAACCTGGGTTGAAAAGGTTGCCAAGCATTTAATCAAACGATCCTGGAGCGACCCGCGTTGGGAGAAAAAACTCGGACAAGTCGTTGCCAACGAAAAAGGCACGCTCTACGGGTTAAACGTCTACTCGGGGCGGCGCGTGCATTACGGTCCGATCGCACCGACTGAAGCCAGAGCGATTTTTATTTTGCAAGGCTTGGTGCCTAGCGAGCTCGATAGCCCCTTGGCATTTATCGCGCACAATCGCAAACTGATCGCCCAAATCGAGCACCTTGAGCATCAAACCCGTCGCCCTGATATTTTAGTTGACGACAGTTTGATTCATGCTTTTTACGATCGCTTATTGCCGCCTGATATTCATCAGTTAAGCACGCTTGAGCACTGGGTCAAGGGGTTACCAAAAGAACAGGCGCAAGCGTTGTTTTTAACCCGTGAAGCGCTGATGCGACACGAAGCCGCTGGCGTCACGACCGACGTATTTCCAAAGTTTTTTGAGTGGCAAGGCACACGCCTGGCACTGGATTATCACTTTGAACCCGGCTCGCCTCGCGATGGCGTGACGCTGGCCGTACCGTTGTTTTTTTTGAATCAACTCGTGGCTGAGCGTTGTGAATGGTTGGTGCCCGGCATGCTCAAAGAAAAAGTGCACATGCTGCTCAAGTCATTACCGCAAAAAATACGCCGACATTGTGTGCCTCTGCCTGATTACGCCGCTGGGTTCTACGAGCGCTGGTTTAACAAACTTGCCGCACCCGGGTGTTCGCTCACCGACGCGCTTAGTCAAGATATGTGGCTGCAGTTGAAGTTGCGTCCAGTCGCCACTGATTTCAAACCTGAGACCTTGCCGGCGCACTTGTTCATGTCTTTTAAAGTCATCGATGAACATGGTCGTATGCTGGGGGCAGGTCGTAATCTGGCGCAATTGAAGGCCGAGTTTGGTAAACAGGCGCAAGCCAATTTTCAGCAACTTGCCACGCGGGATCAAGAGGTTGCCAGTGCCTTGTCGCAAGACGAGATTGTCGACTGGAGCTTTGGCACCTTGCCAGAACTTTTAGAAATTCGGCGAAAAAACACGACTGTTGTAGGCTATCCAGCGTTGGTCGACCGTGGTTCGACGTGCGCACTTGACGTGTTTGATGACCCACACGCGGCAAAACAAGCGCATCAACGCGGCTTGCGACGTTTGTTTAAAATCGCGTTGCGCGATCAGGTTAAGTTTTTAGAGAAGAATCTGCACGATTTGACCAAGCTTGGGATGCTGTACTTATCCCTCGGGACGCAAGAGCAACTGCGCGATCAGTTGATTGATTGCGCAATTGAACGTGCCTGCTTAAATGAGCCCTGGCCGCTTGATGCCCAAACCTTCGAGGTACGCCGGCTTGAGGGCAAGGCTAAGGTCGGCTTACTGGCTCAAGATGTCGCACGCAGCGCCGGTGCAATACTTGAGGCTTGGGCTGGTGCTGTTCGTAAATTGCCACAAGCAAAGGGCATCGCATCAGCACACCAGGATATCCAGATGCAGTTATCTCAACTGGTGTCGGCTGACTTTATTGCGAACACTCCTGCAGCCCAGCTAGCGCATATGCCGCGCTACCTGAAAGCGGTGGTTGCGCGCATCGATAAATTGCGCAGTGATCCAGCGCGTGATGCACGCTTGATGTCTGAAATGGCTCCTTTGCTTGCCCAGTATTCACGTGCCCGGAGCGCGCTAAAAGGCTCGCCAGATCAAGGGCTTGATGAGTTTCGCTGGCTACTCGAAGAACTACGAGTGGCATTATTTGCGCAAGAATTACGCACCCCGATGCCCGTTTCAGCCAAACGCCTGCAAAAGGCGTTTGATGCGATGCAACGTTAAAAGCACGTATTCACACTTTTTGAGGGCTTTTCGCTGACAATGCCATTGACTGCCCGTGAAGGGATGGTTGAAGCCTTGGTGTGAGTGGCGCTGTTGCCCTTCAAGACCGACCGTAAGAACGCTTCGCCGCGCAGCAGAATAGGTACAATCCCGATATGGATAAAGTTGTTCAAACGCCATCTTTTGTGCATTTGCGTGTTCACTCCGAATTTTCGGTTGTGGACGGCATTTTGCGAATTTCGGATCTGATCGAACGCTCGGTCGCTCAAGGTCAACCAGCAGTGGCGCTCACCGACCTGTCTAATGTGTTTGGTCTGATCAAGTTTTACAAGGCAGCGCGTGGCGCCGGTGTCAAACCGATTGCGGGTTGCGACGTCTGGCTCACCAACGACGAAGACCGCGAAAAACCCTACCGTGTTCTGTTATTGGTCTCTAATAAGTCTGGGTATTTGGCCCTGTGCGAGCTGTTGACCCAAGCGTGGCTCACCAACTCTCACCGAGGTCGCGCCGAAATGAGGCGTGAGTGGCTGGTCAAGCAGCCCGGGTTGATTGTGTTGTCGGGGGCTCGGGCAGGCGATGTGGGTCAGGCGCTGACGGCAGGCAACCGTGAGGCGGCGGTGGCTTACGCGCGTCACTGGCAGTCTGCCTTTCCTGACTCTTATTACCTTGAGTTACAACGCACCGAAGCCGAGGCCGATCAGTCTTACACGCAGGCAGCCCTGTCGATTGCGACCGAACTCGGGTTGCCTGTTGTGGCAACCCATCCAGTGCAGTTTTTGGATCGCTCTGATTTTCGGGCGCATGAGGCACGGGTTTGCATCTCAGAAGGCCAAATCCTGACAAACCCGCGCCGACCGCGTTGGTTTACTGAGGATCAATACCTCTTGTCCTCGGATGAGATGGCTAAGCGGTTCAGTGATGTGCCCTCGGCCTTGGCCAATTCAGTGGCCATTGCCCAGCGTTGCAACCTGACTCTCGAGCTTGGTCAGCCGCAGTTGCCAGATTTTCCGACACCCGAGGGCGTCACGCTCGACGATTATCTCATTCAGTTGTCAGAGATTGGCTTAGAAAAACGCATGGCGCAGTTGTTTCCAGATCCCGTTGAACGCGCCAAGGTGCAGCAGCAATACTCTGAACGCTTAAGCCTCGAGTGCCAAACCATTATCAAAATGGGCTTTCCAGGCTACTTTTTGATCGTGCAAGATTTCATTAACTGGGGCAAAAGCAATGGTGTACCCGTTGGCCCTGGGCGAGGTTCTGGCGCCGGTTCACTGGTAGCCTATTCGCTTGGAATTACCGACTTAGATCCAATTCGTTACGACCTGCTGTTTGAGCGCTTTCTAAATCCCGAACGCGTCTCAATGCCCGACTTTGACATTGACTTTTGCCAAGACAATCGCGAACGCGTGATTGAATATGTCAAAACTAAATACGGGCGAGCTGCCGTTAGCCAGATTGCCACTTTCGGTACCCTCGGTGCGAAGGCGGTCGTGCGCGATGCGGGCCGAGTGCTCGATATGCCCTACATGCTGTGTGATGGGCTCTCAAAGTTGATCCCGCACAACCCGGCAGATCCTTGGACGCTTGAGCGAGCCCTGAAAGACGAACCCGCATTTAAAGAGCGTTACGAAAAAGAAGAAGAAGTGCGGGCCTTGATTGATTTAGCCCGCCCGCTTGAAGGCCTCACGCGTAACGTGGGGATGCACGCCGGCGGGGTATTGATCGCGCCTGGCAAGCTCACAGATTTTTGCCCGCTTTACTGCCAGCCCGGTCACGAGAGCAGCGCGGTATCGCAGTTTGATAAAGACGATGTCGAAGCTGCAGGCTTGGTGAAGTTTGACTTTTTGGGCTTGCGTAACCTGACAATTCTTGATTGGGCTGTACGTTTTGTGCGAAAGTTCAATGCCGAGTTGCCTGACTTTGACATCATGTCGGTGCCGCTTGACGACCCCGCCACCTACCAAATTCTGTGCAACGCCAACACGACTGCGGTGTTTCAGCTTGAATCCCGGGGCATGAAAGAGCTGCTCAAAAAGCTTCGTCCCAATACCTTTGAAGACATTATTGCGGTCTTGGCGCTGTTTCGTCCGGGCCCGCTCGAGTCGGGCATGGTCGACGATTTTGTCAATCGCAAGCACGGTCGCGCGACCGTCGATTACTTTCATCCCGATCTTGAGCCCACGCTCAAAAGCACCTATGGCGTGATTGTGTATCAAGAGCAAGTGATGCTGATTTCGCAGATCATTGGCGGCTATTCGCTGGGTGGCGCCGATCTGTTGCGCCGCGCGATGGGTAAGAAAAAGCCCGAAGAAATGGCCGCGCATCGCGAGTTGTTCGAGCAAGGGGCGCTTAAAAAAGGTTACGACCCTAAGGTCGCGGTCAAACTGTTTGACCTGATGGAGCTCTTTGCCGGCTACGGTTTCAATAAATCACACTCAGCCGCTTATGCCCTGATTGCTTATCACACCGCTTGGCTCAAAGCACATCACCCAGCTGAGTTTTTAGCCGCGACCTTGTCGTCTGATATGGACGACACCGACAAAGTGCAAATTTTTTGGCGTGACTGCTTAACCAATGGCATCACCGTTTTACCGCCCGACATCAATACTTCTGCTTATCGGTTTGAGCCCGTGGCTGACGCAGCGACCCAAGAAGGCTTGCCTCCCCGAACAATTCGCTATGGGATGGGGGCGGTCAAAGGTACCGGGCAGGGGGCTGTTGAAGAGATTTTGCGCGCTCGCCAAGCGGGGCCATTTACTAGTTTGTTTGATTTTTGCCGTCGTATTGATCGGCGCGCCGTCAATAAGCGCAGTATTGAGGCTTTGATTCGCGTGGGCGCTTTTGATGCGGTCGAGCCTAACCGCGGCGCGTTGGTGGCCTCGCTTGGTACTGCGCTTGAGGGCGCAGAGCAGCATGACCGTAGTGCAAATCAAGTGTCATTGTTTGGTGACGATAGCCATGAGGTGGTCGCCGTTGAGCTGGCCTCAATCGCTCCCTGGAGCTTGCATACGCGCTTGTCTGAAGAAAAAGCCGCACTGGGATTTTTCTTCAGCGGCCATTTGTTTGACGTCTGGCGAGACGAGGTGCGTTTATTTGCAGCCAAACCTTTGGTGCGGCTTGAGCCGTTGCGCGATTCGCAATGGATTGCGGGGGTGATTTGCGACCTTCGTACGATGATGACCTCAAAAGGAAAACTACAGTTTGTGACGATTGATGATGGTTCGGCGCAAGTTGAAGTGACCGTGTACGCTGAAATATTTGAACAGCATCGCAATCGCTTGCGCGAAGATCAACTCGTGATCATGCAGGTCAAAGTGACCAATAATGAGCACTCAAAAGGCACTCGAATTGTTGCCGAAAATATTTACGATTTACAGCTTGCACGCGAAGCACGCGCTAAGGCTCTGCGCATCCGTCTAAACGGTAACGCCGATGCGATCTTGCTGAAAAAAATGCTGAGTCCGTTTCGCGTCAACACGGCTGCAACGGTACGCGGCACGCCCGTCGAGGTGTTGTATGAAAATGCCGGTCTCGCGTGTACGCTCAGGCTCGATGATTCTTGGCGAGTGCGTTTATCAGATAGTTTGGTCGAGCAACTCACCACTTGGACGTCGCCTGCAGACGTTGAAGTGGCCTACTGATGTCTGACGCGCGCAGCTTGCGAATCATTCACTCAGAGGCAGCCACAAGTTTTGGCGGACAAGAACACCGAGTTTTTAAAGAAATGGTGGCGATGCGTGAGCGTGGTCACTATCTTGAAGCTGTTTGTCAGTCTGATGCCGAATTAACTCAGCGCTTGCGTGAGGCCGGATTCGTTGTACATACGCTTGACATGGATGGCGCCTTTAATATTGTGCGCGGCATCTTTAAACTTAAAAAGATTTTGCTGGCGGGCCGTTTTGATGTGCTCAACACGCATAGTCGCCAAGACACCTTAATTGCAGCTCCTGCCGCCCGACTCGCGAAAGTGCCACTGATCGTGCGTACGCGCCATTTAGCTAGCCCAATCGGTTCGTTATTGACCTACACCTGGTTGCCGCATCGAGCCACCACCGTTAGTCACCACGTGCGTCGTCAATTGATCGAGCGCGGTGTGCCTGCTGAACACGTGCAGGCTATCTATACGCCTGTGGTGTTAACGCCGCGCCTTGAGCATTCGACTCTTCGCGACGAACTCAACTTATCCGCTGAGGCGATTCTGGTGGGTTGCGTCGCAGTGCTGCGCCCCAATAAAGGTCATCTCGAACTGATCAATGCCATGCTGCCGTTGTTACGCACGCGCCCCAAACTGCATCTGGTGCTGGCGGGCGGAGGCTCGCCTGGCTTTGAGCAACTGCAAGCGCACATCACTCACAGCGGTGTGAGTGACCGTATTCATATGCTCGGCACTCGGCGCGACGTGCCCAATGTGCTGGCTGGCCTAGATATTTTTTGTTTGGCAACTCGACAAGAAGCGATGGGCACGGCGTTTCTTGAAGCCGCCGCGAGTGGCCTGCCCGTGATCGGCACTGATGTCGGCGGAGTGGGTGAGATGATGCGACCGGGCGAAACGGGGCTGCTAGTGCCCCTTGACGACGCACAGGCGCTGCAAAGCGCCCTGATTCAATTGATTGACTCGCCTGCACTCAGAACAAAAATGGGGCAGGCTGGCTACCAACGTGTGCACACGGAAGGCATTTTTACTACTGAAACCTTGGCAAAACGAACCGAGTGCATCTATGATCAGTGGCTAAGGGATTTGCGACCCTCGTTGCATGCCGAAAGCGTGCTCTCTCAGCAAACAACGGACCGGCACTGAGCGACAATGAAAACTGCCTACTGCGTGCCCGTATTGATGTACCACCATGTGTCGCCAGTGGTGGGGTCGATCACGACTTCGCCCGAGAACTTTGAAAGTCAGATCGCAGGTTTGGTGCGGCACGGCTACCGTGGCCTCACCGCCAACGAATTTGCTGATTTTTTGGCGGGTAAGCCAACACCACCCAAGTCTGTCTTAATCACCTTTGATGATGGGTATTTAGATAACTGGGTGTACGCACACCCAGTGTTACAAAAATATTCAATGCATGCCGTGTTATTTTTGATTACGGGTTTGATCGGTGAAGGCCCCGCACGTGCGCATGCGGGTCAACAGGGGGGCGCGTTGCCTGCTATCTCGTGTCATCTGCAAGCAAAGGCCTTACTGGCAGCCGGTAACCCCGACCCAGTCATGCTGCGCTGGTCTGAGGTTCTTGCCATGCAAGAGGCGGGCTCTTTCGAGTTTCATAGCCACACGCATACGCATCATCGCTGGGATTTGACCGGCGAGTCGCGCGAGGTCTGCCTGCAACATCTCAAGCAAGATCTGACCGATTCTCGCGCAACCTTGCAGCGACGGCTTGGCGCTGTGACTGAACACTTCTGTTGGCCGCAGGGCTATTTTGCTCAGGATTACGTTGCGTTGGCGCAAGCGTCTGGCTTTAAGTATCTTTACACCACGGTGGCGCATGGTCAAAATCTGGCCAGTACATCCCCTGCGCATATTTTTCGTGTGGCAGTCCGTAATCGGGGCGATGCTTGGCTCAGAACACGCATGTGGTTCGCCACCCATCCGATCGTCGGGCCGTTATATAACAAGTGGAAGCTATGGAAGCGAACGCTGCGCGCCAAAGCCTAGGGCTTTCTGTCATCATCATCACAAAAAACGAGGCAGCGCGCCTTGGGGATTGCCTTGCGTCCGTCAAGTTTGCCGACGAAATTATTGTGCTGGATGGTTACAGCACTGACGCCACCGCAGAGATCGCACGCGCGCATGGTGCACAGGTGCATCAAGTGGCCGACTGGCCTGGGTTCGGACCACAAAAAAATCGAGCCTTGGCACTCGCGACCAACCCCTGGGTGTTGTCAATCGATGCCGATGAGCGCGTCACCCCTGAGCTGCAAGCTGAAATCGTGCGAACGCTGGCGCAGCCCACCTATGATGCTTACCAAATCGCTCGGCTCTCTGAGTTTTGTGGCAAAAAAATTCGCCATAGTGGTTGGTGGCCTGATTATGTTTTGCGTCTATTCCGTCGTGAGCTTGGCGCGTTTGATAACGTTCAGGTGCATGAACAGGTCCTCGTGCGCGGTCGGGTTGGCAAGCTAAAGTCTTGGTTTTTACATTTTCCGTTTGATGATCTCGCTGCACTGATCACGAAAACCAATCGCTACTCAAGCGATGCGGCACAGATGATGGCCCGCAAGGGGCGGCGCGTTGGGGTGTTTGGTTTGATCACGCATAGTGTCTGGACCTTTATCCGAATTTATTTGCTGCGACGCGGTTTTCTCGACGGTCGCCATGGCTTCGTGCTTGCCGCGACCGCGGCCTCAGGCAGTTTTTTGCGTTATGCGAAGCTGATGTTTTTGAACGAAGCCAACCAACGCGCGCAGGCGAGTGGTTTGCCTGAGGCCATTACGCAATCGCAGTCTGGGTCATTGAGTGAGTCCAACCAGCACCCGCAGCCTAGGTCATTGACCGAGGTCGACAAACATTTGCCGTCTGGGTTATTGACCAAGGTGAACACTCAGCCACCATCATCGTTGTTAAATACAAGTCACGGACGGCTTGAACAAAAATGAAAATTTTGTTTACCAATTTTCATCCGCGTAACGGTGGTGGGCATGTCACCTACATTGTCAACTTGTTACGCGGATTGGTCGGAGCGCATCAACTGACGGTGGCCACACCGAGTTCAAGTCGTCTGTACCGTCTTGCACAAGCCATGCCCGGGGTCGAGGTTGTTGATATGGCTTTTACAACGCGACCGGCTTCGTGGTTGACTGATCGTGCCGCGCTGCGCCAACTGCTCGTCACGAATGCCTTTGATACCGTTCATGTCAATGGGTCGGCAGATCATAAGCAAGTCATGTTGGCGTCGTTGGGGCTGCGCCATACTCCGCGCATTATCTTTACCAAACACAATGATCACTCTTTGACGAGCTTTGGACACCAGTTACGCGCGCGCTTCGCAACCGACCATGTGATTGCTGTCAGCGATTACATCAAAGACTTGTTAGTGAAGTCGCCCTACAAACGTCAGGCCATCACCACCGTTCGGCACGGTATCGATATCGATTATTTTTCACCAGTCAGTGTTCACGAAAAACTGCGTTTGCGCGAACAATATCTAGGCCCAGACTTTGATCAAAAAATTATTCTTGGTAGCGCCGGTGGCACCGACTACGAAAAAGGTTGGCTAGATTTAGTGACAGCCGTATCCTTATTGTCGTCCGAGCAGCGCGCCAGATTTCATATTGTTGTGATCGGAGACCCGCCCAACGCACTCAAGCGCGCTCAGGTGGCCGATTGCGGGATGGCTGGGCAAGTCAGTTTTCCGGGCTTGATTGATGACGTGCGCCCTTGGTTGGCTGCCTGCGATATTGGTTATGTCTTGTCTTATCAAGAGGCTTTGTCTTTCGCGTGTCGTGAGTTGATGGCGCTTGGTTTGCCTGTGCTTGTGACCAATGTCGGTGGGTTGCCTGAAAACTTAACGGATCAGCGTGAAGGCTGGATTGTGCCACCGCGCAGCCCAGAGTTGATTCTAAATGTGTTACAAAAAATCTTGCTTCAACCCGAGCAACTGTCACAAATGGGAGAGCAGGCGCGTCTACGCGCCGAGCGCGAATTCGGCTTAGCCGAGTTCGTGAAAGCAACGCTTGCGATTTATCAGTAGTCTGAATGCTTATTAATTAGCGAATATGTCGATACCAATCTTGATGTACCACCAGGTAGGAGAGCCGGCGCCGCGTGGTACGTCGTATCGAGGTTTAACGGTACATCCCAAAAGCTTTGCCAGACAAATGCGCTGGATGCATCGCCTAGGCTATCGCGGCTTAAGTATGCGCGATTTAATGCCCTATCTTAAACGTGAAAAAGTCGGCAAAGTATTTGGCATTACCTTTGATGATGGCTTTCGCAATGTGTTTGAACACGCGCTGCCAGTATTGCAAACGTATCAATTCACCTCTACCAATTACTTTGTTGCCAATCAATTTGATGGCAGCAATGTTTGGGATAAGGAAAATGGTGTGGTGCCGTCAGATTTGATGTCTAAGCACGAGATGCTCGCCTGGGCACAAGCGGGTCAAGAGGTCGGCTCGCATACGCTAGACCATGTCCATCTGCCAGAGTTGTCCCTCGAGGCGGCGCGCGACCAATTAATTCGTTCTCGCCTCGTGCTCTCTGAGATGCTTGGTGCAGAGGTGACTGCTTTCTGCTATCCCTATGGTGACTTTAAACCTGAACATCAGCGCTTAGCGCAAGAAGCTGGCTATACCAACGCCACAACGACCGCGCGGGGGCTGGCAGATATTTCAGATGATTTCTATGCGCTTCCACGGGTCGGGATCTGGCGGACTACGCCGTTATTCCGCTTTTTAATTCAATGCTTAAGCCAACACGAGAATCGTCGACGTGCCTGAACGCTTGCGGATCGCACTCTTGGTTGATCGCTTTGGCCGCCGCTTTGGTGGCGCCGAGGCCTACGGAGTCAATTTGTTCGAGGTGCTGTGCCAGCGCCATGATGTGACCGTGATTGCGCATGACTTTGAGCATGATTTACCAGTGAAACAGATTAGGGTGACGGTGAGCCGAAAATGGCCAAGCTGGGTACGGGTATGGAATTTTGCGCGCGAAGCTAAGCGTCTCACGCGCGAGAATTTTGATGTGGTCCACTCGCATATGAACGGTGGTGCGGGGCATATCCATGTGATTCATGTTGCCCCAATCCGTTATCGTCGTCTAATTGGGATTAGTGCCTTGCGACGATTGTTGGTCTATTTGCAACCCAGCAATGTTGCGTACTTGTCTCTTGAGGCAGCAGCGATGCGTGTCAAAACTGGATCGCGCGTGGTGGCGGTGTCGCATTGGCTCAAAGAACGAATACACGAGGCGTATGGCCCGCAATGCATCGTGGAGACGATCCCTCCTGGGGCCACCAGCGTAGCGGTTGATCCAATGGTGCGGTCGCAAACTCGTGCGACTCTGGGCTGGGCACAAGACGATGTTGGGTGCCTGCTGGTGGCGCGTAACCCTTTGCGAAAAGGGCTCGCGACGGTTCTCGAGGCCTTAAGCCAGTTGCCCGAAAATTTTCGGCTTGTCGTGGTGGGGACGCAACCCGAAGTGACAGATTATGTACGGTTGAACTACCCCAAGCTTGTTGCCCGAGTCAATCTGATCGAACCGACGCCCGAGGTGTCACCCTTTTACCAAGCTGCCGACGTCTACGTGCATCCGACCTTGCTGGATAGCTTCGGACTGGCACCTCTTGAGGCCATGGCGCACGGTTTGCCGGTGATTGTGAGTGGACCCGAGTTTTGCGGTTTTGGCCAGTATGTGACCCATCGCCATGACGCTTGGGTATTAAATAATCCAGAAGACCCGAGCGAAATCGCTGAGGGCTTGCGCGCGTTGACGTCAGATCAAACCTTGCGCGAACATCTTGTGTGTCACGCCGTCAAGCTGGTGGGATCGTTATCCTGGGCCGCTGCAGCGCAAAAATACGAAGCACTGTATGCACAAAGTATTGAGGCTCGCCGCGTCGCCATGACCTCGGCTCAAGCAAGCACCTGACGCGCCGTTCACACCCAGCCACGCATCCGATAGCCAAGTAACCCTAAATACTCTTTGATGATGGTGCGGCTTGCTTCGAGGCTGCGAATGTGCGGCAGCCAGGGGTTAAGAGGTTCATCATCGGGCAGTGTGATTTGCGGCGCGCTTGAAGCCGGTACAGCATCAATCCCACGTTGGACAAATGTTGCCAGCGCACGTGGCATATGCAAAGCTGACGTCACTAACAGCGCACGTTTAAGCTGAGCGTGTTGCATCACACGATCTGAGAACTGCGCATTCTCGTAGGTGTAGCGGCTATCATTTTCTAGAATCAGTGCCGACTCCGGTACGCCCCGCTGGCGCAAAACTTTGGCCATGATACGTGCCTCACTGACTTTGCCCTCTAGCGCTCCACCCGATAACAAAATCTTTGGCGCACGTCCTGCGAAATATAGGGCCGCAGCGCGGTCAATCCGATCAAATGCTGTTGCGCGGTTATAAGGCTCAAACCAATTCGCGCGATTGGCTTGCGTGTTACCTCCTAACACCACAATCACATCAGCGCGCGGCGCACGCGCAGCCTCGACATAGGCATAACGGGTTTCAAGTTTGCCGCCAAAATAAAGTGAAGTGATGGGCAATGACCACATCAATATCCAACCCAGACCTAAGGTTGAAATGAGCACCGCGGTGCGTCTGTGCGACCACAACGCAAAAAGCAAGGCGATCACCAAGAGCAGCAGCCCCAAGCTGGGTGGATACAAAAATAGATTCGAGAAAGGAATTTGTGAAAGCAAGGTAGCTTAATCAGAAAAGATTTTAGAAAGCTTCAATGTCGACATCGCATTATTGAGAAACAAAAAATGGTTGCGTTCGTGCCACGACTTCACCAACGGTAGGCCAACGTCCAAGCTGCCCTAAATTGATACTTTCAGGATTCCAGGGGCCGGTATGCGTGGGGTCGGTGACGCCAAACAGTGTGATTTGCTTGGCTCCGACGGTTGCGCACAGGTGCGATACCCCCGAATCATTGCAAATGACAACTTTGGCCAAACGTGTGAGTGCACAAAAGCCACCGAGCCTTAGGGGGTCGATCAAGTCGGCCGTGGGCACGGCCCGTTGCGCGGCCGCTTGTTCAGCCTTAGGCGGGCACATTGCCACCCGTACGCCGTTGTTTTGTAGGATGCGAGTATACGCATCAAACTGCGGCCAGACCTTCGCTTGCCCTTTATGAGTGCCCGTTGCGGTTGGGGCGATCAGCACAAACTCACCCGCCTTCAGGCCCGCAGCGCTGAGATGGTCGTGGGCACTTTGTGTCTGCGTCTTGGTTAAAGGCAGATGTAAACGCTCAGGCAGCATTTGCGGCTGAGCGTCAATGCCCCAAGCCGCGAGGGCTTGTTTGGCCATGGCAAAGTGACTTTGCACCGCATGCAACGGTTCGGTGGTTTTACGCAGCGGCCAACGCAACAGCAGGCTTCTGCCATCATCTCGCCAACCAGCGCTTTGCAAGCCAGCAAGACGAAAACATAAGGCACTTGAAAGCGAATCGGGCAAAATGAGCCCACGCCTGAATGTTGGGTGCCTTTTGCGCCAGTCTCGCACTTCAACGACGTCTTCGATCAGTCGGCCATACGTTGGCACAAAGCCTTCGGTCCCCAAGCCTGCTAACAGGTCTTTTGCCCAACCTCGTGCGCAAACTGCGAACGGTATGTTTAGCCGACGCAGCATATCGAGTACCGGCAGACTCATACAGACGTCGCCGACCCAGTTTGGTAAACGGATCAAAATTGGTTCTTGTTGCATGACTGATTTAACCTTAAGTTCATAGCGTAAGGATACGACAAGTGCGCCCGCTGCCCAAGTCGCATCCCAGCGTTTTATGCGTTGGTGCTCAGCGAGTCGTTCAGTCGAGATCTGACCCAGAGCGGGTAAACTTCAGTTTTCTGCTGACCAGAGCGTTATTTTGACTCAATTGACCGGCCTCCCTGCTAACTCATCGTCTCCCTTGAGTGCTACCTTGTGGCGTCGTATTTACGAACGCGTGGGCGCCTATTGGAAAGGCCTTGCGCTCGCCGTGCTGTTCATGGCTGGTGCCGCAGCAACGCAACCCACGCTAGCCGTGGCAATGAAACCGCTGCTTGACGAGGGGTTTTCTGGTGCCAAGCCCGAGTACGTCTGGCAAGTGCCTCTGGCCATTATTGCGTTGATTACTGTGCGAGGGGTCTGTAACTTCTTCAGTGACTATTTGCTGGCCTGGGTCGCTAACAACGTTTTGTTAGGCGTACGCGCCGACATGTTCGAAAAACTGTTGTCGATGCCCGACAGCGAGTTCAAAAAAGGCGATACCGGGCGCCTATTAAACCGCTTCACCGTTGATGCGGGCAACGTGACAAGCTACGCCACCGATGTCTTGACGGTCGTGGTGCGCGAGTCGCTGGTCGTGATCGCGATGATCTGCGTGCTGCTATACATGTCATGGCAGTTGACGCTCATTATTTTGGTGACAATGCCGATTTCGGTACTCATCTCGCGCGGTTTCATCGCTCGCATGCGCCGTATTAATCGAGACACCGTCAACATGAATGCCGAACTCACGCGCGTCGTGAACGAGGGGATTGACGGTCAGCGCGTGGTGAAACTGTTTGATGGATATGCGTTTGAGCGTAAGCGCTTTGCCTATGTCAGCGGTCGCTTACGGCGCTTTGACATGCGGGCTGCGACCTCAGACGCGGCGCTGACCCCGATTACTCAAGTCGTGACGGCGATCGCCGTTGCGGCGGTGATCTCAGTAGCACTAAGTCAAGGCAATGCCGGCACCTTAACGGTGGGTAGTTTTGCCGCCTTCATGGCAGCACTCGCGCAGATTTTTGATCCGATTAAGCGCTTAACCAAGGTTGCGAGTCGCACCCAAAAGATGCTGGTGTCAGCTGAAAGTGTGTTTATTTTGGTGGATCAGCCCTCTGAGGTCGACCAAGCCACCGGGGCCTTTGAGGGTCGGGTGAACGGTCGGGTTGAATTCAAAGCGGTTTCGCATCGCTTTGCAGATGCTGAGGTTGATACGTTGGCTCAAGTCAGTATCGTGGCTGAGCCGGGGCAAACGATTGCCTTGGTGGGCCGCTCGGGTAGCGGTAAAACGACCTTGGTGAATATGTTGCCGCGCTTTGTGGGGCCTGCAAGTGGTCAGGTGTTGATCGATGGCCGGGATATCGAGTCGGTATCGCTGCGTAATCTACGAGAACAACTCTCGCTGGTGAGCCAAGACGTCGTCTTGTTTGACGACACGATCGCGGTCAACGTCGGTTACGGGGCGCTGCACGATGCGTCTGAAGCTGAAATCCGCGCCGCCCTGCAAGCGGCTAATTTGCTTGAGTTTGTCGATACGTTGCCTTTGGGCATCCAAACGAAGGTGGGTGAAAATGCCACGCGTTTGTCGGGCGGACAGCGCCAGCGTCTGGCGATTGCACGTGCATTGATCAAAAACGCCCCAATACTGATCTTGGATGAAGCAACGTCTGCGCTAGACAACGAGTCTGAGCGGCAGGTACAAGTCTCACTCGAAACGTTGATGAAAGGCCGTACCACCCTAGTGATTGCGCATCGCTTATCGACCGTACAAAACGCAGACAAGATCGTGGTGATGGATCGGGGCAGGGTGGTCGAGCAGGGTTCGCACGCTGAGCTGTTGGCATTAGGCGGTGCCTATGCCGGTTTATATCAAATGCAGTTTCGTGACGAGTAAGATGAAACGAATCAGATGAAATAACCGGTTGTACAAACTTGTAAATTCATGCAAGACCTAGTCTCAAGTGAAATATTAGATTAAATTCATATCCTCCTGAAATTATTATATATATTTGTATAAAATAAAGATAAAAATTCGTAGAATCCAATGGATAATTTATTAAATTAATCCGGATATATAAAACAAAGAAGCCTGAGGCAGTCCAGCGTTCAGGCAAGGGCAACAGGGGCAAAGATGAGTCAGGCAAGCGATCCTATTACCGAGAAACTCGCCAGCGCAGCGCTAGCCAGATTTGGTGAAACGTTTAACGTTCCTGAGGGGCTTCCCAATGCGAGCGAACTTCTACGCATGCTCAGTCACAGTTCCCATCGGCGTTGGACAGACCAGTCGATCGACGCTGATGTCTTGAAACTGCTATTCGCCTGCGCCTTATCGGCCCCTTCTAAATCTGATTTACAGCAAGCCGATATCATCCAAGTGACAGATCGCGCAAAAATCAAAGCGATCGCGTCATTTATCCCTGATATGCCTTGGATCAATGACGCTCCGGTGTTTTTAGTGTTCTGCGGTAACAATCGTCGGATCCGCCAGATCGGTCAGTGGCGGGGCAAGCCTTTTATCAACGAGCACCTTGATCACTTTATGAACGCTGCGGTTGACGCGGGTTTGGTGTTATCGCAGTTTATTCGCGCGGCCGAGGCCGTCGGCTTAGGTACCGTGCCTATTAGCGCGGTACGTAATCACTCGAGAGAAACCAGCGACCTTCTTGGTTTGCCCGAGGCGGTATTTCCGATTGCCGGTCTGTGTGTTGGCTACCCCGTTGAAGGCGGACGCATTATCCCCCGGCTGCCACTGGGTACGACGGTGCACACCGACCGTTTCGACGAAGCGGATGTTCGCGCGCAGATCGACGAATACGACCAGCGCCGCCATGCGTTGTTTCCGTTACGTAAACAGCGCTATAGCTCGCGCTACCCAGATGTTGATTTCAATGGTTGGTCTGAAGATAAAGCCCGCCATTATTCAATGCCTGAGCGTGACAATTTTGGCGAATATATTCGCGCACAAAAATTTAGCTTGAAATAGGGTTTTTGAATGCAGCGCTCAGTGTGCTTGATTCGAGATGGGTCTGGCGCAAGCGAATCAAGAGCAGTCGCGTGTGTGCCCTTTAATGTCTTTTAGCCTTTCAGTGTTTTGACGGCTTTAGCTCAGCACAATGTCGTACTGCTCTTGGCTGTAATCGCGCGCAACCTCAAGTGAGATCCGTTTACCGACAAAGTCACCGAGCAGCGCAAGATGTTGACTCTCTTCTTCTAGAAATAAATCTACGACATTTTGCGAGGCCAGGATTTTAAATTCGCGTGGATTAAATTGGCGTGCTTCACGCAAAATTTCTCGCAAAATTTCGTAGCAGACACTGCGATTGGTACGCACGTTGCCGCGCCCCTGGCAGGTGGGGCAGGGCTCGCAAAGTTGATGTGCAAGTGAATCGCGCGTGCGTTTGCGTGTCATCTCGACTAACCCCAACTGCGTAAAACCATTGATCGTCATGCGAGTGCGATCAGGTGCCAGCGCCTTCTCGAGTTCAGCCATGACGGCTTCGCGATGCCCTGGCTCATCCATATCAATGAAGTCAATGATGATGATGCCGCCCAGATTGCGCAGCCTTAACTGACGTGCTGCAGCCTGCGCTGCTTCTAGATTGGTTTTAAAAATCGTGTCGTCAAAATTGCGACCACCAACAAAGCCTCCGGTGTTCACATCAACCGTGGTGAGCGCTTCAGTTTGATCAATGATGAGGTAACCACCCGATTTCAAATCGACGCGTCGCGACAGTGCTAATTTGATTTCTTCTTCAACGTTTGCTGTGTCAAATAGAGGGCGCTCGCCGCTGTAGTGCTCAATGCGTGTTGTGACTGAGGGTGTGTACGTTTGGGCCCAGGTGTCAAGCTCTGCGTAAGTGCTGCGAGAATCCACCAAGATACGATGCGTGTTGGGTGTGACCATGTCACGCAGCACCCGCTGTGCCAAACTCAGGTCTTGGTGCAAGAGGCTAGTCGCAGGTAGCGTGCGCGCCGCCTGCTGCACGTTGGCCCATAGCTTTTGTAAATACGTCAGGTCTGCAGTGAGTTCATCGTCGGTCGCGAGTTCGGCCTGCGTGCGCACAATAAATCCGCCTTTCTCCGTTGCGGGGACAAGCGCCTGCACGCGGTCGCGCAGTGCTTGGCGCTCACTCTCAGAGCCAATTTTCTGCGAGATGCCGATATGAGGTTCGTGCGGCAAGTAAACCAGCATCCGCCCTGCAATGCTAATTTGAGTCGACAGCCGTGCGCCCTTTGTACCAATCGGGTCCTTAATCACTTGCGTCATCAGGCTTTGTCCCTCAAATAGCAATTTCTCAATTGCGATCGTAGGGGTGTTTTGAGTGCGCGCGTTGCGGTTTTCGCGCAAATCTGCAATGTGCAAGAAGGCAGCTTTTTCAAGGCCGATATCAATAAAGGCACTTTGCATACCTGGCAAGACGCGCACCACCTTACCTAGGTAAATGTTGCCAACCTGTCCGCGTTGAATCGCGCGCTCCATATGCAGTTCTTGTACCGCTCCCTGAGCCACCAAGGCCACGCGGGTCTCAAAAGGGGTGACATTAATCAGAATATCTTCGGTCATAAGTTTCTCAGGGTAGATGTGCTATCCGTATTCATGCTATATTAGCGGGCTTGGCGGGGCAAAAGGTTACGAAGATTTTTTCAGCAGTTGTCGGTTCGAATGTGTTTAAAAACAGATTTGACACGGATAAAAAAATCCTCCATAATCTCACCTCTCTGCTGATGACAAAACAAAGACAGGCAACTGGCTCTGAGTCAAAAGTGAAGTAAGTCGTACCGAATACCTTGTTCTTTAAAAATTTGACAACCGATAAGTGTGGGCGCTTGGAATGAGTGTCGCAGGTTTGCTGGCTGTAACAGGTCAGTAAATTGCAAACGAAATCAAGTGCTCACAAAGAAGTAAGGAAATAAAA
>JAIPCU010000029.1 GCA_021738045.1 Candidatus Methylopumilus sp. | reverse complement strand
TTTCAACTTGAAACACTTCAACAAACTCGCGTCCAATAATCTTGCGTTTGGTTTCGGGGTCAGACACCCCCGCAAGCTTACCCATAAACTGTTCAGTCGCATCGACATGAATAATGCGTACACCCATGTTTTGAGCGAAGGTTTCCATTACTTGCTTGCCTTCGTCTAAGCGCAGCAAACCGTGATCGACAAACACGCATGTCAGGCGATCGCCAATGGCCTTGTGAATCAAGGCTGCAGCAACTGATGAATCGACACCACCCGACAAACCTAAAATCACTTCGTCATCGCCGACCTGTTCACGAATACGTGCAATCGCCTCGTCAACATAATTAGGCATTGTCCAGTCGCCCTGGCACTCACAGATCTCGTGCACAAAGCGCTCGAGCAAGGCTTGTCCTTTTACTGTGTGCGTGACTTCAGGATGAAACTGCACCGCATAAAACTTGCGAGCTTCATCGGCCATGCCAGCAATCGGGCACGACGCGGTTGACGCCATCACTTTGAAACCTTCTGGCAAACGCGTCACCTGATCGCCATGACTCATCCAAACTTTGAGCATGCCATGCCCTTCGGGCGTGGTGAAGTCGTCGATATCTTTCAGCAAACGAGTATGACCGCGCGCGCGCACCTCGGCGTAGCCGAATTCACGATGATCTGCGTAGCTAACCTCGCCGCCTAACTGTTGCGCCATGGCTTGCATGCCATAACAAATCCCTAGTACTGGCACCCCAGCGCTAAAGACTTCAGCAGGGACTTTTAACGATGACTCATCGTAGGCCGAGGCATGGCTGCCCGACAGGATGATGCCCTTTAAGCCTAGCGACAACTGATTCTTTAAAAACTCTGCCGAGACGTCGCCCGGATGAAGCTCGCAATACACACCGGCCTCACGCACACGACGCGCAATCAACTGGGTGACTTGTGAGCCGTAATCAAGAATCAAGATGCGCTGATGCATGAAGAATTAACCTGTGTAAATATCTAAATGAAAGACACCGGCCACGAGGCCGGTGCAAAAAATTAACGCGAGAAGAAAAAATTACTCTGAACGATAGTTTGGTGCTTCTTTAGTAATTTGAACATCGTGTACATGTGATTCGCGAAAGCCGGCCGATGTGATTTGTACAAACTCTGGCTTGGTGCGCATCTCTTCGATTGTGGCGCAACCGCAATACCCCATTGACGCACGCACTCCGCCCACCAACTGAAAAATAATTTGCAGCACGCTGCCTTTGTAAGGCACGCGACCCTCTACGCCCTCAGGCACGAGCTTGTCTGCATTATTCGCTGGGTCTTGAAAGTAACGATCAGCCGAACCATCGGTCATTGCACCTAAACTGCCCATGCCTCGATACGATTTATAAGAACGCCCTTGATACAACACCACTTCGCCAGGGGCCTCTTCAGTGCCGGCAAACATACCGCCCATCATCACTGACGACGCACCCGCGACAAGCGCTTTGGCCACATCGCCTGAAAAACGCACACCACCGTCTGCAATCAACGGCACGCCGGTACCTTTTAAAGCGAGAGCCACATCAGAGATCGCAGTGATTTGGGGCACGCCCACACCCGCTACAACACGGGTTGTACAAATCGAACCTGGGCCAATACCGACTTTAACTGCGTCTGCACCCGCTTCGTGTAACGCGCGTGCGGCATCGGCCGTGGCGATGTTGCCACCAATCACTTCGACCTTAGGGTAATTAGCTTTTACCCAACGCACACGCTCGATGACGCCGCTTGAGTGACCATGTGCCGTGTCAACGACAATGACATCCACGCCCGCGGCAACCAGTTTTGCCACACGCTCTTCGGTGCCATCGCCCACGCCCACTGCAGCCCCCACAAGCAATTGCCCATGGCTGTCTTTACATGCAGCAGGGTGTTCGGTGTTTTTGACAATATCTTTAACCGTTGCCAAACCACGTAGCTCAAAGGCATCGTTCACAATCAACACGCGCTCGAGGCGATGCTGATGCATCAATTTTTGTGCCTCGGCCAGTGTCGCGCCCTCTTTCATGGTGATCAGGCGGTCTTGCGGGGTCATGACGCTGCTAAGCGGTGCCTCAAGGCGATCTTCAAAACGCAAATCGCGATTCGTGACGATACCCACGACTTTGCGACCTTGCACCACGGGCAGCCCAGAAATACCGTGCTGCTTTTGCAAGGCAATCGCCTCACGCACTTTCATATCAGGAGTCACCGTAATTGGGTCAGTGACGATACCGAATTCGTGACGCTTGACGCGCGAGACCTCTTTAGCCTGCTCGTCAGCAGTTAGATTTTTGTGAATGATCCCGATACCGCCTTCTTGTGCCATGGCAATCGCCAGACGCGATTCGGTCACCGTATCCATTGCAGCCGAGACTAAGGGGATATTGAGTGAAATGTTTCGGGTTAAACGGGTAACCAACGAAGTGTCGCGCGGCAACACCTGTGAAAACGCCGGCACAAGCAGTACGTCATCGAAGGTGAGCGCAGTTTGGATAAGACGCATAAAAAGCTCCGGGCGCAAAGCGTGATTATACGATGGACGAACGACTTCTTTTGAGAGGCAACTAGTGCTAAAAAGCACCTAGCCTGCTCGGCCTGAGCGTCACTTGCTCAGATTTTGACCAAAAACAACCATAATTCTTCAAAGCTTTGACTCATGACAACTGAAAACACCTTGGCGCAATGGCTAGAAGACGAACAAAAGATACTTGCCGGCATGCCCAACGGGCGCTCAATCGGGCTGTTAGACAAGAGTAAAACGGCAACAATGACGGGCATGGAGGTCATGCAAGCGGTCATGCGCGGTGATTTACCAAACGGCCCGATGGCTGCAACCTGCGGCTACCTGATTGTGGCGCTCGAGCCGGGGCAAGCCACGCTGCAAGGTAACCCCACCGAAAGTGTCATGAACGTCCAGGGTTCGGTGCATGGTGGTTGGTTTGCCAGTATTTTGGACGGCGCAGTCGGCAACGCCATCCACACCATGTTGCCCGCTGGCACGGGCTACACCACCTTAGATTTGAGCGTAAAAATGACCCGCGCCATCGTGCCCGCCCCGGGTATGCGTGTACGCGCGATTGGCAAAATCATTCAAGTCGGCCGTCAGGTCGCCACCGCAGAAGGCCGTATTGTTGGCCCAGATGGCAAACTCTATGCCCACGCCACAACAACCTGCCTGATCTTGAGTCACGCAAAAAATAAACTCTAGCCGATCGCTACCCGTGCGTTCTGGAAGAACCTCATCCACGGGGTATAAGCGCCCTTCGTATCATTTGGCCCCCAGCTAGGCGGCGACCACGACATCATCACGTTACGGGTCACGCGTTCGGGGTGCGGCATCAACACGGTAAAACGCCCGTCGGCTGTTGTCACGGACGTGAGGCCATTAGGGCTGCCATTTGGATTAAACGGATATGCCTCAGTGGGTTGGCCTTTGTGATCCACAAAACGCAGAGCTGCAAGCGCAGACTGCGGATTGCCCTGACGACTAAAGTTTGCAAAGCCTTCGCCATGCGCAACGGCCACAGGGATCGTTGCACCCGCCATCCCCTTGAAGAACAAGGATGGAGATTCAAGCACTTCGACCAACGAAAAACGCGCCTCATATTTTTCAGATTGATTTCGGGTAAAGCGTGGCCAGTTCTCGGCGCCCGGAATCATCGTGGCTAAGGCAGCCATCATCTGGCAACCATTACACACACCTAAGCCAAAGGTATCCGTACGCGCAAAGTATTGTGCGAACTGATCCGACAATTGCGTGTTGAACAAAATACTACGCGCCCAGCCCTCGCCCGCACCAAGCGTGTCGCCATAACTAAAACCACCCACCGCAACCAGGCCTTTAAAACTAGATAGCTCTGCCGCGCCGGTTTGAAGGTCAGTCATGTGCACGTCAACCGCTTCGAACCCAGCTTTATCAAACGCCCAGGCCATTTCAACTTGGCTATTGCAGCCTTGCTCGCGCAAGATGGCAACGCGTGGGCGCGCACCCTTGCCGATATAAGGTGCAGCAACATCTTGCTGAGGATCAAACTGTACTTGCGGCGACATGCCAGGATCCGTCGCATCTGCCCATAGATCAAGCTCAGCTTTGGCGCAGGCTGGATTGTCACGCCTCATGGCGATGCGATAGCTAACGTCGCTCCAGAGTGCGCCGAGCTCGGCACGCGGCCGCGACCAGATCCGGTTGCCATCGCGAAACACCTCGAGTGTGTCGGTGGTGTTAGGCGAACCAATCACATGCGAATGAGTGGATAGGCCCGCGGCACGCAGCACTTGCATCACGGCATCGCGCTCGGCGGTGGGCACTTGAATCACAGCACCCGCCTCTTCTGAGAACAAGGCTTTGAGGGTCAACTCGTTGCGCTGTACCGCAACTTGCGAAGCGCGAATATTGTAGGCATCCCAATCTTGCGCATTGTAGTCATAGCACAACATATCGATATTGAGCGACACGCCCGTGTGACCCGCAAAGGCCATCTCAGCCACGGTTGCCAACAGACCTCCATCAGAGCGATCGTGATAAGCCAACAAGATGCCAGACTGTGCAAGCGCGCGAATCGTCACAAAGAATGCGCGCAAGGCTTGAGCATCGTCGATATCAGGCGTTTGCTCACCTAATTGATTACACACTTGGGTCAGAATCGAGCCACCCATGCGCTGCTTACCACCACCAAGATCAATCAAAATCAAGCTTGTCGGGCCCACATCGGTGCGCAGTTGCGGCGTAAGTGTTGCGCGAACATCTTCTACAGGCGAAAAAGCCGTCACGATTAACGAAACGGGCGCAATCACTTTGCGCGCTTCGCCATCTTGCGACCACCCCGTTTGCATCGATAACGAATCTTTACCCACCGGAATCGACAAACCAACGTCTTGGCACAGTTTGCTCACTGCAGCCACGGTGTCGTAGAGCGCCGCATCTTGCCCAGGTGCGCCACACGCCGCCATCCAATTCGCAGACAACTTAATGTCTTCAAGGCACGCCACATCGGCTGCGGCTAGGTTGGTTAACGCTTCGGCCACGGCCATCCGCCCAGAAGCGGGGGCATCAATCACGGCAAGCGGCGTGCGCTCGCCCATCGCCATTGCCTCGCCACGTGTGCCATCGTGATCCGCTAAGGTCACGGCACAATCGGCCACGGGCACCTGCCAGGGGCCAACCATCTGATCACGGCTAGATAAACCACCCACGGTGCGATCGCCGATCGTAATCAAGAAGGTTTTATTTGCAACTGTCGGGTGCTGCAAGACCCGAGTGATGGCGTCATCGAGTGTGATGACCGTCAAATCTAAAGGCGCGGTCTGCCCAGGCAAGCGCTTGACATCGCGCGTCATGCGCGGTGGTTTGCCTAAGATCACATCAATCGGCACGTCAACGGGGCGCAGGTCTTTTGTAGAGGTAGATGCGACTTCAGTAGCAGAGCGCTGAGCGTGCGCAGCAGGGTCTTGATTCAAAGATCCGAGCTGATCCAACCCAGGCAAGCCCTCGCCGTTTAGCACCGTTAACTGACGCTCTTGGGTGGCCACTCCAATCACTGCAAACGGGCAACGCTCGCGCTCGGCAATCGCTTGAAAGCGCTCAAGATCTTGCGGCATCACGGCCAACACATAACGCTCTTGTGATTCGTTGCTCCAGATCTCGGCGGGCGACATGCCAGATTCTTCAAGATGCACGCGCTTGAGTTCAAAGGTGGCACCACGGCCCGCGTCGTTCACCAACTCTGGAAATGCATTGGATAAACCACCCGCGCCTACATCGTGAATGGCCACAATCGGATTGTTTGCACCTTGCTGCCAGCAGCGATCAATCACCTCTTGGCAACGACGCTCGAGCTCGGGGTTACCACGCTGCACTGAGTCAAAATCAAGCGCCGCAGTATTTGAACCCACCGACATACTTGAGGCCGCACTGCCGCCCATGCCGATCCGCAAACCGGGACCACCCAATTGAATCAACAAAGCACCTGGCTGGATCACGTCTTTTTTGGTCAAACCCGCATCGATGCTGCCTAAGCCGCCCGCGATCATGATGGGCTTGTGGTAGCCCCAACGGGTGTCAGCAGTGGATTGTTCAAACGACCTGAAATAGCCTAGCAAATTAGGGCGACCAAACTCATTATTAAAAGCTGCCGCGCCTAAGGGGCCCTCGATCATGATCGCTAAGGGGCTGGCGATACGATCAGGGCTACCGTGATGATCGGCTTCGTAGACCCGTGGCGCATCATCAAAACGCAGATGTGAAACAGTGAAACCAGCCAACCCCGCCTTAGGCTTCGAGCCCCGGCCGGTCGAGCCCTCGTCGCGAATCTCACCACCCGCACCGGTTGCCGCACCTTCAAACGGGGCAATGGCGGTGGGGTGATTGTGGGTTTCGACTTTCATGACAGTGTGCACAAGTTGTGGCTTGGCGGCATACACGCCACCCTGTGCCCCACCTGGTAACGCAGCCTGAAAGCGCAGCGCCTCGCCGCCCTGCATGATGGCCGAGTTATCTGAGTACGCCACCACGGTACCCAAGGGTTGCGCCGCATGGGTTTCGCGAATCATGCCAAACAAAGTTTTATCAGTGGGCTTGCCATCAATCACCCACTGCGCATTGAAGATCTTGTGGCGACAGTGCTCGCTGTTGGCTTGGGCGAACATCATTAATTCAACATCGGTTGGATCGCGCCCGAGCTCAGTGAACGATTGCGTCAGGTAGTCGATTTCGTCTTCAGATAACGCCAAACCCAAATTCGTATTTGCCTGAAGTAACGCCTGCTTACCTTGCGCGATGACCTCAACGGTGCGCATTGGCCTACCCGGTAGCGAAGCGAACAAAGCGTTGGGATCAAAGCCTGCGTCAACGACGGTCTCGGTCATGCGATCGTGCAGGCAATCAGCGGCCTGCGCCAGCATCGCTGCGTCAAGTTTTTGTGTTTTTAACCAAGTGCGCTCGGGGGTCAAAACATAGCGAATGCCACGCTCGATACGCAGCACACTTGCAAAACCGCAATTGTGTGCAATGTCAGTGGCCTTGCTGGCCCAAGCAGAAATGGTGCCCAAGCGCGGGATCACCCGCAAAATCAACTCAGATGCTTGCGGCTCTGAAACGTTGACAGTTGGCCCATAATCAAGAAGCTGCTGCAGACGCTGTGTCGTGGCCGTATCAGGCGTTTGCTCGCACCAGACAAAATGCTCAAAACGCGCCGTAATCTCAGCGATAGGTAAGCCCTGCGCTTTGAACTTGGCCAGCAGACGTTCTTGACGAAATTGGGACAATACAGAAGAGCCGAGCACATGCAGAATATGGGACACAGTCAGGACCAATTAACGGTTATTTGGGGCAAAAAATTGGTAAAGCTAGGGGAAAACGCCTATTTTAGCTCTCATCGGGACATAAAACAGCCGAGACCCTCGGGTTCGTTGCTATGATGCGCAACGATACAAATCACACTAGAGGATACCCAAATGTCAATCACTCGACGTAACCTACTCGCTGGCGTTGGCGCCGGTGCTATTGTCATGGCGGCCCCTTTGCGTAGCGCCTGGGCACAATCTAAGGCTGAGTTTTCATACAAATACGCTAATAATCTGCCTTTGACTCACCCGATGAACATTCGCGCCAAAGAAATGGCCGATGCCATTCAGACTGAAACCGCTGGGCGCGTTGAAATTCGCATTTTCCCAAGCAGCCAGCTGGGCTCTGACACAGACATGTTGAGCCAAGTCCGTAATGGTGGTGTCGAATTCTTCACCTTATCGGGTTTGATTTTGGCCACCTTGGTGCCCGCTTCATCGATTACCGGCATCGGTTTCGCGTTCAGCGACTACGACGCCGTCTGGAAAGCACTGGATGGCGACTTGGGCGCGCACGTACGTAAAGAGATCGCAAAATCCAACTTGGTACCCATGGACAAGATCTGGGATAACGGCTTTCGCCAAATCACCTCATCCATCAAACCGATCCAAAGTGCTGATGATTTGAAGGGCTTCAAGATTCGCGTGCCGGTGTCGCCACTTTGGACCTCAATGTTCAAAGCCTTTGACTCGGCGCCTGCTTCGATCAACTTTAACGAGGTGTATAGCGCCTTGCAAACTAAAGTGGTCGACGGTCAAGAAAACCCCTTGGCAATTATCGATACGGCAAAACTAAACGAAGTACAAAAGTTCTGCTCGATCACAAATCATATGTGGGATGGCTTCTGGTTCTTGGCGAACAAACGCGCCTGGGAAAGACTGCCAGAGAATATGCGCGCAATCGTGGCAAAAAATATCAACGCCGCAGGTATGAAAGAGCGTGCCGATGTTGCCGCCATGAACGCTGGCTTACAAAAAGGCCTGACTGAAAAAGGCATGATCTTTAACCAGACCAAGCCTGATTCATTCCGCGATCGTCTGCGCCAAGGTGGCTTCTACACCGAATGGAAAGGCAAGCTGGGTGAAGAGGCGTGGTCAATGCTTGAGCGCTACAGCGGTAAGCTCGCTTAAGCGTAACTGTCTTGTGATGGCGCAAGCAAGTCGCTTCGCCACACGAACGCTCCGGATGCAACGCTCGTTGAAAGCGGCATCCGGATTTTTATTTAGAGGCTAGCTTTTTATTTTGGCGCCCGATTCTTATGATTAGGCATTAACAAGATTTTCATCTAGTCATTAGCTTTATGTTGTTGCCCACGATTTTCATTTAAGTCTTCAAAGATACGACCATGACCACTGAACTCACTCTTTCCGCCAGCCCCCTCGTGTCACGGCTGTTGAAACCCATCGAAGTCATCAGCGCGGCGCTGATGACTTTGATCATCGTCATGCTGCTGGTAGGGGTCGTATCGCGCTATGTTTTTTCGCTGCCGATCGTCTGGATTGATGAAGTCGTTTCAATTTCATTTTTATGGCTTGCCATGCTGGGCTCGGCAATCGCCATGTATCGCAATGAGCACTTACGCTTAACGCTATTTTTACAAATGATGCCTGAGCGCCTGCGCGGTTTTGTTCATGCGGTCGCACTCATGACGATTGTTGCGTTTCTGCTGGCTCTGGTCACGCCCGCGATCGAATACGCGCAAGACGAGTGGTTTGTGACGTCTCCCGCACTCGGGATCCCCAATAGCTTTAGGGTTTCGGCGTTGGCGTTTGGCATTTTGACCATGCTCGGGATACTGGTCGCCTATGCAGCCCAAACGGTGAGCAAGCTCAATCTGTTAGGTGCCACAGTCTTAGTGAGCGCCTTTGCGGGCCTCTGCTGGGTAGGCTCTGGGTGGTTGACTTCACTGGGGCTCTACAACATTCTGTTTTTCTTGGTCATCTTGGTTGCCTTGTGCTTAGTCGCAGGCGTGCCCATTGCATTTTGCTTTGGCGCAGGGGCACTATGCTACCTAGCCTTCTCAACCACCGTGCCCTTAATGGTCGTGATTGGGCGCATGGATGAAGGCATGTCGAGCCTGATTCTAGTATCGGTACCCATCTTTGTGTTGCTAGGCTGCGTGCTCGATGCCACTGGTATGGGCAAAGCCATTGTCGATTTCTTGGCGTCGTTATTAGGTCACATTAAAGCCGGCATGTCTTACGTGCTACTTGGCTCGTTATTTATTGTGTCGGGCATCTCGGGTTCAAAAGTGTCGGATATGGCAACCATTGCGCCGGCGTTGTTTCCTGAAATGAAACGGCGAGGCCACAAACCGCGCGAAATGATTGCCCTTCTCGCAACCGGTGCTGCGATGGCAGACACCGTACCACCAAGTATCGTACTGATCGTGTTGGGATCGGTCGCGGGTGTGTCAATCGCTGGCTTGTTTCAAAGCGGTGTCGTGATTGCGGGCGTGTTGTTGCTGGCCCTAGTTGGCTTAGCCCGCTGGAAAGCCCGTCACGAGCAACTTGATAACGTCAAACGCTCAACCATCAAAATGATCTGGCAGGCCTTGTTGATTGCTGGCCCCGCCTTAGTGTTGCCTTTCTTGATTCGCAGCGCGGTAGGTGGCGGCGTCGCAACTGCCACTGAAGTCTCGACCATTGCGGTGCTCTACGCCATGATGATTGGTCAGGTGTTGTACGGCGGCCTTGGTTGGCGCAAGGTCTATACGATGCTGGTCGAAACTGCCGCGTTAAGCGGTGCGATCCTGTTGATCTTGGGCACCGCCTCGGCGATGGCTTGGGCTATTACACAAAGCGGCGTGGTGCAAAGCTTATCAATATTTTTAACCACCCTGCCCGGTGGCATCGCCGGTTTCATGGTGGTGACGATCTTGGTATTCTTGATTTTGGGTTGCTTACTTGAAGGCTTACCCGCGATTTTGATCTTGGCACCCATCATGTTTCCGATTGCCAAAAAACTAGGGATTCATGAGATTCACTATTCAATGGTGGTCGTCACCGCCATGAATATTGGACTGATGATGCCTCCGATTGGTATCGGCTTTTACGTTGCCTGCCGCATCGGTGACGCCTCGCCCGATGACGTAATGGGGGCGATCTGGCCCTACATCGTTGCATTATTGGTTGGGTTGATTGCGATTGCCGCGGTGCCGTGGTTTTCGACGGTGGCGCTATGACATAAATGTTGTGAACGTTGCACGTCGACGGTAGCAGTATCACCTGACTTCGATCTTGATAAAAAAACCGCTCTCTTCAAAGCATAAAGAGAGCGGTTTTTTTTCGAGGATCACGCCAACAAATTCACGCGCGATGCTCTATCAACGGCAGAGCCAGCTATTTCTTTTTCACTGGCGGCAAATCAGTGCAATGACCCTCAGCCGCCTCAGCCGCTAAGCCAACTGACTCGCCAAGGGTTGGGTGTGGATGAATTGTTTTACCAATATCCACCATATCCGCACCCATTTCAATAGCGAGCACGACCTCACTGATCAGATCCCCGGCATTGGTGCCAACGATGCCACCACCAAGAATCTTGTGGGTTGCAGCGTCAAACAACAGTTTGGTAAAGCCTTCATCGCGACCATTAGCAATCGCACGACCCGACGCAGCCCACGGAAACATTCCTTTGGTGATGGCAACGCCCTGCTGCTTGGCTTGGTCTTCGGTAAGACCAACCCATGCCACTTCTGGGTCGGTGTAAGCCACCGACGGGATCACACGCGCATCGAAATAACTCTTTTGCCCGGCAGCGACTTCAGCGGCCACATGACCTTCATGCACCGCTTTATGCGCCAACATGGGCTGACCAATCAAATCACCAATGGCAAAAATATTAGGCACATTGGTGCGCATTTGACGGTCGACCTCGATAAAGCCCCGGTCACTCACCATCACACCAGCTTTGTCTGCACCGATTTTTTTACCATTCGGTGTGCGACCCACTGCTTGCAATACTAAATCGTAGCGCTGCGCCTCTTTAGGAGCACCAGCACCTTCGAAGGTGACGTAGATGCCGTCTTTTTTAGCCACGGCACCAACGGTTTTTGTATTGAGCATCAGGTTATCAAAGCGATGGGCATTTTTCTTTTGCCAAACTTTGACTAAATCACGATCTGCGCCTTGCATTAAGCCGTCTTGCATTTCGACCACGTCAAGGCGTGAGCCGAGGGCCGAATACACGGTACCCATTTCTAAGCCAATGATGCCGCCACCCACAATCAGCATTTTTTTCGGGATATTGCGTAACAACAATGCGCCGGTTGAATCCACCACGCGCTCATCATCTGGCATAAACGGCAGCTTCACTGATTGGCTACCCGCCGCAATAATCGCTTGGGCAAACTCAATCGTTTGCACACCAGCAGCCGTTTGAACTGAAACGTGATTAGCACTGACAAACGAACCGACACCCGTGACAACGGTCACTTTGCGAGCCTTGGCCATACCCGCCAAACCGCCAGTGAGCTTACCAATCACGCCATCTTTAAAGGCACGCAACTTATCCAGGTCAATCTTAGGCTTACCAAACGAGATACCGTGGTCTGCCAAGGCTTGCGCCTCTTCGAGCACCGCTGCGGTATGCAACAAAGCCTTTGAAGGGATACATCCAACGTTTAAGCACACACCGCCCAACGTTGAGTAGCGCTCAACTAGCACCACATTCAAGCCAAGGTCAGCGGCACGAAAGGCTGCAGAGTAACCACCGGGGCCCGCGCCCAACACGAGCAGGTCGCACTTGCTGTCAACCTTGCCGTCGTATTTTGCGATCGCAACGCTCGGTGCAGCATTCGCGGTAGCAGCGCCTGCATGCGTGGCAGTACCTGAACTGGTAGCCTGCGCGCCCGTAGCTGACATGTTTTTTGCGAGCTGAGCGCCAGCCGGCGTTAAACCCAGCGAGCCTGCCGCAGAACTTATTGCAGCAGCGGCACCCGCAGCTAACGCTGAGGCGTTTGCGCCGGCCGCCGAGTTGGCTCTAGAAGTCACCGAAGCCGAGGCGGCTGGGGCAGCTGCCGCGCCCGCACTCGCCTCGAGCTGCAAAATCACCGAACCTTGCTTCACTTTGTCGCCGATCTTAACCAGCACGGCCTTAACGACGCCGCCTTGATTTGAGGGGATCTCCATGGACGACTTGTCGGACTCAACGGTAATCAAGCTTTGCTCGGCCTTGACCGTATCGCCAACCGCCACCAACACTTCAATCACATCGACCGTATCAAAGTCGCCAATATCCGGGATTGGAATATCAATCAGTTTGCTCATGTCAGCCCCTTACAGTGCGATACGGCGAAAATCCGCCAACAGACTGCCAAGGTAGGCGTTAAAGCGTGCCCCTGAAGCACCATCAATCACACGGTGGTCGTACGACAACGACAGTGGCAACGTCAACTGTGGCACAAACTGTTTGCCATCCCACACCGGCTTCATGTAAGACTTTGACACGCCCAAAATCGCGAGTTCTGGAGCATTGATGATCGGTGTGAAGTGTGTACCACCGATGCCACCCAACGATGAAATCGACATACAACCACCTTGCATTTCAGCAGGTGCCAATTTGCCATCGCGGGCCTTTTTAGCTAGTTCACTGCTCTCAGCGGCCAACTCTAAAATACCTTTTTTGTCGGCATCGCGAATCACGGGTACAACCAAGCCATTCGGGGTATCTGCTGCAAAGCCAATATGAAAGTACTGCTTCAACACCAAGTTTTCGCCATCGAGCGAAGCGTTAAATTCAGGAAACTTCTTCAGAGCTGCGACAACGGCTTTAATCAAGAACGCAAGCATCGTAATTTTGATGCCCGATTTTTCGTTCTCTTTATTTAACGTCACACGCAACGCTTCGAGCTCAGTGATGTTCGCTTCGTCGTTGTTTGTCACGTGGGGGATCATCACCCAGTTTCGATGCAAATTCGCACCCGAAATCTTTTTAATGCGCGACAACGGTTTCGATGTGATTTCACCAAATTTTGTGAAATCAACTTTAGGCCAAGGTAGCAGATCGAGCCCACCGCCTAACGAAGCACCTGACGCAGACGCTGAGGCGCCCACGCCACCTGCCAGTGCTTGCTTGACGAAGTTTTGAATATCTTCTTGAACGATACGCTCTTTCGCACCAGTCCCTTTAACAAGCGACAGATCAACGCCAAGTTCACGTGCGAATTTACGCACCGAGGGCGAAGCGTGCGGCAAACCTGCTGTTGAGACTGGCAACTCGAGCTTGCCAGCCGACGGCGCCGCGGCAGACGCAGAGGCAGGTGTTGCTGCAGCCGCTGAAGCCGCGTTGACTGCGGCCACCGAAGCAACCGCTGTACCGCTCGCTGAAGCACTCGAGGCAGTCACCGAACCTTGAGCACTGACAGACTGACCACTCGCGGCAGCAGCGCCTGGGCTCTGAGCGCCAGAGGTCGAAGCACTATTCGACGAAGCCGCTGCCGAACTAGACGCAGCTGCCGCCGCTGGTGCTGTAGCGCTGCTTGGCGCAGTCGCTTCAACACTCAGCATCACACTGCCTTGTTTGATCTTATCGCCCACTTTCACCGCAATCGATTTCACGACGCCGGCGATCGAGGTGGGGATTTCCATCGAGGCTTTATCAGACTCAACAGTAATCAAGCTTTGTTCGGCTTTGACGGCATCGCCGACTTTCACCAAAATTTCAATCACTTCAACGGTGTCGAAATCCCCAATGTCTGGAACTTCAATAGCTGTGATGTTACTCATAGTGGATCTCTTTAATTAAGCGTATTGGGGGTTGGCTTTATCGGGATCGATACCGTATTTTTTTATTGCGGCTGCCACTTGACTCACTGGCACTGTGCCCTCATCGGCAAGTGCACGCAACGTTGCCAAGACGACAAAGTGTCGATCTACCTCAAAGTGCTCGCGCAATTTTGAGCGAAAATCTGAGCGACCATAACCATCGGTGCCCAACACCTTATAAGCACGACTCTTTGGCATAAACGGCCGAATCTGGTCCGCAAATAACTTCATATAGTCAGTCGAAGCAATGATGGGGCCTTCTGCTTTGTCTAGCAAACTGGTGACATAAGGCACCTTCGCCTTAGCAGTTGGGTGCAGCATGTTATAGCGCTCGCAATCCAAGCCATCACGACGCAACTCTGTAAAACTGGTGACGCTAAAGATGTCGGCCGATACACCCCAGTCTTTTTCAAGCAACTCGGCGCCCGCCATGACTTCACGCAAAATCGTACCTGAACCAAGCAACTGCGCCTTAACCTTATTTTTACCGCCCTTCTTCAGACGATACATGCCGCGAATAATGCCAGCCTCATCGCCCTTGGTCAGACCAGGTTGCGCGTAGTTTTCATTCATCAACGTCAAATAGAAATAGACGTTTTCTTGATCTTCGATCATGCGCTTCATGCCATGCTGAATAATCACAGCCACTTCATGCGCAAAGGTCGGGTCGTACGACACGCAATTGGGGATCGTAGACGAGAAGATATGGCTGTGGCCGTCTTCGTGTTGCAGGCCTTCGCCGTTGAGCGTTGTGCGCCCAGCGGTACCGCCCAACAAGAAGCCACGCGCCTGCATATCGCCAGCCGCCCACGCCAGATCGCCAATACGCTGAAAACCAAACATCGAGTAATAGATGTAGAACGGCACCATGATGCGGTTGTTAGTCGAGTACGAGGTTGCTGCTGCAATCCAAGAACTAAACGCGCCCGCTTCGTTGATGCCCTCTTGCAACAACTGCCCGTCGGCAGCTTCGCGGTAATACATCACCTGATCTTTATCAACGGGTATGTACTTCTGGCCTTCAGGGGCATAGATACCGATCTGCCTAAACAAGCCTTCCATACCAAAGGTACGTGATTCGTCAGCCAAAATCGGCACCACGCGTGGGCCAATGTCTTTGTCGCGCAACACTTGGTTCAACACCCGCACAAACGCTTGTGTGGTCGAGATCTCACGGCCTTCGACGGTCGGCTCAAGCACAGGGCGCAGCACTTCAAGCAAAGGCGCTTTCAAATTTTCGTCAGCACGCGTGCGACGCTTGGGCAAATAACCACCCAAGGCTTTACGCCGCTCGTGCAAGTATTGAATTTCAGGCGAATCTTCAGCCGGCTTGTAATAAGGAAGCTCTTCAAGCTTGCTATCGGGCACTGGGATGTTGTAGCGATCGCGAAATTCGCGAATGGTCGCGATGTCTAATTTCTTTTGCTGATGCGACGGATTTTTAGCCTGAGCAATATGCCCTAGGCCATACCCTTTGATCGTCTTGGCCAAAATCACCGTGGGCTGACCCGTGTGTGCCGAGGCTGCAGCAAAGGCCGCATAGACTTTATGGGGATCATGACCGCCACGGTTCAGACGCCAGACGTCTTCATCGCTCATGCGTGAAACCAATTCAAGCAGCTTTGGATGTTTACCGAAGAAATGGTCGCGTACGAACTTACCGTCGTTAGCCTTGTAGGCCTGATATTCACCGTCGACGGTCTCTTCCATAATCTTGCGCAAGATCCCTTCTTTGTCGCTTGCGAGCAAGGGATCCCAATAGCCGCCCCAAATCATTTTGATGACGTTCCAGCCGCTGCCACGAAAATCGCCTTCAAGCTCTTGAATGATTTTGCCGTTGCCACGCACTGGGCCATCTAAGCGCTGCAAATTACAATTGACCACGAAAATCAAGTTATCGAGTTTTTCGCGCGCTGCCAAACTAATCGCACCAAGCGACTCAGGCTCATCCATCTCGCCATCGCCGCAAAATACCCAAACCTTACGCTGACTGGTATCAGCGATGCCACGCGCATGCAAATATTTCAAGAAGCGTGCTTGATAGATGGCCATCAAAGGCCCTAAGCCCATCGAGACAGTCGGAAACTGCCAGAACTCTGGCATCAGTTTGGGATGCGGATAAGACGACAAACCCTTACCGCCAACTTCTTGCCGAAAGTTATTCAGTTGATCTTCGGTTAAGCGCCCCTCAAGGTAAGCTCGACCATACACGCCAGGCGACGAGTGCCCTTGAAAATACACTAGGTCGCCGCCACGCTCAGGCGTGTCTGCATGCCAAAAATGATTTTGGCCGCAGCCAATCATGGTGGCAAGTGAAGCAAACGAGGCGATATGACCACCGAGGTCTCCACCATCGGGCGGATTGTGTTTGTTGGCCCTCACCACCATCGCCATCGCATTCCAACGAATGTAGTGGCGGATGCGTGCCTCTAAGTCTAGGTTGCCCGGATGTGCGGGTTCATGCCCAGCTGGGATGGTGTTGAGATAGGCTGTATTTGCCGAGAACGGGATATGCGCACCCGAGCGGCGCGCCAAATCCGTTAAGCGCTCAAGTAGATAGTGAGCGCGTTCAGGGCCTTCGCGATCGAGCACGGCCGCCAGGGCGTCGAGCCATTCTTGGGTTTCGAGCGAGTCTGCATCATTTGATGCGTTGAGTGCGGCAGCTTGTGGTGCCATGGCAATCTCCGTGGTGACAGCCTGATTGATGTATGAGGCTACCTGTTTTTTGGGTATTTGCGGCATTCTAGGTACTCCTGAGCGTTGCGGCAACAAATATTTCATGTTGCGGTATAGCTTTTCATATTATGAAATAATCTATTCGTTTTAACGCAACATTTCGCTTGTCAAGCGTAAATACGGGGCAACCCGACTAAAATGTCCACGTTATGGATTGCACGTATGTCTAACCCCGCAAAGTCGGTACTCGCCACCCCTTTTCTTGACCAAGCCCGCTTGCGCCGCCGCAGGTGGTACTGGCTCACGCCCATGCTGGTCTTGGTGCTGTACGCCTGCGTCATGGGCGTGTTCTTTTGGCTTCAACGAATTCACGACGGCAGCGTCATGTTCGTCACCATTGATCAAGAGCTACGCCAAAATCGTTTGATCTGGGTGGTAGTCGCCTTATCTGTCGTGATTGTGATCGCCTTATTGATGTTGTGGCGCTACACCCGCTATCGCTCTGAGGCCGAGGCTGCGCTGATTGCCGAAACTGGTTTCAGGCGCGCCATGGAAAACTCCATGTCCACGGGGATGCGTGTGATTGACCTCGAAGGTCGCATCGCTTATGTGAACCCAGCGTTTTGTCGAATGATTGGCTGGAACGAAGCCGACTTGATTGGCCGATTACCACCGTTTCCGTACTGGGTACCAGGGCGCTACGAATCGCATCAGCAAACACTTGATAACCTCATGATGGGTAAGGCCCCCAGCTCTGGCATTGAACTCGAGGCACAACGTCGCGATGGCTCGCGCTTTAACGCACGCATGTATGTGTCGCCCCTGCTCGACCCACAAGGCACGCAAGTGGGCTGGATGACGTCGATGACCGACATCACCGAGCCCAAACGCATTCGCGAAGCCCTGACCGCCGCCCACGAACGTTTTATGACAGTGCTCGAGGGCCTAGACGATGCGATCTCGGTGACTGCCGACTCTGATGAGGGGCTTGAGCTTTTATTTGCCAATCGCACCTATCGACGTTTTTTTGGTGCGCAAACCAGTGGCCACCATGAATTACTGGCAGGTCGTCGTGGTCGTTACACCGAAGAATCGGTCGAGATATTTTCTACCACGGTACAGCGCTGGTTCGAAGTGCAGCATCGCATGTTGGCCTGGACCGATGGGCGAAAGGTTCGGCTGCAGGTAGCGCGCGACATTACCGAACGAAGGCAACACGAAGAAACCTCAAGAATTCAACAAGAAAAAATTCAAATCACCAGCCGTCTGACAACAATGGGTGAAATGGCCTCGTCGTTAGCGCACGAACTGAACCAACCGTTAACCGCGATCGCCAACTACAGCATGGGGATTGTCGCCATGGTCAAAGCCGGCAATACCGACATGAATACCCTTTTGCCCGCACTTGAGAAAACTGCGGCGCAAGCACAGCGCGCCGGAAAAATCATCAGCCGCATCCGTGAATTTGTGAAACGCAGCGAACCGCGTCGTCAGGCTCTGCAGTTACAGACCGTGATCGATAATGCCGTGGGCTTGGCTGAAATTCATTCGCGTAAGCATCGCGTGGCCATTGCAACCAACATCCCAGACAATTTGCCAGATGTGCTCGCTGACCCAATTTTGATCGAACAAGTGTTGCTCAACTTGCTAAAAAATGGTCTTGAAGCCATGGATCAAAGCGCGGTTGACACGCTCTTGTTACAAGTCACCGTACATGACAATCAGATCGAACTCGCCGTCATTGATCACGGTCACGGCCTCACCGACCCAGAGCGGCTATTCGAGCCTTTCTTCAGCACCAAATCCGAGGGCCTTGGCATGGGGCTCAACATCTGTCGTACCATTATTGAATCGCACCACGGCCGCCTATGGGCGACCAGCAATCCAGAAGGCGGTACTATCTTTCGCTTTACACTACCCTGCGTTGATCCTGACGCGATCCAGCTAGACAATCAGTCCGAGGAGTTACCTGCATGAATCTGCCCCAAATAGCCAGTACCGTTTACATCGTTGACGATGACGAGGCGGTACGCGACTCCTTAAGGTGGCTACTCGAAGCCAACAGCTACCGCGTGCGGGCCTATGCTAGCGCCGAGTCTTTTTTAGCCGAGTACGATGAGCAGCAGCCCGGAGTTCTGATTGTTGATGTGCGCATGCCCGGCATGAGCGGCCTTGAGCTGCAAGAGCAATTGATTGCACGCAAATCGACAATGCCTGTGGTCTTCATCACCGGCCATGGCGATATCCCCATGGCGATATCCACCATGAAAAAAGGTGCGGTTGATTTTCTTGAAAAACCGTTTGATGAGACTGCCCTACGCGAAATTGTGGGTCGCATGTTCGAGCAAGCTAATCAGCGCCTGACGCAAGCAAAAGCGGTACGTCAACACGAAGCGATGCTAGCGCGACTCACCTCACGTGAGCAACAGGTGCTTGAACGCATCGTCGCCGGTCGTTTGAATAAACAGATTGCTGATGACTTAGGCATCAGTATCAAAACAGTTGAAGCGCATCGGGCCAACATCATGGAGAAACTCCAGGTCACTACCGTGGCAGACTTGATGAAAGTGGCTCTCGCCAAACCCGAGATCAGTGCATGACGGGTCGCATCATTGACGGGGTTGTGCTAGCGGCTAAGATTCGCGAAGACGTTGCTTCGCGCACCTCAGCCCTCATTGCAGCCGGCACCAAGCCCGGTTTAGCGGTTGTTTTAATCGGTAGCGACCCAGCGTCGCAAGTGTATGTAAAAAACAAAGTCGCGGCATGTCAAAAAGCGGGTTTGCATTCGGTGCTCGAGCAATATCCGCCCAGCATGACGCAAGCTGAATTACTTGACCGCGTTCGCGCCCTCAACGCCGACCCAGCTATCCATGGCATCTTGGTGCAGCTGCCCTTACCTGCACATATCGATTCGCATTTAGTGATCGAAACCATCGCCCCCGAAAAAGATGTAGATGGTTTTCATGTCAGTAACGCGGGCTTACTGATGACCGGTAAGCCCTTATTTCGCCCCTGCACACCCTACGGCGTGATGAAAATGCTTGAGTCTGAGGGCGTGCAATTGCGTGGCGCGGTCGCCGTCGTCATTGGCGCCAGCAACATTGTCGGTAAGCCAATGACGATGCTGCTGCAAAGCGCGGGTGCAACGGTCACCATCTGCAACTCAAAAACCCGTGATCTTGGCTGGCATACCCGCCATGCGGATATCGTAGTGGTTGCGACAGGCAAGCCACGCATGATCGACGGCAGCATGATCAAACCCGGCGCGGTCGTAATCGATGTGGGCATCAACCGCGGTGCCGACGGTAAGTTGTGTGGCGATGTTGATTTTGACAGCGTCATTCAAGTGGCCAGTGCCGTCACACCAGTGCCTGGTGGCGTGGGCCCCATGACCATCGCCATGTTGTTGGTCAATACGCTAGAGGCCGCCGAACGCGCTCAGCATAAGCGGGCTCAATAGCTCAACATAATCGAGCTTAATCGCTCAGCACAATCGAATTCAAATGATGAACCCTTTGCTTGTTTCAATGGATACGCTGGTCAATTACGCAGCGATCAAACCCGAACACATCGCTCCAGCGATCGAACAATTACTCGCCACTGCGCGTGACGCAGTCACAGCCGCAGCGAACCCTGAACTTGCCGTGAGCTGGGATGCCATCGTGACGCCGCTCGATGATGCCTCAGAGCCTTTATGGCGCGCCTGGTCAGTCGTTGGTCATTTGAACTCTGTCGTGAATACGCCCGAATTGCGCGATGCGTATAACGCGATGTTAGGAAAAATTACTGAGTTCTCGACTTGGGTAGGTTTACACGTCGGTCTGTACACACAGTATCAACGTCTTCACCAAAGCCCTGACTTTAAAAATTGGTCACCTGCGCGTAAACGGGTGATTGAACTGGCGCTACGTGATTTCAAGCTCAGCGGAGTCGAACTACAAGGCGAGGCACGCACTCGCTACGCAGAGGTCTCTGATCAGCAGTCGCAAGTGTCGCAAAAGTTTTCTGAGAACGTCTTAGATGCCACCGATGCCTGGTCGCTTGTGATCGAAGATCGCAAACGCCTTGACGGTGTACCCGAAGACGTCATCGCTTCGCTGAAAGCCCCAGACGCCGAGCGATGGACGCTTAACCTGAAGATGCCTTGCTATTTGCCAGTGATGCAATACGCGTTAGATCGCGAATTGCGACAAACGCTTTACAAAGCCTACGCGACACGTGCCTCAGAACAAGGTGCCAAAGAATTTGACAACTCTGCACTGATTGAGCAGGCGTTGTCCTTGCGTGCAGAAGAATCAAAGTTGCTAGGCTTTAAGCACTTTGCCGACCTGCGCCTGCAAACCCGTATGGCCAATAGCGACCTAGAAGTCACAGACTTTTTGCGGCAATTGGCGCAGCGCGCTAAACCTTTTGCCGAGCGCGATCTGCTTGAACTCAAAGCCTACGCTAAAACTGAACTTGGCCTGACAGATCTCGAACCCTGGGACAATGCCTTTGCCTCTGAGTGCTTGCGCGAGGCACGCTATGCTTATTCTGATGATGAGGTTAAACAATACTTCACTGAACCCCGCGTACTCAGCGGGCTATTTGATGTGGTGCAAACGCTGTTTAACGTTGAGCTGAAAACCTGCGAAGTGAACGGCTGGCATCCTGACGTACGGGCCGCTTCAGTCCACAATGCAAAGGGCGACACGCTTGGCTATCTGTTGATGGATCTCTATGCACGCCCTGCAAAACAAGGTGGTGCCTGGGTTGATAGCGAACGTAATCGTCGTAAGCTTGAGGTATCAAATGAGCGTCAAGCAACGGCTAAGACGCAAGCAAGCAGTGCGCGTAAGGGAGTCGGGCAGAGTCCAGACGTGCAGACGCCTGTCGTTTACTTAACGTGTAATTTTGCCCGCCCGCAAGGTGGCCGCCCAGCGTTACTGACGCACGATGATGTCATCACCTTATTTCATGAAAGCGGCCATGCTTTGCACGCCTTACTCTCTGAGGTTGACGAGCCCGGTGCTTCGGCTTTTTCGGCGGTTGAATGGGATGCCATTGAGCTACCCTCACAGTTCATGGAAAACTTTTGCTGGGAATGGTCGGTGTTACAACGCTTGACCTCGCACGTTGACACGCAGGCGCTCTTGCCGAGAGAACTCTACGATCGTATGACTGCTGCCCGTAATTTTCAAAGCGGTATGCAAACCGTACGACAAGTTGAGTTTTCGCTCTTTGACATGCTGGTACATAACCGCAGCCAAGGCCTTTCGATTGCCGAGGTGTTGACGCAGCTCGATCAAGTGCGTGATGAGGTTGCTGTCATACGCCCACCGTCATGGCATCGGTTTCCGCACAGCTTTTCGCATTTATTTGCCGGCGGCTATGGCGCTGGCTACTACAGTTACAAGTGGGCCGAAGTATTATCCGCTGACGCCTTTGCAGCGTTTGAAGAAGCCGCCGCACGTGCGGCAAACGATGCACATGTTGCAGGCCAAGCGCTAGAGGGTACGGGTG
>JAIPCU010000028.1 GCA_021738045.1 Candidatus Methylopumilus sp. | reverse complement strand
CGCGGCACTGACGGCCGCGGGGGCGTTGACCCTGGCAGATGCAGTGCGTGTGGTGCGCATCCGCGCCGATGCGATGCAGGCTGCCGTACCGGTCGGTACTGGTGCCATGGCTGCTGTGTTGGGTCTTGACGATCACTTGGTCAAACAAGCGTGCGTTGATGCAGCCGAAGGTGAGGTAGTCGAAGCCGTAAACTTTAATGCGCCCTCACAAGTCGTGATTGCTGGTCATGCCACGGCCGTGCAACGTGCGATCGTGACGGCAAAGGCCGCGGGTGCTAAGCGCGCCATGATCTTGCCAGTGTCTGCCCCCTTTCATTCAAGCTTGCTCAAGCCTGCCGCAGAGGTACTAGCTAGCGCATTGGCTAAGATCAACGTGTCGACCCCAGCGATTGCGGTGGTGAATAACGTGGATGTGGCGATCGAGCAGTCGCCTGACGCGATTCGCGATGCCTTGGTACGGCAAGCCTGGCATGCAGTGCGCTGGGTTGAGGTGATACAGGCCATGAAGGCGCAAGGGATCACGCATATTATTGAGTGCGGGCCCGGTAAAGTCTTATCAGGAATGGTCAAACGTATTGATCCTGAGCTTGTTGCGCTGTCGATGACAGACCCCGAATCAATGCAAGCCGCGCTTGACGCGCTGGCAGCGGCCTAAGGACAACACCATGGATCTAAAAGATAAAGTCGCCTTAGTGACAGGTGCTTCGCGCGGAATTGGCAAGGCGATCGCCCTAGAGCTCGCCGCGCGCGGCGCAATCGTAGTGGGTACCGCAACGACCGAAGCCGGCGCTGCGGGCATCACAGAGGCGCTAGCGGCTCATGGTGGTCGGGGTGTTGTGCTCAACGTCACTGATGCTGCGGCCTGCGATGCGTTGACTGACGCCCTGGCTAAAGAGTCGGGCGGCCCTCACATTTTGGTCAATAATGCCGGCATTACACGCGATAATCTTTCAATGCGCATGAAAGACGACGAATGGGATGCTGTGCTGCACACCAATCTGACCTCAGTATTTCGGTTGTCGCGAGCTGTCATGCGCGGCATGATGAAGGCACGCTGGGGTCGAATCATCAATATCACCTCGGTGGTGGGCTCGAGCGGCAACCCAGGGCAGGCTAACTATGCCGCGGCCAAAGCTGGTGTTGCGGGCATGAGCCGTGCGCTGGCCCGAGAGCTTGGCAGCCGAGGCGTAACCGTCAACTGTATCGCCCCCGGTTTTATCGCCACCGACATGACGAGCGGCCTCGACGAAGGTCAAACGGCGGCACTTTTAACCCAAATTCCCCTTGGACGCCTTGGGTCTTCAGCAGATATTGCTCATGCTGCAGCCTTTTTGGCGTCTCCCCAAGCCGGTTACATTACAGGTACGACACTCCATGTGAATGGCGGCATGTACATGTAACAGGTTTTTTTTCTGCCGGTTCGCTATAATTCGGCGAACTTTTCCCCCTTTGGAGATATGAATGGAAAGCATCGAACAGCGCGTTAAGAAGATCGTCGCTGAACAACTCGGCGTAAACGAAGCCGAGATCAAGAACGCATCCTCCTTTCTTGACGACCTCGGTGCCGATTCACTCGACATGGTCGAGCTAGTCATGGCACTCGAAGACGAGTTCGAAACCGAAATCCCCGACGAAGAAGCTGAAAAAATCACGACTGTGCAACAGGCTGTTGATTACATCAATTCGCGTTCTAAGTAATAGGCTGCTGTCAGTCTCTGTGAATGGCGCGAGCTGTCACAAAGATTGCGCAGGGTAGGGTCAGTTAGGCGGTTAAGAAGTCTGGCGCAAACGCGACGTAGGTTTTACGACCTGTTGTTGTGCTGCTCCATACGGCTTGGCCGCCGTTATCACATATAAGGAGTGATCCGTGAAGCGACGAGTCGTCATAACAGGTCTTGGCATCGTGAGCCCTGTAGGCAATGATATTGCTACGGCTTGGGACAATATCGTGAACGGACGATCGGGTATCGGGCGGATTACACGGTTTGATCCCAGCGCTTTTAATGCGCACATCGCTGGTGAAGTGAAAGGCTTTGACGTCACCTCGATTATTCCGGCCAAAGAAGCCCGGACCATGGACACCTTCATCCATTACGGCATTGCAGCAGGCTTGCAAGCTTGGACAGACTCTGGCCTGGATATTGCAAAAACTGACCCCGAGCGGGTCGGTGTGATCGTTGGGTCTGGTATTGGCGGTCTGCAGCGTATCGAAGAAACTCAAACTGAATATTTACAGCGCGGTCCACGTCGGATCTCGCCATTTTTTGTGCCGGCCTCTCTGATTAATCTCATTTCAGGTCAGCTTACGATTATGCTTGGCCTCAAAGGTCCGTCTTATGCAGTGGTCTCGGCTTGCACAACGGGCTTGCACTCGATCGGTGACGCCGCACGCATGATTGAGTATGGCGATGCCGACGTAATGATGGCCGGTGGTGCTGAGTCGACCGTATCGCCCTTGGGGATCGGTGGTTTTGCAGCCATGCGTGCGCTGTCGCAACGTAACGATGACCCGACCACGGCTTCGCGCCCTTGGGATCGTGATCGTGATGGCTTCGTGCTAGGAGAAGGTGCAGGCGTGTTGGTGCTTGAAGAGTACGAGCATGCTAAAAAGCGCGGTGCGCGTATCTATGGCGAGTTTGCTGGCTATGGCATGAGCTCAGATGCCCACCATATCACTGCACCCGATCGCGATGGTCCACGCCGCGGCATTATCAACGCCTTGCGTAACGGCGGTATCAATGCCGATCAGATTCAGTATGTCAATGCCCACGGCACCTCGACGCCTTTGGGTGACAAAAATGAGACCGAAGCCTTGAAACTCGCCTTCGGTGAGCACGCTAAAAAACTGGTTGTGAACTCAACCAAGTCAATGACCGGCCATTTGTTGGGTGCAGCCGGTGGTATTGAAGCTGTCTTTGCTACGTTGGCGGTACATCACCAGATTTCGCCACCCACGATCAATATTTTTAATCAAGATCCTGAGTGCGATCTGGATTATTGCGCCAACACGGCACGCGACCTCAACATTGACGTGGCGCTCTCCAATTCCTTTGGGTTTGGTGGCACCAACGGCTCAATGGCAGTGCGTCGCATCTAGTGTTTCGCCGTGCGTGGCCTGAGCACCCGACCTTACCCCTGCAGTTGCAACTGACCCGCCCTCGCTGGGCGGAGGCAGTGGGTTGGGTCGCCTTGGCGCTTGCCTGGTCTGCCTTGGCACTTAGTGGGTATTGGCAGGGCGTGCCAAGTTGGGTACTGTTGTTTGGGGCTGCTTTGGGTGGGCTTGCTCAAGCTCGTGTTCAACGACGCCGGCAGGCATGGCAAAAAAATCATCACCTGTCTTTTCAACCGTCAACAAGCAAGTTTGCGACTGCTCCCAGCAGTTTTTTGGGCACTTTTTCTAAAATTACCGGTCAGACCAGTTTCACACCTGTTACTTTGCAACAGCACTGGACGCACATTTTTGGATTGACGCTACGCTTGAATTTGCACAATCACCCCCATAACAAGCCTGAAGTTGTCACCTTGACGCTTTGGCGCAGTCAGCTGCCTGCTCAAACCTACCGACGCCTCAATATTTGGGCCTCGTGGCAGTCGGCTCGTTGCACGCCGTTATCCAAAGGGGAAACCGCGTGAGTGAACGCGATGTCGATGCCGAGTTAGTGTCCCGAGTGCAGGCCGGCGATAAGCAGGCCTTTGACCTACTGGTCATCAAATATCAGCGAAAAATCATGCGCTTACTGTCTCGCATGATTCGCGACCCGGCTGAAATCGAAGACGTCGCGCAAGAGGCCTTTATCAAGGCCTATCGGGCTTTGCCGCAATTCAGAGGCGATAGTGCCTTCTATACCTGGTTGTATCGCATTGCAATCAATACGGCGCGCAACTGGTTAGCCGCAAATAAGCGTGTTCCGAGTACACCTTCTGGCTTTGAAAACGAAGAAGGTGAAACTTTTAATGAATCTGACGTACTAACCGATGGTAGTAACCCCGAATCTGAGATGGCGAGTCGCCAAATCGCCGAAACAGTGAATAAAGCGATCAACGATTTGCCCGAAGAATTGCGTAACGCCATTGTGATGCGTGAGATTGACGGTATGAGCTACGAAGACATTGCAGAAAGTATGAATTGCCCAATCGGTACGGTTCGGTCTCGGATTTTCCGGGCTCGCGAGGCTATTGCGACACGTTTGCGTCCTTTGCTGGGTGACACCGGCGACCGGCGCTGGTAAGGATGAATCCATGAAAGAGCAACCCACACCCCCTCAGTCGAGCGCTGGTCTTCTGAACGAAGCCTCTGCGAGCGAACACGTTAGCCTTGCCTCAAACGAGGTGTCTGTGACGATTTCGGCGTGGATGGATGGCGACGCGCAAACAAGTTTGCCCTCTGAACTGTTTACAGCCTCAGGGCACGCCACGTGGCAGGTGTATCACTTGATTGGCGATACGTTACGCACACCCGAATTAGCCTTGTCGACCCAAGCGAATTTGTCTCAGCGCGTGGCGCAGGCTCTAGCCACTGAGCCTGTCTTGAGTGCGGCTGCGCCCGAATTGGCTGCGCGCTACAACAGTCAAGCAGACGCGGCACAAACCTTGGCAACGCCCGTTGCGGTCGAACCGTCACGCCGTGTGGCAGCGCCGGTTGAGGCACGCAAACTCACTCCGATGTCAAAACTGTTACGCCGCGTGGTGTGGCCAAGTGTTGCCATGGCTGCTGCCGTAGCTTCGGTGGTGTGGGTTGCTAAGCCGTTGTTCGTCCCCGAATTGTCAGCGCCCTCTACGCAAACTGCCAAAGCGAATACTCCGAGCCCGGTTGCGACCAATCTTGAGGCCGCGGCAGTGCGTGATTATGTGACGGCACATCGTCAGATTTCTGGGCCGTCTAACGTTCGGCCCGCGTCGTTCGGTGCGTCGCGTTAATGGGTAGCGGGCACGCACAACGAGGGCGCAGCGCAGCTTGGTTTAAGCGTGCAGCGACCGCGGCTTCGCAGAAGCTGATCCGAGTGGTTTGCGTAGGATGTTGTGTCGGTCTTCCACCGCAGGCGTTTGGCCAAGGGGCGCAGAGTGCAGCGCCCGTTGCTGGTGCCTTGGCGCCAACTGGTGTGGCGGCGAGTTCTACCGCCACTGCGACACTCAGTGTTGTGTCAAGTTCGCCCGAGGCCACACTCTTGCGGCAAATACAGCAAGCGGCGCGGCACTTGAACTACGAAGGCGTCTTTACGTTTCAGCAAGGTGAGTCGATCGAGTCGTCGCGCATGATTCATGTGTTTGATGGACAGGACGAAAAAGAACGCATTGAAGTGCTTGACGGGCCGCCGCGTGAATATCTTCGACGTAACGATGATGTGCAGAGTTTGTTCCCCGAGCAAAAACTGATCTTGCGCGAGCAGCAACGGGGCGATCGCTTTCCGGGTTTGCTCGTGGCTGACCCTGCCGCACTCGAGGCGCACTATCAGTTACGGACCTCAACTGACCTCTATCGGGTGGCGGGGCGCTCGTGTCGCGTGATTGAGATTACGCCGCGTGATGCGCATCGTTATGGCTACCGATTGTGTGCAGACAGTGCATCTAATTTGCTACTGAAGGCACAAACCATTACGAATGAAGGCGCTGTGCTCGAGCAGGTTGCCTTCACACACGTGACGATTGGGCAACCAATCAATGAGCAGGCGTTGCAGCCTTCCTGGCCGCTCACAGACTGGTCAACACAGCACACCAAGCAGCAGGTCATTGATTTACGAGCACTGGGCTGGCGCGTACCTGCACCGCCAGGCTACTTGCCAACCTCACAGCTCGCGCGCGCGTTTGCCGATCAACGTACGGTCAATCAACTCGTGTTATCTGATGGGCTTGCAACAATTTCAATTTTTATTGAACCTTATCGCGCAGAGCGGTCTGAGTATCTATCCCAAGGCGCTGCACGCAGCGGTTCTGTCAATATCTTTGGGATCCGTATTGCAAATTTCTGGTTAACCGTTTTGGGTGAAGTGCCGGCTACCACCCTTGAACTGTTGGCGCAGTCGATTCAATACGTTCCACCGGTGGGTTCGCGCTAGCGAGCCTTCTTAGAATGTTTTACTGGAGTCTATGATGCAAGAACAATTTCATTTCTCTGCGTACCAGTCTGTGAGTCGTGCCCGTCGTGCTGCCTTTGCGCTCTTGATGGCCGTGATACTGATTGCAGGCGGTATGCAACACGTTAATGTGCAAGCGCAAGCTGTGGGCTTGCCTGACTTCACGACCATTGTTGAAAAGTCTGAACCCGCGGTCGTCAATATTCGCACGACGGCAAAAGTCACGCCGCGTTCTGGGCCGCAAGGGCAAGATCCATACGAGATGTTCCGCCATTTTTTTGGTCCTGATTTTCAGCCCCCAGGTGGGCGCCAAGGTCCTCAGCAGAATCCGCGTGGCAAGCCTCGTACTGAACCTGAAGAGCGCTCAGTTCCGCGCGGCGTCGGGTCGGGGTTCTTTATTTCAGCGGACGGGTACTTGTTGACCAATCATCACGTGGTTGAAGGTGCCACCGATATTTTTGTGACACTGACCGATGCGCGTGAATTTAAAGCGAAGGTCATTGGTAGTGATAAGCGTACCGATGTGGCTCTGCTTAAAGTTGAAGCCACAGGCCTGGCATATTTGCCGATTGGTAGCGCCAAGTTGCTTAAAAAAGGGCAATGGGTGATGGCAATTGGTTCGCCCTTTGGTCTTGAGTCGACGGTGACTTCAGGAATTGTGAGTGCATTGGGTCGTGAAACCGGCGATTACTTGCCGTTCATCCAAACCGATGTGGCTGTGAATCCTGGTAACTCAGGTGGCCCCCTACTCAACCTGAAAGGCGAGGTGGTTGGGATTAACGCCCAGATCGTCTCTCGCAGTGGTGGCTTCATGGGGATTTCCTTAGCGATTCCAATCGAAGAGGCAATGTCTGTGGTTGATCAGTTGCGTGCCACGGGCTCGGTGACTCGCAGTCGGATTGGGGTACAGATTGGCGAGGTCAGTAAAGACGTGGCTCAGGCAATTGGCCTGCCCAAGGCAGAGGGCGCTTTGGTGGGTGGTGTTGAGCCTGATGCGCCTGCTGACAAGGCAGGGGTGCTGCCCGGTGACGTGATCACCAAGTTTGGCGACAAACCGATTGGTCGCTGGTCTGACTTGCCACGCTTGGTGGGCGAAACAAAGCCTGGCACGACCTCAACCCTTGAAGTCTGGCGTAAAGGCAAGCCCTTGACCCTGAAAGTCACTGTGGCTGAGCTAAAACCTGAAAAAACCGCTGCCGCCGCTGAACCAGCAAGCTCCAAGCCTGCCGAGGCCGTCACAACGGTCTTAGGGATGGAAGTGACGCCTGTTAAAGAGGATGTTCAGAAAAAGCTGCGTATTAAGGGTGGCGTACAAGTGACTGCGGTTCAAGCGCCCGCCAGCACGGCCGGCGTGGCCGAGGGCGACATTATTTTGGCGGTCAATGACACCGACATCACCAGCCCGGCGCAATTTGCCAAGGTCGTTGCTGGGCTGGATCAGTCTCGCCCAGTCGGTTTGATGGTACGAACGGGCGATCAAACCCGCTGGGTCGCCGTGCGAACGGTGAAGTAAGTCTTGGGGACGGCTAAGTCGGCCTAGACAGGCTAGAATAGCGGTTTGCCGCAAAAGGGGCGCAGGGCGCCCCTTTTGCTTGGTACCTTACTTTTTAGGCGTTATGCAGCACATCCGCAATTTCTCGATCATTGCCCACATCGATCACGGTAAATCCACCCTCGCAGACCGACTGATTCAGCGCTGCGGCGGCCTAGCCGACCGCGAAATGTCGGCGCAGGTGCTTGACTCGATGGATATCGAGCGTGAACGTGGCATTACGATTAAAGCGCAAACCGCCGCGTTGCACTACAAAGCCGCGAATGGTGAAATTTACAATCTTAACTTGATTGATACTCCGGGCCACGTCGACTTCTCGTACGAAGTTAGTCGTTCGTTATCGGCCTGCGAGGGTGCATTGCTCGTAGTCGATGCCTCACAAGGTGTCGAGGCCCAGACGGTCGCCAATTGCTACACCGCGATCGAACTGGGTGTCGAGGTTGTACCCGTCTTAAATAAAATGGATTTGCCTTCGGCTGATCCAGAAAGTGCTCGCTCTGAAGTTGAAGAGGTGATTGGCATTGATGCCTCAGACGCTATTTTGGCGAGTGCCAAAACCGGCATGGGTATTGATGAAATCCTCGAGGCAGTGGTCGCACGTATTCCTGCGCCAAAGGGTGATCCCACAGCGCCTTTGCAGGCCCTGATCATCGACTCGTGGTTTGATAATTACGTTGGCGTCGTGATGCTAGTGCGTGTGGTCAACGGCATACTCAAGCCCAAAGACAAAATTTCTTTTATGGCAACGGGTGCTGTCCACCTGTGTGAGCAAACGGGTGTGTTTACGCCCAAGTCTCAGCCTCGTCCCCACCTTTCGGCCGGTGAAGTGGGGTTTGTGATTGCCGGTATCAAAGAACTTGCTGACGCCAAAGTCGGCGACACGATTACGCTGTTATCTAAGCCTGCCTCTGAGGCTTTGCCTGGTTTTAAAGAAGTTAAGCCGCAGGTGTTTGCCGGTTTATATCCAGTTGAAAGTAGCGAATACGATCAGCTGCGCGACTCACTCGAAAAACTCAAACTCAACGACTCATCGCTGATGTACGAGCCTGAAGTGTCGCAGGCGCTAGGCTTTGGCTTTCGCTGTGGCTTTTTGGGTTTGTTGCACATGGAGATCGTGCAAGAGCGTCTTGAGCGCGAATTTGATATGGACATTATCACTACCGCGCCGTCGGTGGTGTACGAGGTTGTGCTACGAGACAACAGTGTCATCCAGATTGAAAGCCCGTCGCGCATGCCCGAGGTTGGGCAGTACCTTGAAATTCGTGAACCAATTGTGACGATCACCTTGTTTATGCCCCAAGAGTACGTGGGCCCAGTGATGACGCTTTGCAATAACAAGCGTGGTCAGCAATTGGATATGACATATCACGGCCGTCAGGTGCACTTGCATTACGAAATGCCGTTAGCTGAAATCGTGCTCGATTTTTTTGACAAATTAAAGTCAGTGTCGCGCGGCTACGCCTCAATGGATTACGAGTTTAAAGAATATCGTACGGCTGATGTGGTGAAGGTTGATCTCTTAATCAACACTGATAAGGTCGACGCTTTGTCAAACATTTGCCATCGCTCAAACGCGCGCTATCGTGCACGCGACGTCGTGGCGCGCATGCGCGAACTGATTCCGCGCCAAATGTACGACGTGGCGATTCAGGCCGCGATCGGCGCCGAGATTATCGCCCGTGAAAACGTCAAAGCCTTGCGTAAAAACGTGTTGGCCAAATGTTATGGCGGTGATATCAGCCGCAAGAAAAAACTGCTTGAAAAACAAAAGGCCGGTAAAAAACGCATGAAGCAAGTCGGTAGCGTCGAGATTCCGCAAGAAGCGTTCTTAGCAATCTTGCAAGTTGATGATAAATAATCTTTCTACAAGGCTGAGCTGATGAGCTGGAATTTTGCCCTGATACTCTTTGTACTGATGCTTGTCACGGGTGTGGTGTACGCGCTCGATAAGTTTTCATTACGTCCGGCACGCCAGCGGCGTGTTGCCGAAGCCTTAGCCTTAGCCCGACCAAGCTGGGTCAGCTTGCCTCAGGTCGAAGTGCAAAATCGCGAAGAGCAAATCCGCGCCGAGGTCGGCCATGTGCCGTGGTGGGTTGAGTATGGCGTCAGTTTTTTTCCGGTCATTTTGTTTGTGTTTGTGTTGCGCTCGTTCATCGTTGAGCCCTTTCGGATCCCGTCTGGTTCGATGCTGCCGACCTTGCAATCCGGCGACCTGATCCTGGTGAATAAATTTACCTATGGCTTGCGTTTGCCCGTGATCGATAAAAAGATTGTTCCGCTGGGCGAGCCGGCACGTGGTGATGTGATGGTGTTTCGCTATCCCGTCGATCCGTCGGTTGACTACATCAAGCGTGTGGTGGGTTTGCCGGGTGATCAACTTGCCTATATTGATAAAAAGCTGTTTATCAACGGTAAAGAAATTCTTAGAACCGCAGAGGGCCAATATTTTGAGCCTGATCGTGTCTCGTATACCGCACAGTTCACAGAGAATTTAGGTCAAAAAAGTCACAAAATCTTGTTAGATGAACGAAGATCGCAAGAAATAGGGCCGATTATGAACTTTCCATATCGTGATAAGTGCGAATATCTCAGAAATGGTGTGCGTTGTACCGTTCCGGCGGGCGTTTACTTTATGATGGGTGACAATCGCGATAACAGCCTAGATAGTCGTTACTGGGGTTTTGTACCCGAGGCTAATATCGTCGGCAAAGCTTTCTTTATTTGGATGAACTTTAGTCACCTTAGCCGTATTGGCCCTTTTCACTAAGTTCATATTGTTTTAGTCACAGCTAATTTTATTTGTACATGTCACCCTCTGCACTTGAGACCTCGCTTGGATACCAATTCGTCAAACCTGCTTTGCTTGAGCAGGCCTTGACGCATCGTAGTCATGGCGCGCGTCACAACGAGCGGCTCGAGTTTTTAGGTGACTCGGTATTGAGCGTGTCAGTTTCGGCACTGTTGTTTAATCATTACGGCACGCTTGATGAGGGTGACCTCTCGCGTGTCAGGGCAAATTTAGTCAAGCAGGCTTCGTTAGCCGAAATCGCGCAAAAGCTTGAACTTTCAAAATACTTACGCTTAGGAGAGGGCGAACTCAAAAGCGGTGGGTTCAGACGACCTTCGATTTTGGCCGATACCTTTGAGGCGATTTTGGCGGCGGTGTTTTTAGACGGTGGTTATGTTGCAGCTCAACAGTTAATCGAACGTCTGTATGTTCCGATTTTGGCGAGCGTTGACCCGTTAACCTTAGGTAAAGACGCTAAAACCTTATTGCAAGAGTTCTTGCAAAGTCGTCAGTACGCCTTACCCGTCTACAGTGTCGTCGCCACTCATGGCGCGGCGCATAGTCAGCAGTTTGAAGTCGAGTGCTCGGTTCCGGTGCTTGATATCAAGGTGGTGTCTGCAGGTGCGAGTCGTCGCGCCGCCGAGCAGTCGGCAGCGAAACTTGCACTTGTTGCAGCTGAGGCAGCTAGCCCAGCCCCCGCTAAAAAGCGTTCAACCCGGGCGCGCAAAACGGCACAACTCACGCTGCCGGTTGCGGTTGCCCAGGAGCTTAAATGACAGAAACAGCATATCGCTGTGGTTTTATCGCAGTAGTTGGGCGCCCGAACGTTGGTAAATCTACACTCACCAACGCTTTAATTGGTAGCAAAATCACCATTGTGTCGCGTAAGGCACAAACCACGCGTCACCGTATTCAAGGCGTACTCACGCGCGAGCACGAGCAATTTGTGTTTGTGGATACGCCCGGGTTTCAAACCCGTCATGGCGGCACCATGAATCGCATGATGAATCGCGTGGTCACGCAAACGCTTGCTGGTGTAGATGTCGTGCTCTTTGTAGTTGAGGCTGGCAAATGGTCGCCCGGCGATGCAAAGCTGTTATCGCTGCTGCATGATCCTGCGCGCACAATTTTGGTGATCAGCAAAATTGATCAGCTTAAAAACCGCGATGAGCTCTATCCCTTCGTCGCAAAAATTGCTGCGTTGTATCAGTTTGATGCGGTGGTGCCAGTGAGCTCAACTAAAAAACATCAACTTGATCAGTTGTTGGATGAGGTTGCCAAGCGCTTGCCTGAAAACGAAGCTTACTTTGATGCGGATACGCTCACGGATCGCCCGATTCGGTTTATCGCTTCTGAACTGATCCGTGAAAAAATCTTTCGCTTAGTCGGTGATGAACTGCCTTATGGCTGTACCGTCATGATCGAGCAGTGGGAAGAAACCGACAAAGGCGTGCACGTCGCTGCTTGTGTGATTGTCGAGCGCGATAGCCACAAGCCGATTTTGTTAGGTGTAGGTGGCAGCCATATGAAGCGCATTGCCTCAGAAGCCCGCCAAGATATCGCCAAGCTGCTCGATAAACCGATTCACCTTGAGGTGTATATCAAGGTTAAAAAAGGCTGGGCCGAAAAAGAGGGCAGCCTACGCGATCTAGGCTATGAGTAAACGCGCTGCGCGCGTACACGAAACCCCAGGCTATGTATTGCATGCAACGGCCTGGCGAGAAACCTCTCTGATTGTTCAAGCGTTTTCACGCGATCATGGCTGGGTGAGCATGGTCGCCAAGGGTGCCAAGCGCCCACACTCGGTGCTGCGCCCGGCGCTGTCTTTGTTTCAGCCCTTGTTACTGTCTTGGACCGGCGCCAGCGAAATCAAAACGCTGACGCGCGCTGAGTGTGCAGGCGTGCATCCCCTACAGGGGCCCGCAATGATGTCGTGCTGGTACATGAACGAACTCTTGTTTCGGTTATTGCCACGCGAAGACCCACACCCTGGTTTATTTGATGCCTACGTGATGGCTTTGCAAAGTCTGGCAACAGGCTCAAGGGCAGCAGGTGCTCTACGCAAGTTTGAGTGGATGTTGCTGCAAGAAACAGGCTACGGCTTAGATGCCGAGCAACCCGATTTTGAAGATACTAAACAAGAGCCCGCGCTACGTGCGTCGCTGCGCGCCCGTTTGTCAGAACACTTGGCCGGTAAGCCGTTGGCCACCAGGCAAGTGTTATTGGCGTTGCAACGGTATCAAGGCGCGAAGTAAGCCTTCGCGCCCCTTCAAACCGCTTAGGCAGTCAACACTGCTCGCCCAGTCACTTTGCCTTGACGCAATGACGTCAACACTTTGTCGGCATCGGCCAAGGGATGCTTGTGCACGGGGATTGGTGTGATCTTGCCGTCTTTCACCAACTGCAGCAGATCACGCATCTCTTGAAGCGAGCCAGTGTAGCTGCCCAGGATTTGCGCGGCCTTCATTGGGATAAAGGCAATTGGCCAAGGTGCTGCACCGCCAAACAAGCCAACGATCACGAGCTTGCCGCCTTTGATCATCACGTTAAAGCCAAGCTCGGTGGTTGAGGGGGCGCCTACTAAATCCACAATGCCTTGCAGCAGTTTGCCGCCGTTTGCAGCAATGATTTGTTGTGCGGCATCGGGTGCAGCGCCATCAATCGCGGCCAAGGCCCCAGCGTCAAGCGCGGCTTGACGTTTAACTGGGTCGATATCCACCACAATTGCGCCCACGCCATTCAAGGCTTTGACTAACGCTAAGCACATTAAGCCCAAGCCACCCGCACCCATGATGACGATGGGATGCTTTTGATAAAGGTTGGGGCCAATTTTATTGAGGGCGCTATAGGTTGTGATCCCTGAGCAGGCATAGGGTGCAAGGGCTGCTGGGTCAAGGTCACCAATGTCAATCAAATAGCGTGCATCGGGCACCAAGATATGGTCGGCATAACCGCCGGGGCGATGCACGCCCAAGTATTGTGGATTCGCGCAGTGATTTTCGAGCTGATCTAAACACGCTGGGCACTGACGGCAACCAATCCAGGGGTATACCAAATAGTTACGGCCTTTTTCAACACCTGTGGCTTGTGGGCCCATGGCCACCACTGTGCCTGCGGTTTCGTGGCCCATGGTCATCGGCAATTTGATGCCGCGGTCTTTGAGCGACAACGTACGACCGTTACCCAGGTCGTAACCGCCTTCCCAAAAATGGATGTCACTATGGCATACACCAGCCGCGCGCACTTGCACCAGCACTTCAGTGCCAGTCGGTTCAGGTGTCTTGGTCTCGATCAGTTCGAGGGCTTCACGAAAAATCACGACGCAATAGCATTTCATGTTTTGGTCTCGGATTAGTTAAAAGAGAATTTAAAAAAGTTTTAAAAGTTTGTCTGATTGTTAAAGTATGTGACTCTGTCGTGTTGTTGCGTTGCCGTAGCAGACTGACGGTTTAACGCAAGCATCACAGATCAAAACACCAGTTCGATTAAACGAGGACCTTTCTCTTTAGCCGCGATGCGCATGGCATTGGCAAAGCCTTCGAGAGTCGTGACTTGGGTGCCAGATACGCCATGCCCTTTAGCCAACGACACCCAATCTAAAAATGGGCGATCCAGATCTAGCATGCGCTTGGCGTTTTCACCGGCTTCGGGGCCGCCCATGTTGGCCAGTTCACCGCGCAAGATGCGATACGAACGATTGGCAAAAATCACGACCGTCACATCAAGATTTTCGCGCGCCATGCTCCAGAGCGCTTGCAGGGTGTACATCGCACTGCCGTCACCAATAAAGGCAAACACTTTACGATCAGGGCAAGCGACTGCAGCGCCCACGGCGGCGGGCAAGCCCCAACCGATCGCGCCGCCCGTGATGTCGATGCAATCGTGTGGTGCGGCTTGCGGTAAGGTCTTGGCAAATTGGCGACCTGAGGTCACAGCCTCGTCAACCATAATGGCGTTTTCGGGCAAGGTGGCCGCGATGATGGCACCAAAGTGTTCAACTGAGGGTGTGCCCGTGGGCAAGTCAGTGATGATGGGGCCCGTCGACAACTGTGCGGGGGCGGTGTTTTGTGCGCCTAAGGCATCCACTAAGGCTTGTAGGCTGGCTTCGATGTCGTGTGTGAGCGTGGCCAAGGTATGCACTTCGCAATCAGGCTGCTTGATCATGCGTGGCTTGTTGGGATAGGCAAAAAACGCCACAGGTGGCGCGCTACCGACCAGCACCAAATGCTTGGCATCTTTGATCATTGCGACCGCACCGTCTACCGGAAAAGGCAAGGGCGCAATATTGACTCGACCGCGGCCGCGCTCCATGCGAGGATTGCGTGGCTCGCAAGCCAATTTACAGCCAGTGTGCGCAGCAATTTTGCCAGCGAGTGTGGCTGACTTTGCACGTAGTGCAGGCCCGCCTAATAAGAGGGTGGTTGCCTCAGCAGTCTTACGATCTGACAGCAAACGGGCCAAGGCCAGCACGGTATCCGCCAGAGGTGCTGCGGCAGTTTGTGCGGGCGCTGTTGAGTAGTGGCCTGGGTCAGAGGGCTCCCAGGCGCAGTTGGCTGGCAGCACCAGCGTGGCGATGCGGCCAGGGGTGCTGCGCGCCTGTGAGATCGCCTCAGCCGTGTCTAAGGGCGCAGCGGCGGCCGACATGGTGGTCTTGACCCAGTTTGACATGGGGCGGGCAACTGCTTCAACGTCAGAGTTCAGCGGCGCGTTGTTATGAATATGATCCAGTGCGTGCTGCCCCACGATATTGACCATGCCTGAATAAGCACGTTTGGCGTTGTGGATATTGGCCAGCGCATTGCCTAGGCCAGGGCCTAGATGCAATAGTGTGGCAGCGGGCTTTTCAGCCATGCGATAGTAGCCATCGGCCGCGCCACTGACCACACCTTCAAACAAGCCCAGCACGCAACGCATACCTGGTGCCCGATCCAGCGCTGAAACAAAGTGCATTTCAGAGGTGCCGGGGTTGGCAAAACAGACATCGACTTCACCCTCAAGTAGGGTGTGCACCATAGCTTCTGAACCGTTCATTGCATTGCTCCTGAGGTTTTATTTTTAAGTGTTTCGCGTGCGATGATGACTTGTTGTACTTCGGTTGCACCTTCATAAATACGTAGTGCTCTGATTTCACGATACAACATTTCTAACGGGTGCCCGACTTTGACGCCTAGGCCACCGTGTAACTGTACGCAGCGGTCAATCACGCGCTGGGCAGCTTCAGTGGCAAACATCTTTGCCATCGCTGCAGATTTTGTGGTGCGGCGTTGCAAGATATCGCGTTCCCAGGCCGCGCGATAGATCAAGAGCGTGGCCGCATCGATCTCAGTGCACATATCGCCAATGGCGCCCTGTGTCATCTGCAAATCAGACAACATCGCGCCAAACATTGGGCGAGTGGTGGCGCGACTGATACCCATATCCAGAGCGATCTCGGCAAAGCCTAAGGCCGCGGCACCCACCGAGGCTCTGAATACATCAAGATTTTGCATGGCGACTTTGAAGCCCTGACCGGGTTGGGCCAAGCGTTGTGACGCCGGGATCTCGCAGTCGGTGAAGGTCAGGCTGCCAATCGGGTGGGCCGCAATGACGTCAAAGCGCTCGCTGACGTTTAAACCAGGCGTTGTCGCATCGACTACAAAGGCGGTGACGCCTTCAGCCTCGTCACCCTCAACGCGGGCAAACACGATATAAAAATCCGCGATGTCAGCGTTCGAGATCCAGGTTTTGAGGCCATTGAGGCGATAGCCCGTTGCCGTACGCGTGGCGCGTGTCGTCATGGCAGCAACGTCAGAGCCTGCGTCAGGTTCAGACAAGGCAAACGCTGCGATCAGTTCGCCGGTGGCGACCTTGGGTAGATATTTTTCTTTGAGATGGTCTGAGCCAAATAACGAGATCGGCCCGCTACCTAAACCTGCCATGACAAAGGCAAAATCGGCTAAGCCATCGTAGTAGCTCAGGGTTTGTCGGATCAAACACAGGCTGCGTGAATCAAGCGCGGGCAGGGCGCCGCCATACTGTGCCGGCACGCAGTACCGTAGCCAGCCCACTTGACCTAAGGTGCGTGTGAGGTCTACGCAGGTTTGATCGACGTTACCTTGATGAACGCGGTTGGTGAATTGCTGCGCAGACCACTTGTGTAAGTCATCGTGTAGCTGACGGTGGCTATCGTCAAAAAAGGGTAAGAGTAATGAATCGGGGTTAAACATTTAAGAGGTTCTCGCAAGAATTTCACTGGCCATTTCGCGCAGTTTGTTTTTTAAGATCTTGACGGCGTTGGCACTTTGAACGGTCGGGAACTCGGTGACGACTTCAAAGTGTACGGGTACCTTGTAGCCCGCCATGGTGCGTTTGCACTCGGTGGCCCAGCGAATGGGATCCGCTTGCGAGCCTGCATACAAGATCACGAACGCGAAGGGCAAGATTTTTGTACCCTGTATAGCACCAACAACTTGACAGGCCTGTACGCCGGGTAGCGCTTCGATGGCGTGTTCGATCTCTGCCGGGTTGACTAAAAACCCCGATAACCGCATCGAATCGCCCATGCGAGTTTGAAACACAAACTGTGTGTCGCTCACGGTGTAGCCAAGGTCACCCGTTTTAAAAAAGAGATCGGGCGTATAGGCTTGTGCGGTGGCATCAGGGTTATCGAGATAGCTCAACATTTGGCTGGAACATTTGATCTCGATTTCGCCCGACTCACCATGCGGTGCAAGCTGACCGGTCGCCGGATCGCGCACCCGCACCCGCGCGTCTGGATGTATCAAGCGCCCGCCCGACAGGTAGCGCACGCTGACATCTCCCTGTGAGGGGTCAAGGGGTTGCGCGGCCATTAGCGCCTGTAATTCACTTGAGCCATACAGGCCGGTGAGTGCGACATGGTTGCGCTCAGCCTCTTCAAGCAAGTTGGTGATAGCAGGTGAAAAGCTTGCGAACCCAAACAGTTTGCAGGTTGCGAACGTGGCAGGAGAGGGGGCCGTTTCAAAGAGCTTTAACAGTGATTCGTTATTGGCATAGGTGTGGGTGACCTGATGCTTACGAATTTGTTCAAGCGTGCTGTGGGTGTCAGAGACGGGTTCGCACACAACCGTGCAGCCGGTGGCTAGCCCACCTGTGAGGGTCGAAAATCCAAAGGCGCCACAAAACGGGGCGCTTGCCAGAATGCGACTGGTCTGATCGTAGTGAAAGGCCTTTTGCATTGAATCAGCGTGAACAATCAAGCTGTGCTGATTGTGCACAACAAACTTTGGCATAGAGGTCGTGCCTGAGGTGGTAAAGCACAGTGCCGGTGCCTGCCCAAACGCTTGCGGCACGGGGTGGGTGCTTTGCAGTAAATCACTAAACGCGTGCAAGACATGCCCGCGTTTGGCGATGGCTGTCATCGCGCTGCTGCCGGGCTCGCCAACCGCCAGTACACCGCGCAGGCGGGCAAGCACCTCTTGAGGGATATCAGCGAGCATGTCAGCAAAGGCGATGCCTTTGAAATCAGGCCACAACACCAGCCAGTCAGCCTTGCCACGGCCGATAATGTCGGCGACCTCTTGACTGCGAAAGCGAGTGTTGACGGCCAAGACTGTCGCGCCTAAGTGGGCGCAGGCTAAAAAAGTTTGTACCCAGGCCGTGCAGTTGGGTAACCAGACCGCAACCCGGTCATGGGCTTTGATGCCAATGGCGGCCATACTGCCGGCGAGCTGCAGTGTTTGTTGATGCAGCGCCGCAAACGTCGTTGGGCTATCGCGGTCAATTAAAGCAGGATGATTGGCATGGGTTTTGGCTAAGACCGCCATGCGCTCAGAAAAGAATAGTGATGTTGCTGTCATGCCAAAGTACCCGTTGGTTTGTACTGCTATATTTACACCTGTCACTATAGTACGAATACGCGCGCGATACGTCAGGTCGCCGCAGACACACGCTGATTCGGCAAGGCATGCTGCAGTGCGGCGTGATTGAAATGTAACTGGAGCTCAAACTCAATGAAACACAAGTATTTTTTTCAACGCATGTCGTGCACGGCCTTGGCGGTTGCTGGGCTCTCGCTGGTTGCCGCACCCATGGCGCAGGCGCAAGATTTTCCGACCAAGTCACTGACTTTGGTCGTACCGTACCCAGCAGCGGGCGCTGCTGATATTTTTGGTCGCTCGATCGCGCAGGCCATGGAAGCCACGCTCAAGCAAACCGTTGTGGTTGAAAACAAGCCTGGTGCTGCCGGCAACGTCGGTTTAGCAGGTGTGGTGCGCAGCAAACCTGATGGCTATACGATTGGTTTAGGTACGATTGGCACACAGTCAATCAATCCGTTTTTGTATACCGAGATGACCTTTGATCCGGGCAAAGACCTGCTACCTATCGCGCTAGTGTCGACTACGCCTAATGTGTTGGTGGTGGCGGCGAACTCACCCTGGAAGTCGCTGGCGGATGTGATTAAAGCTGCGCGCGACGCGAAAGATAAAAAACTGACTTACGGCACCCCAGGTATCGGCTCATCGCCACACTTGACCGGTGCGTATTTTGAGGCGATGGCCGGCGTTGAGTTGTTGCACGTACCCTTCAAAGGGGTGTCGGCCTCGATGCCTGCGTTGATAGGCGGCAATATTGATTTGCTGTTTGATAATTTGCCCGGTTCAATTAATCAGATCAAAGATGGTTCGCGCGTGCGCGGCATTGCGGTGACCTCGGCACAACGGAGTCCACTGGCCGATCAGTTGCCCACCTTTGCTGAATCGGGTGTTGCTGGGTTTGACGTCACCGCCTGGTTTGCGATCTATGCGCCTAAAGGAACCCCTCAGCCGGTGATGGATAAGCTCATTGAAGCGGCGCGTGCGGGATTGAAATCTGAAAAAGTCGAACAGGCTTACGCCAAGTTGGCCGCAACACCTGGCAATTTATTTGGCGCAGACCTAGCCGCCTTTGAAAACATTGAGCGCGCCAAATGGGGCAAACTCATTAAAGAAAGAGGAATCAAAGCAGAATGAAAGGGACAACAGCGTTAGTCACCGGCGGCAGCCGCGGTATTGGTCGCGCAGTTGTTGAGCGTTTGCTTCGCGATGGGTACGAGGTTTTAAACTTCAGCCGCACCGCACCCAAGCAATTATTGCCGGGTGAGATTTTTGAATCGGTTGACTTGGGTAACGCCAAGCGCACGCGCGAAGCCATTGGCGACTGGGCCGCGAAAAAACAGATTTTGAGTCTGGTCAATAACGCGGCGATGATTCACGTCGCGAAGATTCAAGACGTGACTCTTGAGCACATCGAAGAAACAGTCGCTTTAAACATGGTGGCACCTTTGCTGTTGATGCAGGGCGTGCTACCTGCGATGCGTGCTAACAAATACGGTCGCATTGTGAACCTCAGTAGCCGCGCCATGCTGGGTAAAGATGGTCGTACTGTGTATGGTGGTACCAAAGCAGGCCTAGTCGGCATGACGCGCACTTGGGCGCTTGAGACCGCAACCCAAGGCATTACCGTCAACGCGATTGCACCAGGCCCGATTGCCACCGATTTGTTTTTGGACAGTAATCCCCCAGACCTGCCACAAACTAAAAAAATCATGGCATCGGTTCCGGTCGGGCGCTTCGGTGAGCCCGACGAAGTCGCACATGCAATCTGCATGTTCCTGGATCCGAAAGCCGGTTACATCACAGGGCAGCTGCTCTATGTGTGCGGTGGGCTGTCGGTGGGGCTGACGGGTTAAGAAACTTCTGGCGCGGCAACATTGAGCGTTGCCGTGTCAGTTAAGCTCTGATGGCCTCAAACTTTTTGTCGTGCATCACGTCTTCAACTGATTGTCCGGCGCGCACGGCTTGCACCATGCCGTCTTGGCGTGAGGCAATGCGTTGTGCAAGGGCTAACACCTCGTCGATTTTTGCTGCGGGCACAAAGACCGTACCGCAGCGATCTGCGATCACATAGTCATCTTCACAAACGGTCACACCCGCCACAACAATCGGCGTGCCTGAGGCGATTTGTACTAAGCGATTGCGCGCGCTGATCATGGTCAGCCCACGACCATACACGGGGTAGTCGATGGATTCGCTGCCTTCAATGTCGCGGCTCATGCCGTCAATCACCGAGCCGCGTATCCCTTTCATCTTGGCGGCGTTGGCCAATATGTCACCCCAGCACGAAATCCCTTCAGTCCCACCGGTGATTACCAAAACGCGATCATCGGTGGTGACGCTGGCAATGACAGGTGAAATCAAGTGCACCGTTGGCGCTGTACCCGTTTTAGGGCCCAACTGAATCGTCGAGGCCCGTCCAACAATTTTTGGGCAGTTCCATAAGGGCCGTAGCCCATAGGTGGCGCCAGGTAGCCCCATAAAGTCTAAGGCGTCAGACACCGTGTTGGTGTCTAGGGAGGCGAGGGTGGTGAGAGTGGCGTCTTGAGGCAAGATCATTTCATCCCTGTAATCGAAGCCACCATGGCGCGTGGATCGCGCTGAGGCCAGCGACCACTGCTTGCGTGCTGCAAAAACTGCTCAAGCGCGTGATTGAACTCGTTGGGCATCTCGATGTTCATGGTGTGTCCGCAGTTAGGCAAAATCGCTAACGCGGCAGACGGGATGGTTTCTTTCAGCATCAGTCCTGGCTTCAAGCAAGGCCAGTCTTCGTCGCCGTTGATGATCAAGGTTGGGACGGTCAGTTTTTGCAGTTGATCTTTTAAGTTGTAGAGCGAGGGTCGTTCGCGCTGAACACCTAGCTGCGTGTTGGCCGAGCCTAACGCTGAGTGACCATAAAACTGTTGAATAAATTCTGCAAAGCCACGTGGATCGGCGCGCTCAAACGACAAACGTGTAGGGCCAAACGCGTACTTGTCGACAAAGGCTTTCATACCCTGTTCGAGCAGCATCTTGGCGCTTGCCTCAGCCTCTTTGCGAAATTGCTCGCCCTGCTCAAGTTCGGCGCCATAGCCGCAGCCCGCCACCACCAACGAAAGTGCGCGGTCGGGATGTTGCAAACCAAAATGCAGAGTCGCAAAGCCGCCCATCGACAAGCCCACAATATGAGCCTGTTTAATCTTTAGGTGATCCATCACGGCCACGATGTCGGCCACTGCGCGGTTTTGCGAATACGACGACACGTCAGGCGGCACCGAAGACGGTGGATAGCCACGCGCGTTGTACGTGACGCATTGATAACGGCGCGCAAAATGCCGAATCTGAGGCTCCCAACTTTCTTTGTGCCCAGCAAACTCATGAACAAAAATAATTGGGTCACCAGAGCCGGTGGTTTCGTAGCAAAGGTCAACGCCATCGTTGGTGCGTGCGGTCAGCATAGTAAGTTTTCTCCGTTGTAACTGTTCAAGCTTTGCATGTGGGTATCAGGCAGGTCAAGATATTAGCGTTATTTTTTTAACAACTTCGCCACGGCCGCCTGCGCTTCTTCTGATTGCAAGCGTTCAGAAAACAAACCAAACTCATAGTTCAGCGTGTCATGCAGCATGGGGCGTTGGGTATGTTTCATCATGCGCTTTGACAGCTGCAAGGCTTGCGGGGGTAGGGCGGCTAATTCGTCACCGAGCGCTTGAGCGATTGCCAGGGCTTGCCCAGCGTGCGTGATCTGAGTGATAAACCCAGCATCAAGTGCCTCTTGTGCACCGAAGGTTTTGCCACGTAGCAACCAGTCTGACGCGCGCCGCGCGCCAACAATTTGCGCGAGCAAGACGCTTGAGGCGCCTTCAGGGCAAAGCCCCAGCGCGACAAACGGAATCGTAAACAAGGCGTTGTCGGCCGCGCAAATAAAATCACAGTGCTGCAACATCGTCACGCCGATACCGATCGCACGACCTTCAACTGCGGCAATGATCGGCAAATCACAATCGATGAGGCTGCGTAACAAAGTGATGCCACCGCTGTCACCCGAGGTGCGAGGTTTTTGAAAATCTTTGAGGTCGTTGCCTGCCGTGAAATAGTTGCTGGCACCTGTTATCACAAT
>JAIPCU010000027.1 GCA_021738045.1 Candidatus Methylopumilus sp. | reverse complement strand
TGACTTCTGCCACTTTTGCTGATATTTGATAGGTCTGAATAATTAGCTTTTATTTTTCAATTAGTTACGTTTTTTGATTTCTCGAGTTTACGCACTAATGCTATCTTTTATGCATGCGCGGCGATCTCACAACTCGAAAGACAAGAACGGCCTCAGGCTCGACAGCCGTTCAGGTGGTGCGCCATGAGGGCAAACGGCGCATTGTGGTCAAACACATTGGCAGTGCACGTGATCAAACACAGCTTGAGGCTTTAGTCGTACAAGCCGAACAATACGCCGAAGCCCATCGTACTCAACCAAGCTTGTTTACTCAGAATGCATCGGAGTCCCTTGATCTAGCGCACACCACGCTGGCGGGTGTCACGCACCTGTTTGCCCGAGAGGCCTTACTTGTTTGCGTATCGCGCTGCGGGCTGGGCTCATTGCCGATGTTGTATCAAGATCTAGCTCTCATGCGCATCGTTGAACCGGCCTCTAAACTGCGCACGATACAGTTGCTTGACCAGTACTTCAATGTCGGCTACGCCGAGCGAACTGTCTATCGACAACTAGCAAAGCTAGTAGAGCATCAAGAGGCGATAGAGTCTGCCGCCATTGAGACTGCACGACAAGATTTACAAGAGACCTTTAGCCTAGTTCTTTACGATGTCACGACGCTGTATTTTGAATCCTTCAAGGAACATGACTTTCAGCGCCCAGGTTTCTCCAAGGACAACAAGCCACAGCAGCCTCAGATCGTGATCGGCCTCATCACGACTCGCTCGGGGTTTCCTGTCATGCACGAAGTGTTTGAGGGCAATACCTTTGAAGGTCACACCATGCTTAAGATCTTACGCCGCTTTGAGAAGCGGGTTGGCCAAACAAAGCCCATCATCGTGGCGGACGCGGCAATGCTATCCAAGGAGAACATGCAGCAATTGAACACTGATGGTTATCGTTATATCGTGGGCGCCAGGCTTGCTAACACGGCTCAGCGTTTCATTGATCAGATTTATACCGAGTTGCCTCGAACCGACCAAGCCATCAAGCGCTTTGAATACGCCTACGCAGGCCTCAAGGCCCCGATCGTGTGTGAGTTCTCAACGACGCGCTATCGAAAGGACAAACGCGAGTTTGACAAGCAGGTCGCACGCGCCATGACGCTCATCGAGCGCAAAGAACCAGGTCGGCGAGCCAAGTTCGTCAAGAAGTCTGATCAACCAGGTGCACCCTTTGTGTTCGATGCAGACTTGAGGACTAAAACCGAGAAGCTCCTAGGCATCAAAGGCCACGTTACTAATATTCCAGAGCAGGAAATGTCCAACGCCGAGGTTATCGCTTATTACAAAGATCTCTGGCACGTCGAGCAAGCGTTTCGCATGAGCAAGTCCGATCTCAGAGCTCGACCAATCTTCCACCACACGCAAGAGGCTATCAAGGCTCACGTATTAGTCTGCTTTATGGCATTAATGGTGGGCAAGTATCTCGAAATCAAAACCGAGCAGTCGCTCAGGCAGGTCAGAGATCAACTGTGGAAGGTACACGAGGCGCACCTGCGTGATGATCGCACAGGAAAAGTTCATATCCTGCGCACAAATACCGCCGATTGGGCCAACACTGCGCTGGGCAAATTGCTAGACCTCGAATTTACGCACTAAATGGCAGAAGTCAGGAGCAGTGCAGCGATGCACTGCTTTTTTTGCCTAACACTCTGGTGAAGAGGTTAGGCGCGGCTTTTTTTCTTGTCCAGACTTGTTCAAGCTTTGCTGCGGACTTAGCCACGGATCTAACTATGGATCTAGCGACTGACTTAGCTAGGAGCCTTTCTGCGAGGTTCGCTAGGGGCTTTGCTCAGGCAACACTTGCGCCGCAACTGGCTCTGCGAGATCTTGCCCACGCTTGAAAATCAAGGGCGATAACTCATTGAGCGCTTGAGTGTAAACGTCGCGCTTGAACTCGATGACATCCTCGAGTGAGACCCAGTAGGGGCTCCAGCGCCAAGCATCAAACTCTGGGTGTGGGGTGGCTCGCAAACACACGTCTGTGTCGCGCCCAAGCATACGCAGCAGAAACCAAATCTGCTTTTGTCCCTTGTAGTGCCCGCGTGACTCGCGCCGAATGAAGGTATCCGGCACATCGTAACGCAACCACTCGCGCGTACGTCCCAAAATACGGACATGGTCAGGCAACAGACCAACCTCTTCGTGAAGCTCGCGCAGCATCGCCTGCGAAGGGCTCTCGCCCTGATTGATGCCGCCTTGCGGAAACTGCCATGCGTGTTCCCGTATGCGCTTGCCCCAAAAGACCTCGTTTTTTTGATTAACGAGGATAATCCCAACATTTGGACGGTAGCCTTCGCGATCAAGCATGGCCACTCCCTGCGAATTCAATACAATGCGGGTGATTATACGTACCTGTTGGGCAATATGCCCTAATAAAATTTAGCCCCTATCCCATGCGCGCATCCGCCTTTCATATCAGCACCCTAAAAGAAGCCCCTAACGACGCCGAGATCACTAGCCATCAACTGATGATGCGCGCAGGATTGATCCGCAAACTAGCCGGCGGCATTTACAACTACATGCCGTTAGGCCTGCGTGTCATACGTAAGATCGAAAACATTATCCGCGAAGAAATGAACGCAGCAGGGGCGCTCGAGCTCTTGATGCCGGTGGTGCAACCCGCCGAACTGTGGGTAGAGTCGGGGCGCTGGGAGCAATACGGCCCAGAGCTTTTGCGCATGAAAGACCGCCATGGCCGTGATTTTGTGTTGCAACCCACCTCTGAAGAGGTCATCACTGACATCGCGCGTAACGAAATTCAAAGCTGGCGACAGTTGCCGGTAAATTTTTATCACATTCAAACGAAGTTTCGCGATGAGCGCCGCCCGCGCTTTGGTGTCATGCGTGGACGCGAATTCACCATGAAAGACGCCTACTCGTTTGATCGCGATGTGGCCGGTGCTCAAAAAAGCTATCAAATCATGTTTGACGCCTACATGAAGATTTTTCAGCGAATGGGTCTGACCTTCAGGGCGGTTTCTGCCGACACTGGGTCGATCGGCGGTTCGCAAAGTCACGAGTTTCAGGTGATTGCCGACATCGGCGAAGACTTGATCGTGTACGACCCCGCGACAGACTACGCTGCCAATATTGAGCTTGCCGTTGCGCCTTGCCTAATCGAACAGCGCAGCGCCCCAACCGCCGCCATGAAACTCGAATCCACGCCGGGCGCAGCCAAATGCGAGGCCGTTTCGCAATTGTTGGGGGTGCCGCTGGCACAAACCATTAAGTCGATCGTCCTCGCTACCGATCATAAAGATCAGCCAAGTAAAGTGTGGCTGCTGTTATTGCGTGGCGATCATGAACTCAACGAGATTAAAACTGGCAAGATCCCCGGCCTGAATCATGGCTTTAGATTTGCCACTGAAACTGAGATCGTTGAGCACTTTGGCTGCAAACCAGGCTATTTAGGCCCCGTACACACAAAACTGCCGGTTAAAGTCATTGCCGACCACACCGTCGCCAAGATGCATGACTTTATCTGTGGCGCCAACCAAGAAGACGCCCACCTGAGCGGAGTGAACTGGGTACGTGACCTGCCCGAACCAGATTTGGTGACAGACTTACGTAATGTCGTCGCGGGCGACCGCGCGCCCTCAGGCAACGGCCAACTGGCAATCCAACGAGGCATTGAAGTCGGGCACGTCTTTTACCTTGGTACAAAATACTCTGAGGCGATGAAGGCGACCTTTCTAGACGAAACTGGCAAGCCAGCCCTGATGGAGATGGGCTGCTACGGGATTGGCGTCACCCGTTTGGTCGGCGCAGCGATCGAACAAAATCACGATGCCAAAGGCATTGTCTGGCCTCGCGCTCTGGCACCCTTTGAAGTGGTCATTTGCGGGGTCGGTTGGGGTAAAAGCGAAGAGGTACGCACCGCCTGCGAGTCAATTTACACCTCGCTCAAAGCCCAAGGGATTGACGTCATTTTGGACGATCGCGATCTGCGCCCCGGTATCATGTTTGCCGAGTGGGAGCTCATTGGCCCACCCATTAGAATTACCGTGGGCGATCGCGGCCTGAAAGACGGTGTCGTTGAACTGTTGTGCCGCACCGAAACCGACGCGGCTCGTGTTGCGCTGGCTGACTGCGTCGCGCAAACGATCGCTCGTTTGTCGCAGATTTAAAAGCATGGCAACATGGCTCAAAGCGCTGACACGCCGTCAAAAAGGGGCTTAAAGATGCAACCCCAGCCTCCTGCGTTTAAACATCGCTTTGCTGTGCGGGTGTACTACGAAGACACCGATATGGGCGGTGTTGTCTTTTACGCAAACTACCTCAAGTTCATGGAGCGTGGCCGCACCGAGTGGCTGCGCGCTGCAGGCATTCACCAATCAGAGCTCGCCGCGCAAGAGCAACGAGGCTTCATGGTGACCGAGCTTGATATTCGCTACCTCAAACCCGCGTACCTTGATGACTTATTACAAATTGAGAGCGAAGTCACACGAATGGGCCGAGCTTCGTTACACTTCCACCAGACGATTTGCCGAAATGGTGAACTTCTGACCAAAAGCAATATCCAAGTGTGTTGTGTAGAAACCGTTAACATGCGGATCGCAGCAATCCCGCAATCGGTGCGTACCAAATTTGCAGTAACTATTCAGGAATAAGTGATGCCAACTACCTCTGACATGTCGATGCTCTCGCTGGTCTTAAACGCCAGCATCCCCGTGCAACTGATCATGTTGCTCTTGATTGTGGTCTCTGTTGTCTCCTGGACCTTCATTTTTTCGAAACGCGCCACAATTAAAAAGTCGTTAGCGCAAACACGCCGGTTTGAAGATGATTTTTGGTCGGGTGGTGACTTAAATGGGCTTGACCAATCGGTTGCCGGGCGTTTAAACGAGAGCGGCGCGTTAGCTCGCATCTTTCACGCTGGCATGGAAGAGTTCACCAAGGCGCGCCGCGCAGGTGCCACGCCCGCCTCAGCACCAACGCTTGATGGCGCGCGTCGCGCGATGCGTGCTGCTTTTCAACGCGAGATGGATGAACTCGAGTCGCATCTGAACTTCTTAGCGTCTACAGGCTCAGTCAGCCCATATGTTGGCCTGCTAGGTACCGTCTGGGGCATCATGCACGCCTTCGTTGGTCTGGCGAACGTCCAACAGGCCACGCTTGCCTCGGTCGCGCCCGGTATCGCCGAAGCGCTGATTGCCACAGCAATCGGTCTGTTTGCTGCAATCCCCGCCGTGGTGGCCTACAACCGCTACACCCACGACATCGATCGCCTGTCGATTCGTTTTGAAACCTTCGTCGATGAGTTCTTGAACATTCTGCAGCGGCAGGTGCGCTAATGTCTTCGGTACGCTCTAGTTCTGGGCGCCCTGGCCGTCGCCTCAAAAACGAGATTAACGTCGTGCCATATATCGACGTGATGCTCGTATTGTTGGTGATTTTTATGGTCACGGCTCCTTTAATCACACCCGGCTTGATCGAGCTACCCTCAGTTGGACAAGCGGCCAATGTCCCCATGACCCCGATTGAGATTCAAATTACAGAAGACAGCAAGGTATCTTGGCGCAAACGCGAATCCGGTCAAACCTTTAAACCCGTCGAGCGCAACGCGTTAGCACAAACCATCTTATCTGAACTCAAGCCAGACCAACCGGTGGTCATTGGCGCTGATGGGAAAGTTCCCTACGACGTTGTGATGAAGGTCATGGAAGATTTGCGCAAAAACGGAGTCACAAAACTTGGTTTATTGGTCGATCAAAAAAGCAATACAGCACCTGCGTCGAATAATGCCAAGCCAGTCAAACGTTAACTCACGTCATGTCGAACTCGCCTAAACGCCTCTCGTTCTGATGCCGCCTCGCCACCCCAAACTGGTACGCGGTCCGATCCTGCCCCCACGGCAGGCGATGAATTTGCGTGCGCTCGGCTTGGCGTTGCTCTCACATTTGATCTTAGTGTTAATGCTTGTGCTCGGACTTGACTGGAAAACCGAAGCGAACGGGCCACTGGAAATTATGCTTGTGGCCGATGGTAATAGCCCTGTGAGCCCACCACCCCAGGCTAAACCCCCAGAACCCAAGCCGAAACCCGAGCCTGCGCCAAAGCCTGAGCCCACGCCCGAACCCTCGCCTCCACCACCGCCTCCGCCGCCCCCTCCGGTTGCACCAGCGGCTGCGCCAACACCTCAGGTTGATCCAGAGATTGCCCTCGAGCAAGAGGCAAAACGCCGACGCGAACAAGAGAGGCTTGAGCGCGAGATAGCCGCCAAAGAGGCTGCCGACAAACGCGCGGCCGAAGAGGCTATCAAAGAAAAAGAACGTATCAAAAAAGAAGTTGAAATCGCAAAAATAAAAGAAGCTGAACGGCTTGAGCAACGCCGTCGCGATGCCGAGCGCGCAGAGGCCGACAAAAAAGCAAAAGATGAGGCTGCTAAAAAGCTTGTTGCAGAAAAACTAGCCGCCGAGAAGAAAGAGAAAGAAGATGCTGAGAAAAAAGTAAAAGAAGAGGCTGCTAAAAAGGCAAAAGAAGACGCTGCCAAAGTTGCTGCTGCTGAGAAAAAAGCGAAAGAAGAAGCCGCTCAACGTGCCGCCAAAGATCAGGCTTTGAAGGATATGATGCGCGGCGACGCCCTGAGCGCAGCGGGTCTGCCGGGCGGGACCGCTGACCGCAATCAGGCCGGTGGCGGTCGAGATGACGGCTACGGCGCGAAGGTACGGGCTTGCGTGCAGCCGGGCGTGTCCTTTCCGCCGCCGCCTCGTGGCGCTGGCGGGAACCCAGCTGCGCAATACAGGGTGAGCTTACGGCCCGACGGGCAAATTGCAGATGTCAGACTGACGAAATCGTCCGGCAACGTCAACTTTGACCGCGCCGTTGAGACAGGGATCCGACGCTGCACCCCTTTTCCACGACCGTCTTCGGGAAGCTACCCCGGTTACATCGACGTCAATTACAATATGTATGATTGATAGGAGCCTGCAACCATATGACGTTTAATCGACTCTACCCCGCACTAACTGCCTGCAAAAAGTCAGGCACGGTCCTATCCGGCTGGCTACTGGCTTGCCTAGTCACTACGCTCGCCCTATTTTTTGCAGGTGCGGCGCAGGCGCAGTTACGCGTCGATATCTCGGGCACCGGGGCACAACAGTACCCCGTCGCGATCGCAGACTTTAGTGGCGATGCCGCAGGCAGCCAGATCGCCGAAATTATCCGCGCCGACCTAACTCGCTCGGGTCAGTTCAGGCTCATCGCCACGACGGGGTCAACACTTAACGTTGATTCAGCGATCGCGTTCGACGAGTGGCGTACTCGAGGTGCTGACTTTATTGCTTACGGCTCGGTCATTCGCCTGCCAGATGGTCGTTTTGAGGTTAAATACCGTCTTGGCGACACAGTGAAACGCGGCCCACTTGATGGCTTTACGGTGTCAGGCACCGAAAAAGAATTGCGGCGTATGTCTCATCAGATTGCCGATCGTATTTACGAAAAAATCACTGGTATCAAAGGTGTATTTGCCACACGTATCGCCTACGTCTTAAAACAGGGTAAAACCTACGAATTGCAAATTGCAGATGCCGACGGGCAAAACCCGCAGGTGGCCTTGCGCTCGCGCGAACCGATTATTTCGCCAGCCTGGTCACCCGATGGCGCCCGACTGGCCTACGTGAGTTTTGAGTCTGGCAAACCGGTGGTGTACGTCCATCATCTCACCACCAGCAAGCGTGCGCCGGTGGCCAATTACAAGGGCAACAACTCAGCGCCAGCCTGGTCACCCGACGGCAATACGCTAGCTGTGGTGCTGACCCGCGATGGTTTATCGCAAATCTACACACTTGGTGCCAATGACGGCTCTAATCTGCGTCGCGTCACCCGCTCGCCCTTGATTGATACTGAACCGGTCTTTTCACCTGATGGTCGGTCAATTTTCTTCACGAGCGATCGCAGCGGTAGCCCACAAATTTATCAAACCGGCCTCGACGGCGGTGAGCCGCGCCGCATCTCATTCAACGGCGGTTACAATATCTCACCTCGAATTTCTCCGGATGGCAAAACCTTGCTGACTGTTACTCGTCGAGACGGCGCGTATCGTATCGCCTCACTTAACTTGGCCACTGGCGCAGAGTCCCTTCTGACCGACGGGCGCGATGATCAGTCTCCAAGTTTCGCTCCTAACGGAATGCAAGTGCTATATGCCGCAGTTCAGGGTGGTAGAAGCGTGTTAGCTGGGGTATCTAGTGATGGTCGCGTTCGTCAAACGCTGTCTGTCCTGAACGGCGAAATACGCGAACCCACCTGGGGCCCCTTTTCTCAATAACCGTTGAATTTCCTCTTAAAGGATACATCATGTCGCGCATCGCAAAAGCTCTAACCACCGCCGCCTTAGCTGTTAGTTTGGCAGCTTGTAGCTCGGTTTCTCTTGACGACAAAGCTGGGGCGGGTGGTGCAGACGGCTCTGGCATTCTCGATCCGTTTAACCCACAAAGCATTTTGGCAAAACAGCGCTCGGTTTACTTTGATTTCAATAGCTACACGGTTAGCGAGCAATACCGCAGCCTAGTTGAAACTCACGGTAAATACTTGGTGAGCACGCCTCAACAACGCGTGGTGATTGAGGGCAATACCGATGCCCGTGGCGGCTCTGAATATAACTTGGCACTTGGCCAGCGTCGTGCCGAAGCAGTGCGCCGTATGCTGACCTTGCTAGGCGTTTCAGACACTCAAGTTGAAACCATCAGCTTGGGCAAAGAAAAGCCTAAAGCCTTGGGCAACACTGATGCCGATTACGCTGAAAATCGTCGTGCAGATTTCAACTATAAGCGTTAAGCTTTAGTGCTGTGATCTGAACTAAACAGGGCGGCTCACTGGCCGCCTTGTTGTTTCAACGGGATATTAAGTCTATGACAACTGCCTCTAAGCGAGTACTCAGTACTGGGTTACTTTTGATTGGCTGCCTTGCAATCAGTCAGCCTGCATTTGCCTTTGCCGATGATGATGCGCGCAAGGCGATTGTTGAATTGCGTCAACAAATTAGAACGCTCACCGACGCCAACCAACGTGCTCGGTTACAGCTCGCAGATCAAATCGAAGCGCTCGAGCAAGAAGTGATGCGTCTGCGCGGCGACATGGAACAACTCGGACGACCAAGCTCTGGCCTGGGCTCGCCCGGAGGCACATCTGGCGCCCGAGCGCCCGATGTCAAGTCTGCTGACCCTCGCGAGCAATCTGCCTTTGATCAGTCGATTGAGAGCTTTCGCAAAGCTCAATACAAAGACGCTATTGAGAACCTGACTGCATTTTTGACGCTCTACCCCGACAGTAAACTCACGCCTACCGCGCAGTTTTACCTTGGCAGTAGTCGTTACGCCTCAAAAGACTTCAAAGGCGCGATCGCTACACTTGATGCAATGGTGAAAAAGTACCCAAGAGAAACTCGCGCACCCGATGCATTACTGTTGATTGCAGGATGCCAGATTGAACTGAACAATCGCCCTGCTGCGAAAGTCACGTTGCAGCGTATCGTTCAAGAATATAAAGGCACGCCCGCAGCTGAAACGGCGGCCAAACGAATCCCATTACTTTAAGACACACAACAGGCTAGCCGGTTCAAGCTCAAGATCGTAGCCTTGAGTCGGCTTAGCCTCGAGCCCAACCCCTTTGGGTGGCGGCCAAAGAGCGCTTTATGCCGACGTCAGTAACAGGCAGGCCACGCCCACCACAATCAGTACGGTCCCAACAACTTCTTGACGTGTGCTTTTGCTTGCAAACACTCGCCAAGAAAGCAGTTGCGCAAACAAAACTTCGACTAAGCCCAGGGTGCGCACATTCGCGGCTGCAGTCAAAGCAAAACCCAGAAACCAGCCCGATGAGGCTGAAGCACCTAGCAAGCCGCCCCATATAGAAATTCGCCAGGCGTGCAAGCAACGCACCCACGCTTCGTAATGAAAAATCATCATCCACATCGCCAGCAACAGTGTTTGCACACCCAGCCCGCACGCAAGTGTGAGCGACGCACGCATCAAGAAATGGCCATCCCCCAACGCTAAGATACCCCCCCTAAAAGTGACTGCGGCAATCGCAAAGCAAGCACCGGCTAACAACCCCAACACGGCAGGCTGCCATGCAGAGCCCTCTTGAAGGCCGCTGACGGGCTTGCGCGCCATCACAGTGACCCCTGTTGTCGCGACAATAATCGCAGCCATTGCAAGCCATGAAATCGTGTCGCCCAACACGACCAAACCAAACACCGCTACCTGAACGGGCTCGGTTTTAGTCCAGGCAGTCACCACCACAAACGCGCGCTGGCGCATTGCCGCAAGCATCAAGGCCGTTGCTGCGATTTGAGAAACAGCCCCAGCAGCGACAAACAAGGCAAAGCTCAGATCCATGGAGGGAAACGTTGACCCCGTTGCAAAAAGAGCAATGGCGGCAAACAGTGCGGCAAACGGAAAGCCATACAAGAACCGTACCTGCGTGGCACCAAGTGTGCCAAGCTTTTCGGTCAGGCTGCGCTGAATGGCATTACGCCCAGCTTGTGCTGCAGCAGCAAAAATCGAGGCGGGGATCCACAACCAAGTCCAATCTTGCACGGTCTTCTCCGGTTAGGCGCTTGCGTGCTGCAGCAACAGCGAAACTGTTGCTTCATCAAGCACGATGCCATTAGCACGTTGTTGCGCCATTTTTTTCAATTCAATTTCACCCGGCACAATCACTGGCCGAGCGGCATCCACGGCAGGACTATCATGCAGAATTGCAGCAAAATCCATCATCCGTTCTGACAACCACTGCGCCGAACCCAACAGACGCGTATCGATCAGAATAAAAAAGTGCCCCAAGTTTTGCGGCTCGTCAGGCGCATCGACCCAAGACTTGACATGAGTGAGGTAGGCCGCGTTAGACAACAGCCCAGCAAACATATCAACCAGTAAAGCAAGCCCATAACCCTTGTGCCCACCGACCGGCAATAAGAAACCATCGAGTGCGGCTTTAGGGTCGGTTGTGGGACGCCCCTGAGCGTCAGTCGCCCATGTATCCGGAATCGACTCGCCACGCTTAAATGCATTACGCACCTTGGCGCGTGCGACCACACTCATCGCCATATCCAGCAAAAACGGCGAACCACCGGGATTTGGCACACCAAAACCAAGGGGGCTATTGCCAAGCCGAGCATCACTGCCCCCCCAGGGCGCAATCGTCGTGGTGGCGTTGCTACCGATCACACTAGCAAAACCCTCTTCTGCCGCGATCAACGAGTAGGGTGAAATCGGCCCAAAATGATTACTGCCACGCGCAAACGCCATTCCAATGCCACACTGCCGCGCCGCCTCCATCGCCGCACGCAAGGCGTGCATACCCACGAGCGGCCCCACACCATTGTCACCATCCACCAACCGCAAGGCAGGCGCAGGCGCTTGCACAGAAATATTAGGCTGTGCACTGATCCCCTTCACCAACAACCGTTCACCATACGACTCAATACGCGACAGCCCGTGTGTACTTAAACCAAAAAGATCAGCGAGCACCAATATTTTCACAACATCAGCAGCATCTGCTTGCGTCAGACCCAACCCTTGAAATGCGCGGGTTGCTAAGTCTGTCAGTTCTGCTTCAGACCAATGTGGTTGAAAAGCCTGCTTTTGATTCATGGTGCTAAAAAATCCTATTGATCGATAGATAAGAATAGTGGCGAGTGTCCCTCGCGTCTGAGGCGCGTCACTCAAGCGGGGCTACGATAGGCTCGTGGCCAACTGCTGACATACTAAACGTTCTCTGGCTAACGGCAAAATGACGCTAGCGCCCTCGCGACGATGACAACACAGAAAGGTGTGGTTGCAACGCGCTTTGACGCTAATATGTTGAAAAACCAATAGGAAACCGTCATGCCAAACACTGAATCCGTCGCGGTACACGCTGAGGTCAAACAGGCCATTCTTGACTGGTTACGTGCCCACGAGCAAGAGATGTTCACCCTGCTCGAACAAGTCGTCAACATTGACAGCGGCAGTTACAACAAGGCTGGCGTTGATCAAGTCGGTGCAATTTTTCGCAAACATCTCGAAGCGGCTGGGGTCGACACAAAGGTGCACCCCAATGCGAAGCACGGAGACTGTCTCGTGGCTGAAGTACCCGGCAGTGCTGGGCCTGAGGCAGCGCACGTGCTGCTGATGGGGCATATGGATACCGTGTTCCCCGATGGAACGGCGGCGCAACGTCCGTATCGCGTTGAAAACGGAATCGCCTATGGCGCAGGCGTAGCGGATATGAAAGCAGGCCTGATCATGAATACCTTTGTAGCGCGGGCGTTTCATGCCTGTGGAGGTAATCAGTCATCCATAAAGGTGCTCTACACCGGCGACGAAGAAATCGCCTCGCCCGCTTCGCGAGAACTAATCCTAAAAATGGCCAAAGGCGCCGCCACCGTATTGAACGCCGAACCTGGTCGGCCAAGCGGCAACGTTGTCACGTCTCGCAAAGGTGCCTTCTTTATCGACTTCGAAGTCGATGGCGTGGCCGCGCACTCAGGCGTCAATCACGACAAGGGCGCCAGCGCAATCGAGGCCTTGGCCAGAAAGATCACCGCACTACATCAACTCACTGACCGTGCCGCCGGTATCACCGCCAATGTCGGAACGATAAAAGGTGGCATGTCAGTCAATACCGTAGCCCCCCATGCCTCGGGCCAATTAGATGTTCGGTTTCCTGGTGACGTGGATCATGAGGAACTGCAGCAACGCATCAAAGACATCATCGAAGAGGAAGCCCTGCCCTGCACCTGCGGACGCATCACTCATCAAGGGACTTTTCTTCCACTTTTCGAAACAAATGCCAGTCGCGACCTGTTAGCCGACTACCGCATGTCTGCCGAAGAACTGGGCGTGCAAGTCAAAGGCGAGTTCACCGGCGGCTCAGCAGACAGCGGCCTCACCGCCTCAGTCGGAGCTCCCACCCTGTGTGCAACAGGTCCAGTCGGCGGCCAAGTGCATACCGCCGACGAATACTGCCGCATCGACACCCTAGTACTCAGAGCACAAGCCGTAGCACTCACAATCCTAGCCCGCGACACCCAGTAATAAAGAAGCGACCCACCGCGTCAACCCACCCCAGCGCTTGAGCCGCCCCGGAGTGGCGTATTTTGCCCAGCACAAATACCCACGCAGGGACGGTTCAAGCGCGTGCGTATAAAGCGGACAAAACACGCATAAAAAAATCCAGACCGAAGCCTGGATTTTTTACTTCACATAGCTACCTGAGCCGAAGCTCAGGCCATGTGCAACTGAGCTTAGAATCCGCCCATGCCGCCCATTCCACCCATGCCGCCCATATCACCACCACCCATACCACCACCGCCAGCTGGCTTGTCTTCAGCCAGTTCGCAGACAGCTGCTTCAGTTGTCAGCAACAAGCTGGCAACAGACGCTGCATTTTGCAATGCAGTGCGTGTGACTTTAGTTGGATCCAACACACCCTGCTCGACCAAGTCACCGTACTCACCGGTGGCGGCGTTAAAGCCGTAGTTACCTGAACCGTTTGCAACTTCGTTGACCACAACGCTTGGCTCGTGACCAGCGTTTGCAACGATGATGCGCAATGGCTCTTCGATGGCGCGCAACACAAGCTTGATGCCTGCGTCTTGGTCAGCGTTGTCACCTTTAAGCTTCGACACGACAGCGCGTGTACGAATCAACGCAACGCCACCGCCAGGAACAATACCTTCTTCGACCGCAGCGCGTGTTGCATGCAGAGCATCTTCAACGCGTGCTTTCTTTTCTTTCATTTCGACTTCGGTAGCAGCACCGACGCGAATCACAGCAACACCGCCGGCCAACTTGGCCACGCGCTCTTGCAATTTTTCACGATCGTAGTCAGATGTGGCTTCGTCGATCTGAACACGAATCTGCTTGACGCGTGCTTCGATTGACTTGGCATCGCCATGACCGTCGATGATGATGGTGTTTTCTTTACCGACTTCGATACGCTTAGCCTGACCGAGTTCTGCCAGTGTGGCTTTTTCAAGCGACATACCGGTTTCTTCAGAAATGACGGTACCACCGGTGAGGATGGCGATGTCTTCGAGCATGGCTTTACGACGATCACCAAAACCAGGCGCTTTAACGGCGGTAGTTTTGAGAATGCCACGAATGTTGTTGACGACCAGCGTGGCCAAGGCCTCGCCTTCGACGTCTTCAGCCACGATCAGCAGTGGGCGGCTCGACTTGGCAACTTGCTCAAGCACGGGCAGCAGATCACGAATGTTGCTGACTTTTTTGTCATAGATCAGAACATACGGGTCATCCAACGCTGACACTTGCTTGTCAGGATTGTTGATGAAGTAAGGCGACAAGTAGCCGCGATCAAACTGCATCCCTTCAACGACGTCGAGCTCGTTGTCGAGTGACTTGCCGTCTTCGACAGTGATCACGCCTTCTTTACCGACTTTGTCCATTGCGTCTGCAATGATTTTGCCGATTGAGAAGTCGCTGTTAGCCGAAATTGAGCCAACTTGAGCGATTTCTTTGGTTGTCGTGCAAGGCTTTGACAACTTCTTGAGCTCTTCAACAGCAACGGCGACAGCTTTGTCGATACCGCGCTTCAGATCCATTGGGTTGATGCCGGCAGCCACATACTTGAGGCCTTCAACAACAATCGACTGCGCCAACACTGTTGCAGTGGTGGTGCCGTCGCCAGCGTTGTCAGAAGTCTTTGAAGCGACTTCTTTCACCAACTGGGCGCCGATGTTTTCGAATTTGTCTTTGAGTTCGATTTCTTTAGCAACCGACACGCCGTCTTTAGTGACGGTTGGGGCGCCGAACGAACGCTCGAGCACAACGTTACGGCCTTTAGGGCCGAGGGTGGTTTTTACAGCATTGGCGAGGATATTTACGCCACGGACGATGCGCACGCGTGCGTCATCACCGAATAGAACTTGCTTGGCAGCCATTTAGGTTTCCTTCGTATTCTGTGGATTACTGGACAACAGCGAGAATTTCTTCTTCGCGGATGACCAGAACTTCTTCGCCATCAACTTTGACGGTTTGGCCAGCATATTTGCCGAACAAAACTTTATCGCCAACTTTGACGTCCATTTTCAGGACTTTGCCGTCTTCAGTTTGTTTGCCGGGACCAACGGCTAGCACTTCACCTTGATCGGGCTTTTCAGCCGCGCTTTCAGGGATAACGATGCCCGAGGCAGTTGTGCGCTCGTTGTCCAGGCGTTTGACGATCACGCGATCGTGCAGGGGACGCAGGGCCATGTAGAACTCCTGTTACAAATAATAAGGTTGTTGGAAAACGCCTTCGTGAGTTGTTAGCACTCACTGGGGTCGAGTGCTAATTATAAGGGTTGTTTTGGGGATTTCAAGAGGGCTAAGGAATTTATAGCTCTCTATCAAGCTGTCGAATGTCAGCGAATATTGTCGTTGGCAATCCAAGTCCAGAGTTTTACTGCCGTCGGCAATTCAAGTTCAGCTGTTTGCAAACTAAGTTCAGATTCGACAGCTATCCCTGGTGGGGCCTGCAGAGGAAGCGTCGCTTTCAAACCTCCTAAGCAAGATTTTTGCACTTCGCCGACGCAAAATCTAGCGCTTTCCCTTTAATTAAATACAGCGTACAGTGAGCGAGTACGCTAGTTAGGGTGCATTTGCACGAATTGGTATAGTTAAAACAAAGTTTATCTTATAAATTACCCGCGCCTCGAGCTTCACCTCTTCGTTTCGAGCTTTCATTTTAATCAGTGCTTTGTACGCTTTGCAGCCAACTGGGGCCGCTAGTATGCAAGCGCGATCCTTAGGCTCGACTCCAGATGATTTTTTCTCTGAATATTGCGATATTCGCTCAGCGTGAGCAAACAACGTCAAACAAGCCGCTTACTGCAGTACTACTGCGATGTGTAAGTTTGCTGTTAATCATGGGGTACCTAGGTCTAGGAATGTCAGAGGCGGTTGCTGTGCAATGTACAGCCGATACAAGCCCAAGCGCCCCCGGCTGTGATGGTTTATCGATAACTGCTAGCAACTTAACCATCACCGTACCGAACGGAGCGACCGTGGATGGTTTCCTCGCGATTTATGTTGGACCTTCAACGGGGCTGAATCTGACGATCGCTACGGGTGCCATGGTTGGCGCGGCGTCGATTTTTGGGATACTAAACGGAGGCTCGATTAACTCGATTACTAACCTTGGTTCAATATCAGGTAATTTCCGTGGTATCTACGGTATCTACAACAATCAAGGCACGATTACAACAATCGATAATCTGCAAGGCTCCAACACCCCCCTAAGGTACTCGGGGACATTACCGTCTTTTTACAACATTATTATTTTGAGCTCCAGCAACTACGGCAAATTATCTGCCAATAATGTTGGAGCAGGCCCAATGACATTTGGCATTTCAAGCCTATCTGCGGGTTCATCGATCGTAAGTGGCACAGCGTACGCAGATGTTCTAATGGGGGTATCTTCAACACAACTTGGCTTGGCTAATAATGCAACGACGTTCAGCGGAATCTCACCGTCAGGTTATTCGTATACTCTAACCGAGACAGCTTCAGGCACTTGGAGTTTGACCATCACTGCCTATAGCAGCGGCGGTGGTGGCAGCAGCGGCGGTGGTGGCACGACGATCTCGAACATCACCGCGGGCACCTTAGTTGGCTTAAGTAGCATTGGCGTCACAGCCAACCCAGTTCTTGCAGGCGGCACCTTGGTACTAAATAGAGGTGATAGCTCAAGCGTCTCAATCGCAATCACTAGCGCAGGCGGCACGATTCAGCAGCCCACCTCCGGTTCTACCACGTTATCTGGCGTGTTCTCGGGTGCAGGTGGTTTGACGTTCATCGGCACTGGCAGCACGATCATGAGTGGTGCCAACACCTACAATGGCGGCACGACTGTGTCGGGTGGCACCTTAGAAGTGGCTGGTTCTTCGCCCACCGGCACGGGTGATGTATTCGTGGCCTCTGCGGGCACCTTGATGGGCACGGGCACGATTGCGGGTAATAGCATTGTGAGTGGCGTGATTAAGCCGGGTAACTCACCTGGCTATTTGTCTTTCACTCAAAACTTGACGCTGAACGCTGGGTCGACGTATCAGCAAGATATCGCGGGTGCGACTCAAGCAAGCAGCGCCACGCCTGTGGGGGCTTCAGGCTATTACTCCTTTGTGACTGTGGGTAGTCAACTGACGATTACTTCGGGTGCGACCTTAACGCCGCGCTTAGCCAATTTGTTTAGTGCAAGTGAAACGGGCTATGGCAGCAGTATTTATGTTCCAGTGTTGGGCGATAAGTTTCGCATCATCACTGCAGGCGGGATCACAGGGCGCTTTACTACCCTCACCCAACCTGCCGAGTTAAGCAGCGGCACGCAATTCATCGCGTTTTATAACGTCAATAGCAGTAATAGCGTTGATCTTGTCACGGTGCCGACTTCGTACAGCACGACTTTAAACTCAAGCACCACTAACGCCAAGTCAGTCGCCGGTGTTTTAGATCAGTTGTTGGGTGTAAATAAAGCAGGCACGGCGTCGTCAGCGCAAGACTCGTTGCTCTACGCCGTTGCGGGTCAGCGCGCAGCAAACTTACCTAGCTTTGCGCAGGCACTTGCTGGGGAGATTCACGCAGCCTCAGTCGCAGCCTTACCCCAAACTACACAACGTGTGCAGCAAGCGGTGTTGGCGCGGCTGAGTGACTATCCGATGGCACCTAGCCAGCTTAATCCTTCACTGAACAACGCACTGTTAACAGGCGGTATCAGCGCCACCAACACTTCTGGGCTGCCCACTGCAAGCATGAACACAAACCCAGCAGTGCACCAGAACACCGTCAACGTAACGAGCGCTGCGGTGAAAGACGGCAGAGCGTGGGGCGAGATCGCCTATCAACGCGCTGAGCGCGCAAGTAACAGCGCTGGTAACGGGTTCAACAGTAATCTTTATCAAATCGTCACCGGTGTAGATGCGTATGCAAATGCAGAGCTGAGTTTAAAACTAGGCGGCGGTATCGCGTTATCCAACACCACCGTCTCGGCCAATGGTGGCAACAGCACCATCCAACAAGGCTCGCTCTTTGCCTACGGCAAAATGTCTGTGCTGCAAGACTATGTGTTGGATGGCATGGCAAGCGTGGGCATGAGTTCAACCAATCTATCGCGTAATGACCCAACCGGCTACACAGGGGGGTTTAGCAGCAAAGCGGTGCTGGGTAATGATGCGCTGGTAAGCGTGGGGCTTAGCCGTGGGTTCGAGTACAGCGACCTGCGCGTGACACCCTACGCACGCCTAAGCTACCAGTACGTTGGTCAAAATTCATATGACGAAGGCAGCGGTGTTGCAGCACTGAACATCGCTCGCTTTAGCGGCAGCGCAGTGCGTGGCGTAATTGGTGTGGCAGCAGGGTCACTGAACAAGGCGCCACTCAAAGATGACTACACTTATCGTGCAAACTTGGCGGTGGGCGCAGACACTTCAGGCTTATTAAACCCAACGCTCAACACCACGCTTGGTGGTTACTCAAGCAGCGTCACGACGGCCACAGCAGGTTCTGCCTTTGTACAAGTGGGGTTGTACGGCACGGTCAAAATTGCTGACAATGCTTATGCCTATGCGGGTGTGTCAGGTGAAGCCAGATCCGGGCAGACGTTGTACGGTGGCAGCGTGGGGTTGCGGATGGCGTTTTGAGCTACCAAGTCGACACTAGGGCAGGTTACATGCAATGTCCGCCCACGGATCTAAATCACCCTTTGACTGCTCTGGCAGCGTGATGCGCGAACACGTGGCGGGCGTGAAGCCCACCTTTGTAACCAGCCGCATGTCAGGACTTTACCTGCTACCACCCGTTCGGCGTAATAACGGGCCGTAGTCGAATAGGTTGCATTTGCCATTAGGTGACTTTGTAATTCATTTGCGCTACACTAATTTCCATGAAAACAGCCACCATCCCAGCCATCCGAGTTCTTCCTGCCTTGCGCGAGCAAGTCGAGTCTTCGCTGCGTGAGGGCGAGACTTTGTCTGAATTCGTTGAACAATCGGTGCGCATTGCACTACAACGCAGACGCGACCAGAGCGAGTTCGTGGCTCGCGGGATGACCTCGCTCAATGCTGCGCGGCAAACCGAGGACTACGTCGATTCAGTCGTCGTCATCGATGATTTGCAACGCAAGCTTAACGCGGCCAAGGCAACCCTCGCCAAGCGCCGCAAGTGACGTATCGGGTTCGACTGACGCGCCAGGCGCAGGCCAATCTGCAGCGGCTCTTTGATTTCATCATCGAACGTGAATTAGCGAGCCCCACGGGGGATCTCGAGATCGCCGAGCGAGCTTTGACTGCAATCCGTGCTGGATTTGACACGCTGCGGGCTATGCCCTTCACTTGTCGAAAGGCGGGTGACAGCCCGTTTCTGCGCGAACTGGTCATCTCTTTTGGTGCAACCGGCTACGTAGCTCTGTTTGAGATACTCGATGAGCAAGAGGTCGTGATCGCTGCAATTCGTCACCAACGTGAAGACGATTACTACTGATGCGCTTGCCCAGCGCTGGGTTCAGCGCAAATTAACACCTACCTGATCCAAGAGAGATTTGGATTGGTTTTAAGCAACAATTACATAAACAGTATATTTGTGCCTATAAGAATTAATATAGGATATTAATCAGCATAAAGTTGCCGATTGAATTAACTATCTTTCTAATATATAATTATTTTATAAATAGCATATAGTTACATTTTAAAAGACTATTGTGCTATTAATCAGCATAAATAGACATTTTATGATTTATTGTTAAGGTTTTCAAAATGACCTCGAATCAGACACTTGGCGAGCAAGAAATTGAGCTTGGTGAAAACCTCAAGCGCCTGCGTCTAAACAAGAATTGCGACCAAAAAACGCTCGCTGGGCGCGCGGGCATCAGCGTGCGTGCCTTACACAATCTCGAGGCTGGGCAAGGCTCAAGTGTAAAAACGCTATTAAGCGTCGTACGTGCGTTAGGTCGAGAGTCATGGCTGCTAACAATCGCGCCGGTCGCGACAATCAACCCGTTGACCTTAACGAGCAGAGCGTCGCAACGCGTGCGCGCGACAAGTCCTAGCGTTAAGGTCAAGGCAGCCAAGCGGCTTGCTGATATTACGAATTTCGCAGAAAAAGAGGGCAAGCAAAGTAATGGTTAAGACCGCGACAAAAAAAGCCAACAATACCGCGGCGTCAGCAAAGAGGCCTTTCAAGCACACCGAGGTCGTCGAAGTGCATTTGTGGAACACACACATTGGCTCGGTTGCCCTAGACCCCGCTTATGGTTTTTACGTGTTCAATTACACGCCTGAGTTTATCAGCGCTCGCATCGAACCCTCTCCCTTAAAAATGCCGCTATCCGAGGAGGGTTACATTTTTACAGATCTTCCTGAGCAGACATATAAACGACTGCCAGCGATGCTCAGTGATGCACTGCCCGATGACTTTGGCAATGCGCTCATTAACCGCTACATGAGCGACCGAGGTATCGCGGCGACCAATGTCACCCCCCTTGATAGGCTGGCATACATGAGTAACCGTGCGATGGGCGCGCTGATGTTCAAGCCTGCGCGCGGGCCACTCACGCACGCCCCTACCGCTATCGAAATGAGTGCTCTCGTTGAGCAGGCGCGTCGAGCAGTGACCGGAATCATAGACGGTTACGATCATACAAACGCAGCGCTGCGCAGCATCATCGAAGTGGGGACGTCTGCGGGCGGTGCGCGAGCAAAAGCCGTGATTGCTTTAAATCCGAACACCGACGAAATCCGTTCCGGTCAGCTCATGGCACCTCCTGGCTTTGAGCACTGGCTGCTCAAGTTTGATGGCATGGGAGCTGACCAAGAGCTTGGAGCGCCCCAGAACTATGGCCGCATCGAATATGCCTATCACCTGATGGCGCGCGACGCAGGTATCGACATGAACGATTGCAGGCTGTTGCTCGAGAACGGCCGCGCACACTTTATGACTCGGCGTTTTGATAGATTTGGCACCAATGGACGCAATCACATGCAGACACTGTGCGCAATGGCTCATCTTGACTTCAAGAGGAAGGGCGCCAATTCTTATTCGCAGCTTTTTTCAACGATGGTTCAGCTAAACCTAACCTATGACGAGATCGAAGAAGCGTTTCGCAGAATGGTGTTTAACGTCATGAGCAGAAACTGTGACGACCACACAAAAAATTTTTCGTTCTTACTGGCTGAAAACAAAACGACCTGGGAGCTCTCACCCGCTTATGACGTGACGTTCGCGCATAATCCCAAGTCAGAGTGGACCCATCAGCATTTAATGTCAGTGAACAAAAAGTTTAAAGATTTTGAGATTCAAGACCTGCTGGCGGAAGCAGATCGCTTTAAAATCGGAACGGCAAAAGCGGTGATCGAGAAGGTGCGACAGGCAATTCTAAGGTGGCCAGAATTTGCAGAGTCCGCTGGTCTGCCCGAGCGTGAAATGCTGTTTATTCAGGATCAAATGCTAGTGCTCCCGATTTAACCGAATGCGCGGTAATCCTCCACGTTTTGTATTTGAGCTCAGAAACCGAGTGACTCCCAAAAACCTAAGCGATTATGTGTGCCGCTTATTCGCTATTCGTGACAGGCAAAGCGGGTCGGTTAGCCATCATCCAATCTAGCCAAGCCCGTGCGGCCGCATCAAGCGTTCGCCCCTCTGGCTGCACGACAAACAAGCGCCGCTCTAGACCGCGAAAATCTAGGTGGCGGCGGACAAGATCCGTGTAATGGAAGTGATACAAATTGAATTGGGGAATGGCAGCCAACCCAACGCCGGCTCGCACCAGACCGATTACCGTGGCTAGCTGTTCGACTTCCATCAGGGTTGGAGCGTCCTCTGGCTTGAGCACGCTCAGCAGGTATTGACCAACAATGCTGTGTCGAGATTGGGTGATGAACCGTTCGCCAGCCAAGTCCCTCACCAAGACCCGTGGTAAATCCGCTAAGCGATGGTCCTGTCGACATACAAGTTCGAAACTGTCGGAGGCGAACCACTGGCTCTCGAGCCCTTGCTCATCGGCCGCCTGTGTAGTGATGCAAAAGTCGGCCTGCCCGCTACGTACCAGTTCGATTCCTTTTTCAGACAGCACATCGCACACCGTGACCTCGATACCTGGAAAACGTTTGCTGAAGTCCGCGAGCACCGTCGGCAGCCAACCAGCGGCTAATGATGGCAGCAAGGCGATGGTCACGCGCCCGTAGCGGTGGTCGGCCAAACTGCGCACGTTTTCAAGTCCGCTCTGCAATTCGAGCAGTATTCGACGCGCAGGACCTTCAAAGGCCGAACCCGCGGCGGTGAGGGTGACGTTGCGCGTGTTCCGAACGAATAATTTGGCGCCGACCACCTGTTCCAACGACTGAATAACGGCGCTAAAGGCCGACTGTGACAGCGCTATCGATTGCGCGGCTTGGGTGAAATGGCACGTCCGTGCCAACGCCAAGAAGGCTCGCAGGTGTCTCACAGACAGGCTAGAAGAGCTGTGTGAATTAAAGATACGTGTATTCAACTGTGTATCCATCTGTGCATTCAGCTAATTTTTCGATTAGTTTATCTAAATAATGAGTTGGACAGGTTAATTTCGCTTGACTAGAGTAGTCATTCATTATTTTCACCATGATTGGTCTTATTCATGCCTTCATTGATATCTGCTTACTCGCCAGCCATAGCCCT
>JAIPCU010000026.1 GCA_021738045.1 Candidatus Methylopumilus sp. | reverse complement strand
TGATTCTCTGATTCTCTGATTCTCTGACTCTCTGACTCTCTGACTCTCTGACTCTTGGGCTTGTTCACTAGATGAGTGACGAATTTGAGTCGGTGCCACCGGCACCTGATCAAGTCAAACCGCGGCCCGGCCTGTCCCTCAGGGCGCGGGCCGTTGGTTTGTTGTCGCGGCGTGAGCATAGTCGCGTCGAACTGAGTCGTAAGCTTTCCGCGCATGCTCAAAGCCCCGAAGAGCTCAGCGCTCTGTTAGATGCGTTGGCCAAAGAGGGCTGGCAGTCAGATCAACGCTTTGTTCAGGGGTTTGTGCATCGCAAAGCTGGGCAGCAAGGTTTAGCCAAAATTGCCCAAGAACTCACTCAACAAGGCATCGAGGCTGGCGAGGTGGCTCAGGTGCGCCTTGAACTCAAAGATTCTGAGCTAGAGCGTGCTCAAAGTGTTTGGCAAAAAAAATTCAGCTCCAGTGGCGCCCCGCAAAATACGACAGAATATGCTCGCCAAGGTCGGTTTTTAGCGTCTCGCGGCTTTTCACACGAGGTGATTCATCGCGTGCTCAAAGACCCACCCGAGTACGAATCCTGACAGGCCAATAGTGCGCGAGTCTCTTCGCCTTTTTGTCTTTGCAAGCGAGTCGCTCGCCCGCTCGGCTCCTTACCTTCTAGGTAATATCCCTTTGTTGCGCTATACTTTTACGCTTTGTTGCACCGTGTCATTTGACAAGCTGATTTCGTATGCCTTTGCCGTTGCCCGCTTACCCTCGCAAGCCCATGCACAACCGTTCAATTCAGGTTCTCACCTTTGAACGAGAAGACGGTCTGTGGGATGTTGAGGCAGAACTCATTGACTCAAAGGGTTTTAGCTATACCAAACGAGATGGCAGCGAGCAAAAAATTGGGCAAGCATTTCATCACATGCACCTGCGCATCACGATTGACAGCAGCTTTACGATTCAAGATGCGATGGCAACGTATGATGCCTCTCCGTTTGGTGAGACCTGCTCTTCAATTGCCACAGAATACCGTGACCTGATCGGTATGAATCTTTTAAAAAGCTTCAGGCAACAGGTCAAAGAGCGTTTTAGTCGTACCGCCGGCTGTACACATATGACAGAATTGGCGGCGGTATTGCCGACGGCAGCCGTGCAAACGATGTCTGGCCAGCGCCGCAATGCGTCCGACCCAACGAAGCGACCCTACCAGTTAGGCGGCTGTACGGCCTGGCGCCTTGACGGTCCGATTACGAAAGAGCACTATCCACAGTGGTATGTTGCTCCTGAAGTGCTCGGCGCTAAAGTCTCTGAGAAATAGTCGGTTCAAATTGCTAAAGCCGTTTGAGCTCCATTAGTTTTTGCGAGTTTTATCTTTCTAACGTTCAGGATTCCTATGAAAATCCACGAGTATCAAGGCAAAGAGTTGCTGCGTCAGTTTGGTGTTGTCGTGCCACGTGGCATTCCAGTGTTTAGTGTTGATGAAGCGGTAGCAGCCGCTCAGAAACTAGGGGGCCCGGTCTGGGTCGTGAAAGCCCAGATTCATGCGGGCGGTCGCGGTAAAGGCGGCGGTGTCAAGCTAGCACGCTCAATCGAAGAGGTTCGTAAGATCTCTGGCGAAATCCTTGGTATGCAGTTGATTACGCATCAAACGAGCCCACAGGGTCAAAAAGTGCGTCGCCTGCTGATTGAAGAGGGCGCCGATATTAAAAAAGAGTACTACGTTGGTATTGTGACCGACCGTGCGACTCAGCGCGTATGCGTGATGGCTTCAAGCGAAGGCGGCATGGACGTCGAAGAAGTCGCTGAAAATCATCCTGAAAAAATCCTTAAGGTGTTTGTTGATCCTGGTACCGGACTCACCGACGCCGAGGCACAGAATCTTGCACGCGGTATTGGCGTACCAGAGGGCTCAGTCGCTAAAGCCGGGGCTGAGTTTCAAAAGCTTTACAAAGCCTATTGGGACACCGACGCTTCATTGGCTGAAATTAATCCGTTGATTTTGACGGGCAATGGCGACATCATTTCGCTTGACGCAAAATTTAATTTTGACCCGAACGCGTTGTTTCGCCACCCTGAAATCGTTGCGTATCGTGACCTTGACGAAGAAGATCCGGCCGAAATCGAAGCGAGCAAGCACGAGCTGGCCTACATTCAGCTTGACGGCAATATTGGCTGCTTAGTCAATGGTGCAGGGTTGGCGATGGCGACGATGGACGCGATCAAGTTGTTTGGCGGCGAGCCTGCTAACTTTCTTGATGTGGGTGGTAGCGCGACTGCAGAGCGCGTCACTGAAGCGTTTAAGATCATGCTCAGCAATAAAGGCACCAAGGCTATTTTGGTCAACATTTTTGGCGGAATCATGCGTTGCGATGTGATTGCTCAAGGTGTGATCACTGCGTGCAAAGCCGTAAATTTAAGCGTGCCCTTGGTGGTTCGCATGAAAGGTACCAACGAAGAGTTGGGCAAGAAAATGCTAGCCGATTCGGGTCTGCCTATTATCAGCGCCGACACAATGGCTGATGCCGCAACCCGCGTTGTCGCGGCGGCTAAATAATTCTGCCAGGGATACTGATATGTCGATTCTGATCAACAAAGATACAAAAGTTATTACCCAAGGTATTACCGGTAAAACGGGTCAATATCACACGCGCACCTCTCGCGCTTATGCCAATGGCGAAGCTGCCTTTGTGGCTGGTGTGCATCCTAAAAAAGCCGGCGAAAATTTCGAAGGTATTCCGATTTTTGCCTCGGTCAAAGACGCCAAAGCAGAGACCGGTGCCAACGTGTCGGTGATCTACGTGCCGCCCGCAGGTGCCGCTGCCGCCATCTGGGAAGGCATTGAAGCCGAGTTGGACTTGGTGATTTGCATCACCGAAGGCATCCCTGTGCGCGACTTGCTTGAGATCAAGTACCGCATGGCGCAACTCAAGAGTAAAACGCTTTTGCTCGGGCCTAACTGCCCCGGTTTAATTACGCCTGACGAAATTAAGATTGGCATCATGCCTGGGCATATTCACCGCAAAGGTCGCGTCGGCATCGTCAGCCGCTCGGGTACGCTGACCTACGAGGCCGTGGCACAAGTAACCGAACTTGGTTTAGGTCAGTCTAGCGCGGTCGGTATCGGTGGCGATCCGATAAATGGCTTGAAGCACATTGATGTGCTCAAGTTATTTAACGAAGATCCCGATACAGACGCGGTCATCATGATCGGCGAAATCGGTGGTCCTGATGAAGTTAACGCCGCGCTGTGGGCAAAAGAGCACATGAAAAAGCCAATGGTCGGCTTTATTGCAGGCGTCACAGCGCCTGCCGGAAAGCGTATGGGTCATGCTGGCGCACTGATTTCTGGTGGTGCTGACACTGCAGACGCCAAGCTTGAAATCATGGAAGCTTGCGGTATTCGCACGACAAAAAATCCTTCTGAGATGGGTAAGCTTTTGAAATCAGTTCTCTAGATTTCAAGCTTTCAAGCGCTAAGCTCCGGCCTGCTTTTACAGCGGGTCGGTTTTTTTTAGCTGTACGTGTTCAAATTGGGCTATTCGAATCATTTTTGGATGTCATCTATGACAACGCCTCCACTACCTCCTCAACGCGGTCAAACTCTTCTGCAGCGTTTGTTGTTGCTTGCGGTGATCGGGATCGTTGCCAGCGTGATTTTTAACTATCTGCGCTAAAGGTTTGTCTCGATTGATACCTCGCCATTTAACGATTGCTACACGTGCGAGCAGACTGGCGCTATGGCAGGCTGAGCATGTGCAGTCACGGTTGCAACTCTTGTATCCCGAGGCGCAAATCGATTTGCTCACCTTAAGTACCCTTGGCGATGAGATTTTGGATCGCAGCTTGTCAAAGGTTGGTGGTAAAGGGCTGTTTGTCAAAGAGCTTGAAAACGCCTTGCTGGATGGTAGGGCCGATTTAGCGGTGCACTCGCTCAAAGATATGCCGGTCGATATGCCCGACTTATTTGAGCTCTCAACCATTTTGACGCGCGCAGATTGTCGAGATGCGTTTGTCTCTAATCACTTTGACTCACTGGCGGATTTACCCGAAGGGGCCGTGGTGGGTACCTCAAGTTTGCGGCGTGAGGCACAGTTGCGTGCGCGTTTTCCGCGGCTCAAGATCGAACCTCTGCGTGGTAATTTGGATACCCGGTTGGCCAAGTTAGACACGGGTCATTACGCGGCAATTATCTTGGCCGTCGCCGGCCTTGAACGGCTTGGCCTGGCGCACAGGATTCGGCAGCGCCTGACGGTCGAAGAGTCGTTGCCCGCTGCAGGGCAGGGTGCCTTGGGGATTGAGATTTTAAAACAGCGCTCTGACTTGCTTGAGCTTCTGGCGCCGCTGTCGTGTCACGAAACGACCGCCTGTGCCATGGCAGAGCGTGCGGTCTCGCGCGCCTTGGGGGGCTCGTGTCAGGTGCCGTTGGCGGCCTTCGCCTCGATTCAAGGGCAGCAGTTGACGATACGAGCACTTGTTGCAACCCCGGATGGCAAAACCATTTACCGAGCCCAGGCGGTGGGACGTACGCCCGAGGCGTTAAGCCTAGGCTTGCGGGTTGCCCAAGAGTTACGTGAACAGGGCGCTGCGGTGATTTTGGCGAGCTTGGCCACCACGACCGAGTCGAGTCACTCTTAGCCGCATGGCACATCTGCGCCCCACTGCGATTCTCACCAGGCCCGCTGGGCGCAATACAGCCTTAGTAAGGGCCTTGGGGCAGGCGGGCTGGCCCACACTCGAATGCCCGGCGCTCGACATTCAATCCGTCCCAATTCTGCCTGCGCGCGTAGCTCCTCGCCCTGAAGCGTTTGATTTGGTGGTTTTCGTCAGTCGTGCGGCGGTTGCCGGTTATCAGCACCAATTGCCCCAAGATTTTGCGTGGCCTGCCCATGTGGCGGCCGCCTGTATGGGGCCTGTCACGGCAGGCGCAGTGCGGCGTACTTTTGGTGCTGACTTGATAGTTTTGCACCCAGAGGGTGCCGTTTCGCAAGACTCTGAGGCACTTTGGCCACTGATTCTCGCCCAACCGAGCTTGCCGCGCAAAGTGTTAATTTTGCGTGGGCAAGACGGCCGCGAGTGGTTAAGCGAGAAACTGCTCGCGTTGGGTGTTGCTGTGACGGTACAACAAACCTATCAGCGCGAAGTTGCCTCGTGGCCAGACCCTCTGTGCGTGTCGTTGCGCGAATTGGCAACTGAAGGCAGGCAGGCCGTGTGGCTGCTGACAAGCGTTCATGGTATCCAAGCGATTGTGCAAAAGCTTCACGACTTAACGCTTTTGACGTGGTTTGAGCGGTGTACGTTCGTGGTGACCCATGAGCGGCTGCGCCCCGTGCTCGCGAAGGCTCTTGGGCGCGAGCTCGGGCAGCTTTGCCACGAGGTGGCGAGCCCTGAGGACGAGGCAATTGTGTTGTGTTTTGATCAAATATTCGCTCGTCTGTAGTGTACTGAATGCATTGAAAATGCACGTTTATGCGGGGCAACGACTACAATACCGCTATGACAGAAACTACCTCTTCGCCGCAGTCGTCAGCTCAAACCGAGCCGGCTAAGCCAGCCACGCCTGCTATTGGCTCTGCCCCCGAGTACTCTTCGCGGTCTCGTCGCAAAAGCACAGGCCCCTCTTGGTCAGTCACGTTGATGCTGGTTTTTTTGTTGTTGGCTGTGGTGGTTGCGGTCGGCGCCTGGTTTTCGCAAAAGCGTTTTGATACCGCTGGGCGCGAGGTTGCCACGCAAGTGCAGGGTTTTACCGCTCAATTAGTTGAAACCAAGCGTGAGGCAAAACTTGCGCTCGGCTTGGTTGAGTCGCAGGCCAAGCTCATCGTGACTCTGCAACAGTCACTCGCCGAATCAAAAAGTCAGTTTGAAGGTCTCGAAGAGGCTTGGGCAAGCTTCAATAAAGGCATGGAAGACTCGATGCTTGCCAATGACATCGATCGCCTTGTGACGTTAGCCAGCCAGCAGTTGCGTTTGGCGAGCAACGTGAATAATGCTGTGATGGCGCTCGAAACCGCATTGTCTACGCTGGTGCGTGCTGATCGGCCGCGTTTCGCTGCAGTGCAGCGCGCCATTAGCGCAGACCTCGATCGCCTACGCTCGGTACCACTGGTTGACGTGAGCGCGCTTTCAGTGCGCCTTGAAGCGCTTGCAACCTTAATCGGGCGCGCGCCTTTATTGGTGCCTGATGCGGCGGTGCCTAACGTAGCGGCGGTAACTGCAATTGCCTCGCGAGTTCCTGCAGTTCAACCCGCTGCTGTTCAAGCGACAGCGGGGTCACCCACCCCTGCGCCAGCGTCGTCATCGGGCGTGCCGCAAACGGTGGCGACTGACCCCCTTACGACCGAGGCGTGGTGGGATCTCGCTTGGCGCAAGTCCGTTCTATGGTCTAAAGCGGTGGCGGTATTTGTTGCCAAAGAATTAGCAAGTGTTGTGAGTATTCAGCGCGTGACCGACGCCAGCGCGCTATTGATGTCGCCCGAACAAGGCGCGCAACTGCGCGCGAACTTGCGCACGAGAGTGTTGACGGCACAGATGGCTTTGCTCATGCATCAGCCCTCAGTGTGGCGAGCCGAAATGGCCAGTATTGAGGCCTCTTTGACCGCGCGCTACGACCCGAAAGCTGTTGATACGGTGGCCGCGCTTCGCTTGGTGCGCGAGCTTACGAGCGCGTCTGTCGTTGCCGCGCTGCCAGACATGAGTGATAGCATTGCCGCTCTTGAAGCCGTGCGTGTGCAAGAGCTCAACAAAAAAAGCGAGGATTAAGTATGCGTACTTGGTTCTGGACGCTGCTGTTGACCACGGTTGCCGTAGTGGTGGCCGTAGCACTGCGAGAAAATACAGGCCAAGTGTTGATTATGTTAAACACCTGGCGCATCCAGATGTCGTTTGCGTTTGCTGTGTTGGTGCTGGTTGCAAGCTTTATTGCTCTGTACGTTGTGTTGCGTGCCTTGGCATGGTTTACAGATATCCCAGAACGTGTGCGTGCTTGGCACGGCCGCAGGCAAGTGCGGCGTGATCACGAATTACTCGAGCAAGGCTGGACCGAACTGCTTGAAGGTCGCTACTCAAACGCCGAGAAAGATCTCACCAAACTGCTGGATCAAACTCGTAGTGCCAATCGGCAAGTATTAGCCGGCTTATCAGCGGCGCGGGCCGCGCATGCGCTAGGTGAGTATGTCAGACGAGACAACCTATTAGCGCTCGCGAAAGACAGGGCGGGTCAAGATACTGGCTTAAGCGAGGCTGTCGCGACGGCTGCCGCAGATTTATACCTTGACCAAGGCCTGGCTCAGCAGGCGCTCGATGTGTTGTTACCATTGCAGCAAGCAGGGGCCCGACACGTGCATACTCTGCGTTTGCTTTTGCGTGCCTATCGCCAACTGGGGCGCTCCGATCAAGTGTTTGTACTGGCTCGTACCTTAAGCCGACGTAAAGCTTTGCCGGTGATTGAGGCGCGTGCCTTGATCGAAACTGCGGCGGCCGCTCGCTTGCGTGAAACCTTGCACTCGGGTGACTGGCAAAAAATCTGGAAAGACCTTAAATCAGACGAGCGAATACTTCCAGAGGTGGCGTTGGCTGGCGCGGCGGCTTTTGAGGCTTCGGGTCAATCGCCAGAGGCTTCAAAGATTCTCGAGGCGGCTCTTGAACACGCACTCGATCCGCGTTTGCTTGAAGCCTATGCACGCTGTGAGCCCACGCAAGTCGCTCGTAGACTCGAAAAAACTGAGGGTTGGTTGCAAAAGAATCCCGAGACGCCAGACTTACTGACGACTTTGGGCAATCTTTGTCTGTCGGGTCAGTTGTGGGGGCAGGCCGAACTCTATCTCACGCGCAGTTTGGCGCGTCGCAGCGATGCACGGGTGCATGCTTTACTCGCAAGTTTGTTCGATAAGCTCGAACGCCCTCAAGAGGCCGCTGCGCAGTGGCGCTTAGCGACGGCGGTTGGCACGACTCTACCGGTTCTATTGGCCGACTCGCACTTGCCGGCCTCTGAGCTTGAGTCTGACCCTGGCGTGTTTCATGCCGAGGGGCTAGCTTACTTAACCGATAGTGGGTTTCCGGTTGATTGGGCACAAGACGCTTCTGTCGCAAAGCCTGGCGCTGACGCGAGCGACAATCGGGCGACGACTGTCGTGGCGAGTGGGTATACGCCCAGGCAGCCTGACGAGTTTGAAGAGTACTTTGACAGTGCGCCGATTACGCACTTGGCCGAGCCCGCTGCCGTATCACCCTACGCGGGCCCCAGTGCTGGCCCAGGCACGTCAACCCCCAGCGTAGCGTCCAATGCTGGCCCAGACACTTCGACCTTCGCCGCAGCGCCCAGTGCTGCCCCAGGCACGTCGACCTCCGCTGCAGCGCCGCTTGCTTCGGCCAGCGGTGTTGAGCCGACAAAAAGTTAACTAGTCGTTGTAGAGATCAGGATTCAAATATGAGCAATTATGCAGTAGAAGTGCCAAGTATTGTTGGCTTGCCAATTGTGGGCAGTGATCAACTGTTTCCGGTCAGACGCGTGTATTGCGTTGGGCGTAATTACGCAGAGCATGCAAAAGAAATGGGTTTCACTGGTCGTGAAGATCCGTTCTTTTTCTGTAAGCCGGCCGATGCCCTCGTGGCGATCCCAGCGGGCAAGCCAGGTCAAATTCGTTATCCCTCAAAAACCGCTAACTTGCACTACGAAATGGAGTTGGTGGTCGCATTGAGCAGTGGTGGTGTCAATATCCCTGTTGAACAGGCGAACGATTGCGTTTTTGGTTATGCGCTTGGCCTGGATATGACACGCCGTGATTTGCAAAATGAGTGCAAAAAGCAAGGTCGCCCTTGGGAGATTGGTAAAGGCTTTGATGAGTCTGGTCCGATCGGCCCGATTCACCCGCGCGCGCTCACGGGTATTTTGTCAGAGGGCAGTATTACGTTGTCGGTGAACGGTGTTCAAAAGCAAACAAGTGATCTTTCGCAAATGATCTGGAACATCCCAGAAAGCATTGCTTATCTCTCAGGCTTATTTGAATTAAAGGCGGGCGATTTGATTTTTAGCGGCACACCTGAAGGTGTGGGTGCAGTGGTGAAGGGCGACAAAATGATTGGTCATGTCGCCGGCTTGGGCGAGTTTGAAGTACACGTGGTGTAGTTTCTCCTAAATCACGCCTCGCGCTTTCCAGTCGGCTTGTTGCGAGGCACTGATACCCAAAGACTCTAGGATCTCGGTTGTATGCTGACCGAGCGCGGGCGCGGCCCGAGTAATCTGCCCCGGTGTTTTGCTGAGTTTAGGTACGATGCCAGGCACTTGCACGACTGAGCCATCAGCCAGGGTCGCATTCAAAATCATGTCGCGCGCCTGATAGTGTGGATCGTTTGCAATATCGGCGGCATCATAACTTTTGCCAGCTGGCACGCCGACAGCGTTCATGGCGACCAAGACGGCGTCTAATGAATGTTGTGCGGTGTAGGCTGAGATCGCAGCGTCAATTAAATCTGCATGCTCTGCGCGCCCAGCGTTGCGAGCAAGTTTTGGATCGTTTGCCAAATCTTCACGAGCAATCATTTGCATCAGACGTCTATAGATGCTGTCGCCATTGCCAGCAATGAGCGCATATTTGCCGTCTTTGCACAGATACGCGTTGGTTGGTGCAATGCCAGGCATGCTCGCGCCCGAAGGTTGGCGAATGGCACCAAACTTTGAGTACTCGGGTAACACGCTTTCGAGCATATTGAAAACAGATTCGTACAGCGCGACATCAACTTCTTGCCCAACACCGCCCTGTTGCTCGCGATGGCGTAAGGCTAGCAAAACGCCGATGACGCCATGCAGACCAGATAAAGTGTCGCCAATCGAAACACCCGTGCGCACCGGAGGGCGTCCAGGCTCACCCGTGAGATAGCGTAAGCCGCCCATCGCTTCGCCGATCACACCAAACCCGGGGCGATCTTTATACGGGCCAGTTTGGCCGTAGCCTGATACGCGCAGCATGATTAGCTTGGGGTTAATGGCATGCAAGTCTTTGAAGCCGATACCCCATTTTTCTAGGGCACCAGGGCGAAAATTTTCAATCACAATATCGGCATCTTTGGCTAACTGCCGAATCACGTCTTGACCTTCGGGTTCGCGTAGGTTCAGCGTGATTGAGCGCTTGTTGCGTGCGTGCGCTGCCCACCAGACTGAGGTGCCATCGTGAAGCATGCGCCAGGCACGCAGCGGGTCACCGGTTTCAGGAGGCTCAATCTTGATGACGTCGGCACCAAATTCGCCGAGCATTTTTGAAGCAAAAGGGCCTGCAATGAGTTGCCCAAGTTCAATGACCCGAAGGCCGCTTAAAGGAAGTGTCATGGTTTGAGGATTCAAGGTGTCTGCTAAGGATGAGCGTTGTGCTGTTGTCGCTTAATCGAGTATGGCTATCGGTCAGTCATTCAAGCTATCGGCCAAGGATGGAGGGCGGTAGTTTGATCTGTCAGCTTGCCAGCCAAGGATGCGCGCTGCGATGCTGTCGTTCAAAGTTTTCGATGTCGGTAGCATAGCTCAAGGTCAAAGCGAGTTCATCCACACCTTTGAGCAAACATTCATGCCAAAAGGGATCCATCGTGAATATTTGCAGCGCGTTTAGGCCCGGGGCTTTGACTGTACAGGCAGCTAGATCAATCGTAATGTCGCGGGCTGAGTCATTGGTCTGAGTTGAGTTCAGTAACGTCTGTCGAATCGCCGCTAAAACTTTGGCGTCAAGTCGAACCGGTAACACACCATTTTTCAGACAGTTATTGAAGAAGATATCACCGAAACTGGGTGCCAAAATGGCACGAATTCCATAGTCAGCCAAACAATAGACAGCGCCTTCGCGCGACGAACCGCAACCGAAGTTTTCGTCTGCAACCAAAATTTGTGCACCCTGAAACGGCGGACGATTAAGGATGAAATCGGGTCTGGGTGCCCCGTGTTCATCAAAGCGAAGATCATGAAATAAATAGTTTTTATAAAACTCATCGCGGTTCTTTTTTAAGAAGCGCGCAGGAATAATCTGATCGGTGTCGACGTTACGCCCCTCGAGAGGGGCGGCGAGCGCCCGTACGTGCGTGAAGGCTTGCATATTATTGTTGACCCATTAAGGTTCGTACGTCGGTAAAGTGACCCGTGACTGCCGCGGCCGCAGCCATGGCTGGGCTGACGAGGTGCGTACGCACCCCGGGGCCCTGGCGCCCGACAAAGTTTCTGTTAGAGGTTGATGCGACCCGTTCATTTGGCAACGCCAAGTCGCCGTTGATGCCAACGCACATTGAGCAACCCGGTTCGCGCCATTCAAGCCCGGCCGCTTGAAAAACTTTATCCAAGCCCTCGGCTTCAGCAGCCTGTTTAATCAGCATCGAGCCCGCCACTACGATGCCCGGCACCACAGCGCGGCGCCCGCGCAGAATGTCTGCCGCGATGCGCAAATCAGACAGGCGACTATTGGTGCACGAGCCGATAAAGACACGGTCAATGTTGATCGCGCTCAGGGCGGTGCCGGGAGTCAAGTCCATATAGGCAAGTGCGGCTAACGCAGCTTGTCTGGCGTGTGGGTCAGAGAGGGCTGAAGGGTCTGGGACGACGCCCTCAATGGCAACGCCGGTGTCTGGGGTGGTACCCCACGTGAGCATGGGCGATAGTTGCGCGACGTCGATGCTGAGAGTTTGATCGAAATGGCAGCCATCATCAGAGGGCAATTGTTGCCATTCGCGTAATGCCTGATCCCAGGCCGAGCCTTTAGGTGCAAAGTTGCGACCATACAAATAATTAAATACCAGGTCATCAGCGGCGATGAGCCCCGAGCGTGCGCCAGCTTCGATCGTCATGTTGCACATTGTCAGGCGGTCGTCGAGCGATAGCCATTGCAGTGCACTGCCAGTGTATTCAACGGCAAAACCAACTGCGCCCGCGACGCCTAATTTTGCGATGACAGCCAAGATGATGTCTTTACCACCGACCCCTGCCGCGGGCTTACCGTTGAGCTCGACGCGCATTTGCAAAGGCTTGACCTGCCAGAGGGTTTGGGTCGCCATGATGTGCATGCTTTCAGACTGCCCAACTCCAAACGCCATGGCACCCATCGCGCCATGTGTCGAGGTGTGGCTATCGCTGCAGGTGATGACCGAACCGGGCAAAGACATACCTTGTTCAGGGCCCACGACGTGAACAATTCCTTGTTGCGGGTCTTTGATAGAAAAATAATGCGCGCCCGACCATTTCATGTTGTCGTCAAACTTGAGAATCACCTCTTTGATTTCAGCGGTGATGGCGTCATTGGGGTCTCGACTAGTGGTTGGCACGTAGTGATCGGCGACACCAAATACTTGTTTGGGATTACGAATCGTTAGGCCACGTGCACGCAGATCTTTGAATGCATGAAACGACCCTTCATGAATAATATGTCGGTCGATGTATAGCAAAGACGGGCCAGCCGACCGCGGCATGACGACATGCTGATCCCAGATTTTTTCAAAAAGTGTGCGAGGGGGTGGTGCCAAACTTAAGTTCATTTTTTGCTCGAGTGGCAATGCTTTCAGGTCTGTGCTGTGACTGTTGCGGTCGCTCTGGGATCCGAGCGAGAAGGAACAGGATCAATATGCGTCAAAAGATTAAGTACGCGATGGCGCTGCATCACTGCGTGCCGCGCCGCTAGGCCAATGTCGTGTCCTGTTTCAACCGTTAAAGAGGCACTCACCTCGATGTGGGCATCAACCAAAATCATGTCGCCCATTTTGCGCGTGCGCACATCATGCACACCTAGCACGCCAGGGGTTTGCAAGAGTGTTTCAGTGATGGCTTGCACTTCTATCTCGTTGGCTGAGCGATCCATCAAGTCTTGGAAGGCGTCCGAGCCAAAATCCCAGCCCATTTTGCCCACCATCAAGCCAACAATGAGTGCGGCGATGGGATCTAAAATCGGATAGCCCAACAGGTTTCCGATGATGCCCACGGCGACCACGAGTGAAGAGGCGGCGTCAGAGCGCGCGTGCCAGGCGTTGGCGACCAGCATGCTGGATTTGACGTTTTTGGCTATGCGCAGCATGTAGCGAAACAGAGTTTCTTTTGCGACGAGGGCTAAAGCGGCGACCCACAGGGCGACGCCATGTACAGAGTCAATGGCATGCGGATCTTTTAGTTTTTCAAAGGCCGACCACAGCATGCCGAACGCGACGGCCAGTAGCAGGCCGCCCAGCACCAATGAGGCCGCAGTTTCAAAACGCTGATGGCCATAGGGGTGATCTTCATCTGCATCTTTTTGGCTATGGTGGCTCGCAAAGAGAACGACAAAGTCAGAAATCAGATCTGAAAGCGAGTGCACGCCGTCGGCAATCAAGGCCTGCGATTTTGCAAAAATACCCACACTGATCTGCGTGACGGACAAAATGACATTGACGACCACGCTGACCCATGTGCTCTTTTTGGCGGCTTTCGCGCGTTCGGCTGGCGTGTATTCGACGTCTTCACTGTCGTCGTGCAAGTCTGAAACGTTCATATTCATCTCATCATTTTAATGTCGTGGTGCAAATCTCGAAGCCTCGTGCAAATCTTGGGCTTTTAATGCCGCCGTACGATCCTGAAACGTTCAGGCTGATCTCGGTGTTTGCTTGTTCGAGGTTGGCGCGGCTCTTGTTGTTTGCAAGCGCCCAATTTGCGCGATTCAATTAAAGCGTGTCGGGCTAAAGGGGTTCAAATCGATTTCGGGCTGAAGGCCCGCAACAAGTTGAGCCACTATACGCCCAGTTCTTGCCGATCCTACCAGGCCAACATGACCGTGACCGTAGGCATGAATAATATCTTTGCATCCAGAGGCCAAACCAAGGCAAGGCAGCCCGTCAGGGGTGCTAGGGCGTCGCCCCATCCAGATTTGGATTTGCTCGGGAGCCAGGTTACGTGGCAGCGCAGGGTACAAGGCCAGTAAGTGGTCGCGCAAAATTTCGGCACGGCGCCAGTTTGGTGTGTCGTCAGCCTCTGCGATTTCAACTTGGCCGGCCACACGTAAGCCTTGGTTCATTTGTGTCACGATCACTTTGCAGTCAGCAAACATGGTTGGCAGGCGTGGACCGGCCTCGACGCCTGCGACGACCGCGTGGTAGCCGCGCTCAGTTTCTAGCGAGACGTTGTCGCCGGCCATGGTTGCAAAGACCTTTGAACGTGCGCCCACGGCAATCACAGCCTTGTCACACAACACCTCACCGCCTTCGATCAATACAGCTTTCAGTGAGCCGTTTTCGATTCGAAAGCCGGTTGCTCGGGCGTGTAATAACGTCGCCCCGCGGGTCTGCGCATGGCGGATCAAGGCAGCTGTGTAAGCCCCTGGGTTGCGACAGCTACCGGTCTCGGCGACAAAGACGCCAAAGGTGTATTTCGGGTCAAGGTCTGGCTCAAGGTCGGCCAACGCGGCCGCGTCGAGTTCTTGCCAGCTGACCCCCTCTTTACGGCGAATCTCCCAGGCCTTGGCATCGAGTAGAAAGTGTTCGTGCGATAAAAAAGCGTGAAGCAAGCCTTTACGCTCGATCAGTTCACCGACCCCCGCTTGTTGTGCCATGTGTTGATGCAGGGCTGGCGCGCCGGCTAGCAGGCTGCGCAGCGCGTGAGCGGTCCGTTCGATTTTTGGATAGGTCCAGGCGGCGTTAAGGTAGCGTATCAGCCAGGGCAGGGCGCGGGGAAAATAGCGCCAGCGCACCGAGAGGGGCCCGAGTGGGTCTGCCAGCCAGCGCGGGACTTGCTTCCAGATGCCCGGTGAGGCAGGGGGTAAAACGGAGTGTGAAGATAACCAACCAGCGTTGCCGTAGCTTGAGGCCTGCGAAGCACCGGGGGTTTCGGGTTCGATCAGGGTGACTTGGAGTCCGGCCTCTAGGCAATGAAAGGCGCTCGCTGCGCCAACAATACCGGCGCCGATGATCACAACGTGGTCTGGTTTGCTCAAAAAAGGTCCCTCTTGCCCTAGCGTCATTTGTATTGGTGAATCTTAGCATTTGCGCCTTCGCACGCAACATGTAAAAACGTGGTGCGATCGGGTCAAAGCCCCGTTATGATGTCGGTATTATGTTTTCTTCGGATTTTGTTATATGAAAGCTGTATTTATTGATGCCAATGGCAGTTTGGCCGACGTGGCGCGCCGCTTGCACCAACCCGACGATATTGCCTTGTTGGTGAATGAGCAACCTGACATTACGCCTGAGCAGATTCCTGGCGTCATGGGCGATGCTGAGATCTTGATTGTTGATCACACGGCTGTGCCCGTTGAGATCGCCCAACAATGCAAAGGGCTCAAGCATGTGGTGTTTTTAGGCACTGGGGCGCGCTCTTACATGAACCCCGAGGCACTTGCTAAAGTTGGTATCGAAGTTCACATCATCAAGGGTTACGGTGATACCGCGGTTGCTGAGTGTGCCTTTGCCCTGATGTGGGCCAGTGCCAAGGGTTTTGCCCGGATGGATCGCGGCATGCGCGCTGGGCAGTGGTTGCGTACAGATGGTATTGAGTTAACCGGTAAAACGTTGGGCTTAATCGGCTTTGGCGGGATCGCCGCCGAAATGGCTCGTTTGGCGCTTGGTGCCGGCATGAACGTGATTGCCTATAACCGGAGCCCGAAAACTCACGCTGGCGTGCGCTTTGCGGACTTGGATTCGGTGTTGGCAAGTAGCCATGTGTTGTCTGTGCATTTATTGCTTAACGATGACACGCGCGGGTTTATTTCGGCCGAGCGTATCGCAAAGATGCGCGATGGCGTGATTTTAATTAACACGGCACGTGGCGCGGTCATCCATGAACAAGCGCTTATCGCAGGGCTCGCCTCTAAAAAGATTGGGCATGCTGGCCTTGACGTGTTTGATATCGAGCCTTTGCCGGCTGATCACGCTTTCACTAAGATTGATAATGTCACGCTCTCAGCGCATTCGGCGTTTCGTACCCCCGAGGCGAGTGATAATTTGATTCAGGCATCGTTAAATCACTGTCGTCGCATTTCGGGTCAAGGCCAACAGCGTTAATAATCAGGAGATTCACAATGTTTCAATGGTCTAAAAAAGCGGTTTTTTTGTTGGCTGGCGTATTACTCAGCAGCAGTGTGCTCGCCCAGTCCGAGGCGTGGCCCAGTCGGGCGATCACGATCATCAACGGATTTCCAAATGGTGCGGGTACCGATCTATATGCCCGCAAGCTTGGTGAGGCGCTAACCGCCGTTTTAGGTGTGCCGATTGTGGCGGACAGCAAGACAGGGGCGGGGGGTAACTTGGCGTCTGATTTTGTGGCACGTGCGCAGCCTGATGGCTACACATTTTTACTAGCCACGGCCGGGACGCACGCCATTAATGCAGCGCTGTATAAAAAGCTCAGTTTTGATGTCGAACGAGACTTTACGCACATTGCGATTTTGGGTGATGTGCCAAACGTGCTTTTGATCAATACGAAAAAACACCCCACGATTAAAACTTGTGCCGAGTTGCTCACACTGATTCGTGCCAACCCGGGCAAGCTTAATTATGGCTCGACGGGCAATGGGGCGTCGACGCATTTGTCTGCTGCGCAGTTTGCCAGTGCAGCCAAGGTCGATATCGTGCACGTGCCTTATCGCGGACAGGGCCCCGCGATGACAGCCCTGTTGGCGGGTGACGTTGATCTGTTCTTCAATCAAAGCGCACCGTCAATCGCCTCGATTAAAGGCGGCTTAAATATTGGTTTAGCGGTGACCACACCTACCGCTTTGGTGGCGTTACCCAATGTGCCCACGATGGCCCAAGCCTGCGCGCTGCCCGGTTTTGAAAGTAGCACTTGGTATGGTTTGCTGGCACCCGCAAAGTTGCCCGCAGCGATTGCTGCGAAAATGAGCGCGGCAGTGACCCAAGTCATTTCAACGCCAGAGTTCAAAAAATGGCTGACCGACACCCAAGGGATCACCCCAGCACAAGATCCCAGTCCAGCGGCATTTGCCAAGATTCACAAGGCCGATATTGCAAAATGGGCTGAGATTGTGCGAATTTCGGGCGCGCAAGTTGACTAACCAACAAGGGGATTTGTTGTCGTGTGAGTTTGCGTTGTCATCCCTTATTTAGGGGAGAGAGTGTCACGTAAATGTGCTCTACTATTCCTTATTGATATCTTTTATCGTGTTGATCATGAATAGATTTGCGTTGTCTTGTTGGCTGGCTAGCGTTGGCCTTGCTTTGTCGGGGTGTGTGGTCGGGCCCGATTATGTGCGGCCCGACACCAAGGTCCAAAGCCAATTTAGCCAGCCTAAACAAACGGAATTTACCGAGGCGCTTGCGGCAACTAACGCTCAACGCATCAATCCGGTGGCTTGGTGGGCTAGTTTTAAAGATCCAACGCTGAATCAATTGCTCGCTCGCGCCGCCAGCGATAACCTGAGTTTGCAGCGCGCTGCAGTGCGTGTTGCGCAAGCGCGGTCGCAATTTGGGGTATCTGAAGCCACGCTTTTGCCGACAGCCGCCCTCAGCGGCTCAGCGTCGCGTAATGACAATCCAAACGCTTTCACGCAATACCTCAACACCTCGCCGCTTTCTAATACCCGTAATCTGATGATCCAGGCCAACTGGGAAATCGACTTCTGGGGTAAGTATCGTCGTGGCATCGAAAGCACGCTATCCTCGTACATCTCGGTAGCGGCGGCCTATTATTCAGCCGACGTGTCGCTGGCCTCTGATGTGGCAAACGCCTATATCAACATCCGCAACTATGAAGGTTTAATTCAAGTTGCAAAAAACAACTTGGCCTTTCAGGCTGAAAGCTTGCGGATTGCCCGGTCACGCTTCGCTAATGGGTCGACCTCATTGCTCGACTTAAGTCAGTCTGAATCGCAATACCAGCAAACAAAATCGCAAATCCCCACGCTGATTGCCTCGCTCAAAATGGCTCAATACACAATGAGCATCTTGTTGGGTGAATCCCCCGACTATTACGAGCAAAACTTTCAAAGCAGCAAAGCGGTTCTTGTGGCGCCTGCGGCGTTACAAGTGGGTGTTCCAAAAGATTTGCTCAGACGTCGCCCTGATATTTTGCAAGCTGAATACGCGGCGGCTGCGCAGTCAGCCCTGATCGGTGTGAACGAAGCGGCGCTATATCCAAGTTTTACCTTGAGTGGCTTTTTTGGTTTCCAAAGCGTCACCACGAGCAACACAAACCAGTCGGGCTTGTTTTCTTGGGATAACCGTAACACCTCATTGGCTGGCGGCTTTTTGTTTCCATTGTTTTACCGGGGCGCAATCACCGATCAAGTTCGGGTTCAGGATGCCGCGTTTCAACAAAGCGTGCTGACCTATCAAAACCTGGTGCTGCAGGCACAAAAAGAGGTGCAAGACGCACTCATTACGATTTCAACCACGCGCAGCTCGGCGGCCGACCTTAAAAAATCAGTGATTGCCGCAGAGCAAGCGGCAAAGCTGGCGGTTGAGCGCTATGGTGCTGGGCAGGTCGATTACAACACTGTGATCCTTGCCCAACAGCAACTGTTGAACGTGCAAAGCACCTTGGTGCAAACCAACACCAATAATTTACTTGGCTACGTCGCGGCGTTTAAATCCTTAGGCGGGGGCTGGTCTGGCGATTTGTTAACGCCCGCGTTACCTGACGCCCTGGTGGCAGAAATGAAGCAACGTTCTAACTGGGGCAACGCTTTGAGTCAACAACCCGATCCACGTTTAGTTCAGTCTAGTGAGACCATTCAATGAGCCCTTTGATGCGTAAGCCGCTCATGCGCACCGCTGCCCTGACCATTGCTGTATTCATGGGCTTGATACTTGCAGGCTGCGAAAAAAAGCCTGTCGTTGTAGCGCCGCCGACTAAGGTCACGGTTGCCAAGCCGGTGACGCAAGACGTGCGAAGCTACGAGATCTTTGATGGCGTGATTTCACCGTTGTTGACGGTCAATCTTGAAGCGAGGGTGCCGGGCTACCTCAATAAAATCGCCTTTGAAGACGGTGCGTTTGTTAAAAAAGATCAGTTGCTGTTTGTGATTGAGCAAGATCAGTATATTCAGCAGGTCAACCTGACTGAGGCGATTTATAACGAATCAAAAATCGAGTTGGCCCGCCAGAGGGCCCTCGTAAAAGACAAAGCCACTTCACAAGCCTCTGTGGACAAAGCTTTTTCGTCTTTTTTGCAAGCTGAAGCCAATTTAAAACTTGCACAGCTTAACTTGAGCTACACCGAGATACGCGCGCCCTTTGATGGGTTGATGGGGCGCCATTTAATCGACGTGGGCAATTATTTGGGTAGTAGTGCGTCAGGGATCAAGCTGGCAACGATTCAACAAATTAACCCGATCTATGTGTACTTTTATATCAACGAGCGTGATCTGCTGAAGTATCAAAAGCGCTACGTCAATGAAGAAAATCGTAAATCACTGATTAATGCGTTACCGGTTTACGTGCAATTGCAAGGTGAGACCGGCTTTCCTCACAAAGGTACGCTTGATTACTCTGCGAACTTGCTCAGCACCAGTACCGGGTCGCTGCAGTTGCGTGCCTCCTTGCCCAACGCTAAGTTTCAGCTGTTGCCTGGCTTATACGGAAAGGTACTGGCCGAGTATGGCGAGTCGCGCAAGGCTGTCTTGATCCCCGCGCGCACCGTTCAGACCGATCAACAGGGCGACTACATTTTTGTGATGGATGACAATAAAAAAGTCGAACGTCGGGCGATTAAAACGGGGCAGCGTTTCGACGTATTGGTTGAAATTGCTCAGGGTCTGAAAGATTCCGAAACGTTTGTGCTCACTGGCTTTATCAATATCAGCAATGGTCAGACCGTCAACCCCGAGATGGCAACGGTCGCACCTATACCTGCACGTTAATTAAAACAGTCAGGCAACCGGACACGCCATGCTTTCAAAATATTTTATCGAACGCCCCGTGCTGGGCAACGTCATTGCGCTGATCACGATGTTGATTGGCGCGGTGTCCATTTTTGGTTTGCCGATTGCGCAATACCCACCGATGACGCCACCCACGGTTCAGGTGACCACCAATTGGCCGGGTGCTAGCGCAGCACTGGTGCAACAGTTAGTGGCAAGCAACGTCGAGAATCAGGTCAACGGCGTGGCAAACATGCTGTACATGCAATCCGATTCGACCAACGATGGGCGTTACACGCTGACCGTGACGTTTGAAGTGGGTACCGATCCAAATATCGCTCAGGTGAATGTGCAAAATAGGGTGGCGATTGCCTTGCCGTCCTTGCCTCAGGCCGTACAGCGTCAGGGGGTGACCACCAAGGTGCAGTCCACTGCCATTTTGCAGTTTGTGACCTTGACTTCAAGCAACCCTGAACACGATGCGCTGTTTTTAAGTAACTTTGCCAATTTACAAATGCAGAACCGATTGGCTCGTATTCCGGGCGTGGCCGCGGCAAACGTGTTTGGGGTCGGCAATTACAGTATGCGAGTTTGGCTCGATCCAGCGCAGTTGAATATGCGCAACCTGACGCCTGCCGATGTCAGCGCCGCGATTAGTCGACAAAATTTGATGCTGGCCGCCGGTCAGTTGGGTGCACCACCGGTGCCTACCGGTCAAGATTTTCAGTTGACCCTGAACGTGACCAGTGCGATGGATACGCCTGAGCAGTTTGGTCAGATCTTGGTTAAAGTCGACGAGCAGGGCGAGATGACCCGGTTGCGAGACGTGGCTCGCCTTGAGATGGGTAGTCAGAACTACAGCCAATTCTTTCGCTTAGGCGATCGACCTGCGGGTGGTATTGCAATTTATCAGCTGCCTTCGGCAAACGCCATTGCGGTCGCAAAAGCTGTACGTGCCGAAATGGAAAAAATCTCAAAGAATTTTCCAAAAGAAATAAAATGGGAAATCCCTTTCGACACCACGATGTTTGTAACAGCTTCAATCAACGAGGTGTATCACACCTTGTTTGAGGCCGGTATTTTGGTGTTGCTGGTCATCATGCTGTTTTTGCAAGACTGGCGCGCAACACTTGTGCCAGCCACGACCGTGCCGGTGACGCTGATTGGCGCGTTTGCCTGCATGGCAGCGATGGGCTTTTCGATCAATTTATTGACCCTGTTTGCGATTGTGTTGTGTATTGGTATTGTGGTTGACGATGCCATTGTGGTGGTCGAGGGCGTTGCTAAAAAGGTTGAACATGGCCAGACCCCACGCGAGGGGGCAATCAACGCCATGGCCGAGCTGATGGGCCCGATCATCGGCATCACCTTAGTACTGATGGCCGTATTTTTGCCTGCCTCGTTTATCGCGGGTATCACGGGGCAAATGTATAAACAGTTCGCCTTGGTGATTGCAGCGACTGCGCTGATCAGCGGGATCAACGCCGTGACGCTCAAGCCAACACAGGCTGCGCAATTTATTCGTATCAAACCGGCAAATGAAAAAAAGAACTGGTTCTTTGCCGGCTTTGATCGCTGTTTTGAAAAGATATCAAACGGGTACGCGCACTTGTTGAAAGGGCTCATGAATAATCGCAAAACCGCCTCGGTGGTGGGGGGCTTACTGATTATTGGTGCGATTGTTGGTCTGATTAAGCTGCCCACGGGCTTTATTCCAAACGAAGATCAGGGCTATCTGGTGGTCGCCGTCTCATTGCCTGATGCGTCGTCGCTTGAACGCACTCAACTTGGCATGCAGCAGGTGGTGAGCGCAATCGAAAAAGTGCCTGGTGTGGATCGCATCGTATCGATTGGCGGTGTGAATGCGCTGAACAATAACGCGTCACAATCAAATGTTGGGGTCATGTATGTGATCTTGAAACCTTGGGATGTCCGGGGTAAAGGCCAGGATTTAAAGTCTATCTTTCAAGGGCTAAACGCGGTGCTGCGTGAGATCCAGGAGGTCAAGGCGCAAGTGTTGTTGCCGCCGGCTATCCCAGGTTTGGGCTTGTCTGGTGGTTTTCAAATGCAAATGATGTTGACGGATGGCAGCAACAATTTCAAGAAGCTTGAAGATGCGACTGAAAACTTTTTGGCTGCTGCGCGCGAGCTTCCTGAGATTGCTGCGATTTTTACGCCCTTCAGAAATAACGTACCCCAACTGACACTCAGTTTTAATACGGCGCGGGCCGAGACCTTGGGTGTTTCGATTGGCGATGCGTATGATGTGTTGCAAAATTCGTTGGGTTCGTCGTACGTGAATCAGTTTTTTAAGTACGGCCAAACGTATCAAGTGTTCATGCAAGCCGATGGCAAAAGCCGAATGACTGCTGATCAGATCAGTCGTATGTACGTCAAGAACAAATCTCGCGAAATGGTGCCACTTGGCTCGTTTATCGAGATTGTCGAAAGCACGGGCCCCGCCATCGCTTCGCAATACAACTTATATCCAACCGCTGCGGTTCTGGGCGCGGGTAGCGCAGGCACGAGTTCTGGCCAGGTGATTGCCGCGCTCGAGAAACTCGCCAAAACGAATCTCCCTGATTCGGTGACCTTCGAATGGACGGCGATGTCCTACCAAGAAAAGCTCGTGGGTAGCACCGTTGTTCTAGTGTTTGCACTATCAATCTTGTTGGTGTACTTGGTGTTGGCGGCGCAGTACGAGTCGTGGATTGCACCGATCCCGGTGATCCTTGCGGTACCCTTGGCCTTGGTGGGCACCGTCATTGCTCTGTTCTTTACGGGGCTCTCCAATAATATTTACGTGCAGATTGGTTTGGTGCTGATGATCGCGCTCGCGTCGAAAAATGCGATTTTGATTGTTGAGGTTGCGCTTGAGGCTAAGCGCGAGGGCCTGAGCCTAGTTGATGCCGCACTCAAGGCTTCGCATGAGCGATTTCGTCCGATTGTGATGACGTCGATTGCGTTTATTTTGGGCGTGGTGCCGTTGCTGACCTCTTCTGGTGCAGGTGCTGCTGCGCGGGTATCGATTGGTATCACGGTGTTTAGTGGGATGATTGCTTCGACTTGTTTGGCGGTCGCGCTGGTGCCGATCTTTTTTGTGCAGATTGAAAGTTTCTTTGCTAAAAAAGAACCTAAGGCTTAACACTGATTGCTGAAGGGCAAGCGGCAACGTTCACGGAGAATGAGATGAATCAAGCGGTTCAGGCAGTGGAGTCAATCGGTTTGGTTGGGCTCGGTGTGATGGGGCGCGGGGTCGCCGCGAATTTGCTCAAGAAAGGTTTCAGCGTGGTG
>JAIPCU010000025.1 GCA_021738045.1 Candidatus Methylopumilus sp. | reverse complement strand
TGTGATTGAGGCAATCGTGCGGGCGATTGGCCCGGCTCGTGAAGATCGTATGATCGAAATCGGGCCCGGGTTAGGCGCGTTGACCGCACCACTTCTTGACAAGCTCAGTTCGCTGACCGTCATCGAGCTCGATCGTGATTTGGCTTCAAGATTGCGTCAGCGGTTTTCTGAAACACGGTTGCCCATTGTGCAGGCCGATGTACTAAACGTTGATTTCTCTCAATTCGGTGGCAACTTACGCATCGTAGGCAACTTACCCTACAACATTTCAAGCCCATTGCTGTTTACCTTGGTCGAGTACGCAGATCAGATTACCGATCAGCACTTTATGCTTCAGCGAGAAGTGGTTGATCGGATGGTTGCCGCGCCCGGTTCGGGCGACTACAGCCGCCTATCGGTGATGTTGCAGTACCGCTACGCCATTGAAAAAGTATTTGATGTGGCACCCGAGGCCTTTGACCCTGCGCCAAGGGTGACCTCGTCAATCGTGCGTATGATGCCTCTGCCTGAGACGCGTGTACGCGCTATTGATGAGTCTTTGTTTGCAGCGGTGGTGCTGCGCGCCTTTTCACAGCGCCGTAAGATGTTACGAGGTGTATTAGGCGCCTGGACAGCCCTGATCCCTTGGGAGGCTTTGCAAATCGAACCGACCTGGCGTGCAGAACAGGTGTCTGTGACCAAGTTCATCGCGATGGCAGATGCGTTGCATGCTGCCGCAGTGCGGGCGTAAGTCCGGCTAGCGTTTCGCTGCAGCCAGCCATAATCTGACTACGTCTTCAGCACGGTCTTCAAGCAGGCTATTAACGTTTTCGCAGGCCTGAGTCAAACTCATTGGGCCAGAGACCAAGCTAAAGGCTGCGTGGATGCCAACGCGATACAAACCTTGATAGCCGGGCCCTAGAGACCCTGCAATGGCGATGGTGGGTACACCTGCGCGTTGTGCAATTTGTGCCACCCCCATGGGCGTTTTACCCAGTAGCGTTTGAGCGTCCATGCGGCCTTCGCCCGTGATGACCAACGAGGCGCCTTGCACGGCCTGTTCAAGCCCGCCGATTTCTGCAATCACTGTCGCGCCTGGACGAAAGGTGCTGTGCATCCACGCGTGCGCTGCAAAGCCCACGCCTCCTGCTGCGCCAGAGCCCGCGGCATCGCGCCGGTCGTGTCCCAGTTGCTGTGCACAGACATCTGCAAAATGGCTCAAGGCGGCATCAAGCATGTGAACCTGCTCAGGTGTTGCGCCTTTTTGCGGACCAAAAATTGCGGATGCCCCCAACGGGCCACAGAGAGGATTATTGACGTCTGAGGCGATGGTAATTTTTGTCTGTTCTAAACGCGAATCAAAGTGGCTAGCGTCGATGAATTGAAGTGTGGCTAACGCGGCACCTCCGGGGGCCAAGGGTGTGCCCTGCGCATCAAGCAAACGCAAACCCAAGGCGCTTAGCATACCGGCGCCGCCATCGTTAGTCGCCGAGCCACCTAAGCCTAAAACAATATGGTGTGCGCCGGCATCAAGTGCATGCTTGATGAGTTCGCCAACGCCAAAGGTGGTTGCCCGCAAGGCGTCGCGTCGTGAGGGTGTAATGTGCTCAAGTCCTGCAGCACAAGCCATTTCAATCACTGCTGTTTGATCGGGTAGCAAGGCCCATTGCGCTTGGATGGGTTGCCCCAACGCGTTTTGCACCCAGTTGCTGCGGGGTGCACTTTGCGTTGCACCGAGCACTGCCTGAACGGTGCCCTCGCCGCCATCGGCCATGGGTACGCAGATGATATACGCGTCAGGTGCGGCGCGTTTGACCCCACGAGCCAGCGCAGCAGCCACTTCAGGCGCCGAGAGGCTTTCTTTAAACGAGTCGGGGGCGATGACGATTTTCACGAAGAACGCTTAGGCTGTCTTTTTTTGCACAAATTCGATCTTGTAGCCATCCGGATCTTCAACAAACGCGATCACAGTTGTACCGTGTTTCATGGGGCCTGCTTCGCGGGTGACTGTGCCGCCTAGTTCACGCACTTTATCGCACACCTCATAGGCGTTGTCGACTTCAAGCGCGATGTGACCGTAACCCGTACCCAAGTCGTAGGCGCTGGTATCCCAGTTGTAGGTGAGTTCAAGTACCGGGCCATCGCGCTCGTCTTGATAGCCGACAAAGGCGTTGGTAAAACGCCCCGTGGGATATTCTGTATTGCGTAACAAGCGCATGCCTAGCACCTTGGTATAAAACTCGATTGAGCGCTCAAGATTGCCGACACGTACCATCGTATGAAGAATTCGCATGATCATTCCTGAAAAATCAAAAATCAAAAATCAAAAATCAAAAATCAAAGAGTCAAACTCTAAATCCAGCTCTAGCTGCAAGTCCAGATACACGTGCAAACTTAAGTTTAAATCTCAGGCACACCTTCTGGCGTGTGTCTTTGCAGCATTTGTTTGGCAGTGTGGTAGTCGGGATAAAGCTGCTGAACCTCTGTCCAAAAATCCTGGCTGTGATTCATTTCGCGCAAATGCGCAAGCTCATGCGCAATCACATAGTCAATCACCATCGGCGAGAAATGAATTAAACGCCAATTCAACATGATGTTGCCGTCGCTTGTGCACGACCCCCAGCGGGTTGCCGCTGAGGATAAGCGCCAGCGCCGAATAGTCAGCCCAGTTTTTTCTAAAAAATAGCGAAGACGCTGATCGAACCACGCCGCCGCCCGACTTTGCAGCCAGGCTTGAGTCATCTCGCGCATACGATGCGTATCAGCGTCATTGGGCAGCGGCAGCCACAGCGTTTGACCGGCTTCAGGTGCATCGTGGTTGCCCTCAAAATGTGCTCGACCGTGCGGTACATGTGGGCCGGGCACCCCAATTTGCAAGGTGATTTGACACCCCATATAGGGTAGTTGTCCGCCAGATTTCCAGCGCGTGTGCGCCATTGCGAGCTGAGCCTTACGCGCTTGCCAATCTTGTAGCTTGGATAAGATCCAAGGCATCTTTTCGACCACGGCCTCGTCAATCTGGCCTAAAGTGACCCAGTTCGGAGCCGTGATGCGTAGGCCTTCTTCGATGATGGCAAAGCCAATGCTGCGGCGTCGCGAACGTATCAAGACGAAGCCAACCGCTTGATCGCCGTGTCGCACGACTCGCCACTTACCGCCGAGCGGAATGGTTTCAGGCGCAACCAGCCAGCCCGGTATCGGGGTGCTTGTGTCTGAAAGCAGAAGCTCGAGTTGACTCATGGTTTGGGATAACGCTCTGGGTTGAGACGATGCATTTCTGCCTCGATCCAGGCAAACACTTTTGCGTTTAATTCTTCGGGAGTCAGACCAACCGAGGGAATGGCTGGGCCAATTGAGACGGTGACCAGCCCAGGTTTTTTAATAAAGGCATTGCGTGGCCAGAGTTCGCCTGCATTGTGAGCAATCGGAATGACAGGAGCACCGGTGCGCGTGGCCAGTAAGGCCCCGCCCATTTTGAAGCGTCCCATTTTGCCGGGTGCAATGCGCGTACCCTCCGGAAACAAAAGTGGCCAGCGACCCTCGTCTAAGCGCTGTTGTCCAATTTTGACGACCTGTTCGAAGGCGTCACGCCCCTTTGAGCGATCGATTGGAATCATTCCGAGCAGGGCGATCCCCCAGCCGAAAAATGGCACGCGGTGAAGTTCTCGTTTGTAAACAAAGCAGATTTGCCGAGGCAGGTGAGAGGGCAAAAAGAGCGTCTCCCAGGCAGACTGATGCTTTGATAGAACGATCGCAGGTCCGTCAGGAAGGTTTTCGGTGCCCTGAACTTGCCAGCGGATACCGCAAATCACTTTAGCGCCCCAAGCTGCAAGTTGCGGCCAACCCATCGTTAACTTGTAGCGCCAGTGCAGGGGCAGGGGAGACCAGAGTAAACAGGCGAACGCATAGGGGATCACGGTCACTAGCAAAAATAATGCGTAAATTGTGGCACGCAGGATCAGCATGATGTCAGACCGCCTGAGCCAGAATTTGGTCGACGGCATTGGCCAAATCACTGGCGTGCCTTGTGCCTTCGGGTAGATTGCCTTGCTTGAGTGTCTTAGGGCCATTGCCCGTTTGGACCAGCCACGGCGTACAGCCTGCGGTCGCGCTCGCTTGAAGATCGCGCAGCGAGTCGCCTATCGCGGGCACGCCCGCAAGCTCAGTATCGTAGCGCTTTGCTATATCTTCAAAGAGCCCCGGTAAAGGCTTGCGGCACACGCACTGTTCATCGGGGCCGTGAGGGCACACAAAAAAAGCATCAATCGCACCAGCCAGTTGCCCCAACTCTTTGCGCAGCTTCTGATGAATCGCATTGAGTGCTGTGATGTCGAACAAACCGCGCGCCAAACCCGATTGGTTTGAGGCGACCGCGATGGTGTAGCCAGCTTGGTGCAGTCTTGCGATAGCTTGCAGACTGCCAGGCAGCGCGATCCATTCATCTGGGTGCTTGATGTAGTCGGGACTATCGTGATTGATGACACCGTCGCGATCCAGAATAATCAGTTTCATGCCGCCAGCCTTGAAATGTCAGCCACTTGATTCATCAAGCCGTGCAGTTGGGCTAACAGCGCCAGCCGGTTGTTGCGCACGGCAAGATCATCAGCCATGACCATGATGTCGTTAAAAAACGCATCAACTGGCGCGCGTGCCTGCGCGAGTGTCGCCATCGCGCCTTGGTAGTCGCCCGCGTCGAGACGTTGTTGCGCAATCGGCTGCAGCTGAGCAATGGTTTTTGCGAGTGCTTGCTCGGCAGGTTCAGTGAGCAGTGCTTGATTTAGAGGCTGAAGGCCCGCTTCAGATTTTTTAAGTAGATTACCAATGCGCTTGTTTGCGGCGGCCAAACTTGCGGCATCTGGGCCTTGTGCAAACGTAGCAGCAGCTTGTACACGTGCCAGTATTTGATGCAGAGGCGGCGCGATCGCCAGTACGGCCTCGACGGCGTTGCGATCAAACTGCGTGATTAACTGATGACGCAGTCGTTCAATAATGAAGGCTTGTAAGTCTGTGACCGTTGTCTGGGCGAGGGCTGCGGGCTCAAAGGTATGTGCGGCAACTTGTAGCAGACCTTCGAGTGTTAAGGGCCCGTTTTGCTGAATAGGCAAAAAACCACCCGCGGTCAGTTGTTCAAATGCACTGATCAGACCCAAGGCAGCGCGGCGCAGGCCGAAAGGGTCTCGCTCGCCGGTAGGGGCCAGACCAATCCCCCAGATACCAATGAGTGTTTCAGCGCGCTCTGCCATAAACAGAATTGCAGCGGTCATATTTGCAGCGGTCACGGGCTGTTCAAGGCGAATTTTGTACTGTTCCGCAAGCGCTTGAATCACTTGTTCGGGCTCGTGATCGGCGCGGGCGTAATACGAGCCCATAATTCCCTGCAGTTCAGGAAACTCGCTAACCATGTTGGTATTGAGGTCGGCCTTGGCAAGCATCGCCGCACGCACGGCTTGTGCGCTGTCTGCCTGTAAGGCGTCGGCTAACCAAGCTGCGATCGTTTGTACGCGTGCCACGCGCTGCAACTGCGTACCGAGCTTGTTGTGATACACAATCGAAGCGAGCTGCGGCACCCGCTGATGCAAAGGCATTTTGCGGTCGGTGTCGAAAAAGAATTGAGCATCAGCCAAACGCGGTCGCACCACCCGTTCGTTTCCTTGAATGATCGCCACTGGATTGTCGGTGGGCATATTGCTGACAATCAGAAATTGATTGGTGAGCGCGCCTGACGTTGGGTTGAAGAGCGGAAAGTACTTTTGATTCAGACGCATAGTCAAAATCAGGCATTCTTGAGGGACTTGCAAAAACCGCTCTTCAAAGGTGCCTACGTAGACGACCGGAGCTTCAACCAGGGCGGTGACTTCGTCAAGCAAAGCGTGCACCGCTGGGTCTTGCCCCAAAGTGGCGTTTAACTTTTTAGCTTCTGTTGCAAGCAATGCCTCGATTTTTTCGCGGCGCGCCGTAAACGAGGCAATCACCTGGCCAGTTTGCGCCAGTTGTTGCTCGTAGCTATCAGCGCTGTCGATACTGATTACCGCAGGATGTAAAAAGCGATGACCGAAGGTGAGGCGTCCAGCTTGTAAGCCAAGCACGGTCGCTGGGATAACTTGCGTGTCAAACAGCGCGATCAAGGCATGCGCGGGGCGCACGAATTTTACCGAGGTTACGCCATCGGCCAATTGATACTTCATGACCTTCGGTATCGGCAAGGCTGCGATCGATGCTTCGATCGCGGCTTGCAGCACCTCGGTTAAGGCGGCACCTTGCGCGGTACCTCGCGCCACCAGATACTCTTGTTTACCGTCTGATTCTCGTTCGAGCGCGCTGATGGGCATGTCTGCCCAACCCTTGGCAGCAAGTTTTTTTTGTAGAGCCGGTGTTGCCAGGCCCTGAGCATCAAGCCCCACTTTTACTGGCATCAGCTTTTCAACGAAACTTTGCTCGGGTGCGAGCGCCAGGACTTGCGACAGACGCACAGCTAGGCGGCGCGGTGAAGCGAATGAAGTCGTGGTGCTGTGACTCTGCACCAGACCTTGGGCGTGCAAGGCGTCGTGGATACCCAGCGCAAACGCCTGGCCAAGTCTGGGCAAAGCTTTTGGTGGGAGCTCTTCAGTAAAGAGCTCGATCAGCAGAGGCTTGGTAGTTTGCGTCATGGCTGAGCCCCTTTTTCGGTACCGTTGAGTGCTGTACGGTCGCCGCTCAACATAGGGAAACCCAACTGCTCGCGAGAGTCGTAGTAGGCTTGCGCGACAGCCCGAGAAAGATTGCGGATCCGGCCGATATACGCGGCACGCTCGGTGACGCTAATGGCGCCACGAGCATCTAACATGTTGAAGGTATGTGCGGCTTTGAGCGTCGCCTCGTAGGCTGGCAGCGCCAGCGGAATCTCAATCAGACGTTTTGCATTGGTTTCGTGATCTGTGAAGTGCCTAAAGAGCATTTCAGCATCAGAGTGTTCAAAGTTGTAGGTCGATTGTTCGACCTCATTTTGATGAAAGACGTCGCGATAGAGTACCGTGCCTTTTGGCCCAGTTGTCCAGACCAAGTCGTAGACGCTTTCGACGCCTTGCAGGTACATGGCTAAGCGTTCTAACCCGTAGGTGATTTCACCCGTAGTGGGGGTGCAGTCCAAACCGCCGACTTGTTGAAAGTAGGTAAATTGCGTGACTTCCATGCCGTTGAGCCAAACTTCCCAGCCCAGACCCCAAGCACCCAAGGTGGGGTTCTCCCAATCGTCTTCAACAAAGCGGATGTCATGTTCGGTTGGACGAATACCCAGCGCTTCAAGTGAGCCAATATACAAATCCAGAATATCTGGCGGTGCAGGCTTAAGAACAACTTGGTACTGGTAGTAATGTTGCAACCGGTTAGGGTTCTCGCCGTAGCGCCCGTCTTTTGGGCGTCGCGATGGCTGTACATAGGCAGCTCGCCAGGGCTCTGGCCCAATCGCACGCAAAAAGGTCGCCGTGTGTGATGTGCCAGCGCCGACCTCCATATCGTAGGGTTGAAGCAGGGCACAGCCCTGATGATCCCAGTACTCTTGCAGGCGAAGAATAATTTGCTGAAAAGTGAGCATGAAGGTGTGAACACGGCAAGGGCAATTTAATCAGTCATTTTACCGTGGGGCAGACCATGTTGGTGGCAAGCAGTCAGGGCAGCACAATTTGGGCCACAGATTCGGTGTCTGGCCAAGCACAATGAACGAATCGCCTATGATTCGGGGTATGTCAAAGGAGTCAGTATGTCAGCGCTGGTAAATGTCGAATTCTTGGATGGAATTCAAATCATTACGATTAACCGCCCCGAGGCACGCAACGCGATTAGTGTTGAAACGGCGCATCTGCTGTCGGCCGCCTTCGATGAACTCGATGCGCGCGACGATATCCGTATCGGTATCTTGACGGGGGCGGGTGCCACCTTTAGTTCGGGCATGGATTTAAAAGATTTTGCGCAGACGCGCAAGCGCGCGCTCGTTGAGGGCAAGGGTTTTGGCGGCTTAAACGAGGCGCCCCCCAAAAAGCCTTTGATCGCTGCCGTTGAGGGCTACGCTGTGGCCGGTGGGTTTGAGATGGTGTTGGCCTGTGATCTGGTGGTGGCGGCCAATAACGCCATGTTTGGGCTGCCCGAGGTGAAACGGGGCTTGGTGGCGGGCTCGGGCGGTTTATTGCGTCTGCCGCGCCAGCTTCCGTATCACATTGCGATGGAGATCATTCTGACAGGTGATATGCTGCCTGCGCCGCGCGCCCACCAGTATGGTTTGATCAATGTGCTGACTGACCCGGGGCAGGCGCTCGCCGAGGCCATTAAGCTCGCCCAAAGAATCTGCGAAAATGGTCCTTTGGCAGTGCAAACCTCTAAAAGTGTAGTCAATCAGGGGGGCGACTTTGCCGCTGATGAAATGTTTGACCTGCAACGCCCGTTGATTCATCACATTTTCATGTCGGATGACGCCAAAGAGGGTGCAACCGCCTTCGCGCAAAAGCGTAAACCGGTGTGGCAGGGCAAATAAGGGTTTTGTAAAAGGTTGTACAGGCTGACTGGGTCGGTGCGTTCATCGCATCACCAGTGTTTTTGTATTAGAACGCGTTCAGTGTTTTGTTTATTTTTTGATTAGCTCCTTTTCCTAGTAGGTGCCTCTATGTCGGTCATTATCCAAGAAGAAGATTTTGTTTCGTCCATCGCTGACGCGATCCAGTTCATCAGCTATTACCACCCAGCTGATTACATCAAGCATCTCGCTCGTGCGTACGAGCGTGAAGAAAGCCCGGCCTCCAAAGATGCGATGGCGCAAATTTTGACGAACTCGCGCATGAGCGCAGAGGGTCGTCGTCCGATTTGCCAAGACACTGGTATCGTCAATGTCTTTTTAAAAATTGGTATGGATGTTCGTTTTAATACCAAGAAAAATATTCAAGAATTATGCGATGAGGGCGTGCGTCGCGGCTACCTCAATCCAGAAAATCCTTTACGCGCCTCGGTGTTGGATGATCCAATCTTTTTGCGCAAAAATACCAAAGACAATACACCCTGCATCGTTAACGTTGAACTGGTGCAAGGCGATAAGGTAGACGTGCAAGTGGCGTCTAAGGGCGGTGGTTCTGAAAATAAGTCCAAGTTAGCGATGTTGAATCCTAATGACTCGATCGTTGACTGGGTGTTAAAGACAGTACCCACGATGGGCGCGGGTTGGTGTCCGCCAGGCATGTTGGGGATTGGTGTTGGCGGCACCGCTGAAAAGGCGGTGTTGATGGCCAAGCAAGCGCTGATGGAAGACCTCGATATGTACGAACTGCTCGAGCGCGGGCCAAGCAACAAAATTGAAGAGTTGCGTATCGAGTTGTATCAAAAGGTAAACGGTTTAGGCATAGGTGCGCAAGGCTTAGGTGGCTTGACCACAGTGCTGGATGTCAAAATCAAAACCTTTGCCACACATGCAGCGTCGTTTCCTGTGGCAATGATTCCGAACTGTGCGGCCACACGTCATGCGCACTTTGAGTTAGACGGCTCGGGCCCTGCACACTTGCATCGCCCTTCGTTGTCTGACTGGCCTGATGTCAACTGGGCGCCAAATTACAAATCGTCGCGTCAAGTTGATTTAAACAAACTCACGCCTGAAGAAGTCGCCAGCTGGAAGCCAGGTCAGACCTTGTTGCTTAACGGCAAAATGCTGACCGGCCGCGACGCGGCGCACAAGCGTATTCAAGACATGTTGGCGAAAGGTGAAAAATTGCCTGTCGATTTTCGTGGCAAGGCGATTTACTACGTTGGTCCTGTGGATCCTGTCGGTGATGAAGTGGTTGGCCCTGCAGGTCCAACGACCTCAACCCGCATGGACAAGTTCACCGACATGATGCTCGAGCAAACGGGCTTGGCGGTCATGATTGGTAAATCCGAGCGCGGTGATGCAACGATCGAATCGATTCGTAAGCACAAGTCTGCGTATTTGATGGCCGTGGGTGGTGCTGCGTATTTGGTGTCAAAAGCGATCAAGGCTGCTAAGGTGGTTGGCTTCGCTGATCTGGGGATGGAAGCCATCTATGAGTTTGATGTGGTGGATATGCCTGTGACGGTGGCGGTCGATTCGAATGGTGTTTCGGTGCACACCACGGGACCAAAAGAGTGGTCGGCGCGGATTGCTGGGATTCCGGTGGTTGTTCAGTAATACTCATTACGCCTTTTGCCCCGAGAATTTGTCTTTTCTGGGGGCGGGCAGGGGCCTCTGGGCGGGTGTTTGAGGCGCCGAGGATTTTGCAGGATTGGCGGATGAAGGCGGCCCTTGTTTGAGCGAAGCGAGTTTGGGCCGCCGCCGCCAAGACCAGAAATCGGAGGGGAGTCTGCGAAGCAGACCGACTCGGTCAGCCGCCCAGAGGCCCCTGCCCGCCGCCAGAAAAGTCAGGGCACTAAGAACATCCCAAAACGCAGTCCCCAAGAAAGCCTATCGCTGAGTACACAAATTCTGCGACAAAACTCAAGACAACCCAGTAATCTGCCCCGCATCATTCACATCAATCCCATTCGCCGCAGGCACAGCAGGTAGCCCAGGCATAGTCATGATATCCCCACATACCATCACCACAAAGCCAGCACCCGCAGATAGCCTGACTTCGCGAATTGTCAGCACATGACCACTGGGTGCACCTCGTAATTTGGCATCAGTCGAAAACGAATATTGTGTCTTCGCAATACACACCGGTAAATCACCGTAACCATCGCTTTGAAGCTGTGCGATTTGCGCACGCACTTTTGCGTCGGCGGTGATGCTGGCCGCGCCATAGGTTTTGGTTGCAATGGCTTGCACCTTGTCCCACAGCGAGTCTGAATCTTGATATAAAAATTTAAAGTGATTCGGCTGTTCGCAGAGTTTGACGACAGCGTGTGCTAAGTCAGCTGCACCTGCGCCGCCCTGTGCCCAGTGTTTCGCGAGTACCACTTCTACACCAAGCGCTGCGGTTGTGGCTTGTAACAAGGCAATTTCAGCGTCAGTGTCTTCTGTACGATGGTTGATCGCCACCACGCAAGGCAAGCCAAAATTCTGCGTAATGTTATGAATATGACGCTCAAGATTCACGAGCCCGGCGCGCAGCGCGTCAAGGTTCTCGGTACCCACGTCTTTCACTTCGACGCCGCCGTGATACTTGAGTGCGCGTACTGTGGCCACTAACACCACGGCTGAGGGTGTGAGCCCAGCTTTGCGGCATTTGATATCAAAGAATTTTTCGGCGCCTAAGTCTGCACCAAAGCCTGCTTCGGTGACGACGTAATCCGCTAGTTTTAAAGCGGTCGCCGTGGCCAGTACTGTGTTGCAACCATGCGCAATATTGGCAAAGGGGCCGCCGTGCACGATTGCTGGATTGTTTTCAAGTGTTTGCACAAGGTTTGGCGCGAGTGCTTCTTTTAACAGTGCAGTCATCGCGCCTTGCGCTTGTAAATCGCGCGCCAAAATCGGTTTGCCGGTCAGCGAGTAGCCGATGACGATATTGCCTAAGCGCTCTTTCAAGTCTTTTAGATTGTTGACCAGGCAAAAGATAGCCATGATTTCTGAGGCTACAACGATATCGAAATGGTCTTCGCGCGGAAATCCGTTCGCAGTCCCGCCCAAGCCCACCACGATGTTGCGTAGGGCACGGTCATTTAAGTCAACGACGCGTCTCCAGTTCACGCGGCGGACATCGATGCCGAGTTTATTGCCGTGATGAATATGGTTGTCGATCAGCGCAGCTAGTAGGTTGTTGGCCAGGGCGATGGCGTTGAAATCGCCCGTGAAATGTAAATTGATGTCTTCCATCGGCACGATTTGCGCCATGCCGCCGCCCGCAGCACCGCCCTTCATACCGAACACGGGGCCCAAAGACGGCTCGCGCAAACACATGATGGCGCGCTTGCCAATATGGTTCAGGGCATCGCCCAGGCCAACGGTGGTGGTGGTTTTGCCTTCGCCCGCTGGAGTCGGCGAAATGGCGGTGACCAGCACTAGCTTGCCGTTGGGTCGTGAGGCGAGCGTGTCAATGTACTCAAGCGAAAGCTTGGCCTTGAAGCGCCCGTAGGGTTCGAGTTGTTCTGTGGGGATTCCGAGTCGGTCCGTCGCGAGTTCGAGAATTGGGCGTTTATTCGCGGCCTGAGCGATTTCAAGGTCACTGCGCATGTCAAAGGGATCCGGCGATGAGTAGGTGTTGTTAAGGGCTCGATATTACTTGCGCCAAGCCACGCTGTAATCAAAAAGACATGAAAACCCTGAGAATTCAGGCCAGACTTGCTTCAATCAAGAGTTTCAATAGGCAAGGAGTGAGAAAATTTTTCACAATATGGGATAAAATGAATGTTGCAGCGCGCCAAATTGTGGCCGTTCAGCCAATTTTTTCCTTCAACATGCTTCGTCACGTTTCCTCTGTGGCCCCCGTGCCCGCTCAACCCCCGTCAGAGACCATGGACATGGCGATCCAGGTGCTTGGGCGCGCGACGCAATTGCTCGATGCATTGGCGGCGCAGCCTGATCCAGTTGCTCTGAAAGATTTGGCAAAAACAACGGGGCTTCACACCTCGACGGCGCATCGTATTTTGAGTGATTTGGTGATTGGGCGCTACGTCGACCGGGTTGACAATGGTATGTATCAACTCGGCATGCGCTTGCTTGAATTGGGATCTTTGGTGAAAGGGCGTTTGAACGTTCGAGAAGCCGCCCACGAGGCCATGCATGCGCTACATCGGTTGACTGGGCAAACCGTCAATTTATCGGTACAGCAGGGCGATGAAATTATTTACATCGACCGCGCCTGGAGCGAACGCTCGGGCATGCAAGTCGTGCGAGCGATTGGTGGTCGTGCCCCCTTGCACTTGACCTCAAACGGTAAGTTGTTTCTCTCGGCGGCTGACGGTCGGCAAGTGCGTACTTACGCCACGCGAACGGGTCTGGCTGCAAGCACTGCAAATAGCATTACGACGCTTGAAAAACTCGAGCAAGAATTATTGTTGGTCCGCCAGCTTGGTTATGCCCGAGATAACGAAGAGCTTGAACTAGGTGTTCGTTGTATCGCCGCCGGAATTTACGACGATACGGGCAAGCTAGTGGCAGGGCTATCGATTTCAGCACCATCGGGGCGCTTGCAAGACGCCTGGATTCCCCAGTTAGTTGCCACGGCTGGCAGCATTTCTGAGGCGCTTGGCTATGAAGCCAGCGGCGCCTAAGCTAGGTCAGACTACAACGCCGCTACTTTAAGGTAATGCCGCGTGCTTTCACGAGTTCACCCCAACGCTTGACCTCAGCCTCGATCAGTTGGCTGAAAACCTCGGGTGAGTCTTTGGCCGGCGTCAAGCCATCGGTGGCCAACTGCTCGGCAGTCGCTGGGTCGCTCAGCGCCTCAATGACAGCTTTATTTAACTTGTCGACAATACCCTTGGGGATACCCTTGGGGCCAATCAAGCCGTGCCAAACCGCGACATCAAAGCCTGGGTAGCCAGACTCGATCACAGTCGGCAAGTCGGGTAAAGCGCCGAGCCGCTCTTTGGTGGTGACTGCCAAGCCTTGCAGTTTGCCTGACTTGACGTGCGGAACTGTCGAGGCCACTGTTCCAAACATAAACTGCACCGTTCCAGACATCGTGTCGGTTAAGGCTGGTGAGGTCCCTTTGTAAGGGATGTGTAGCGCCTCGACTCCCGCGACGCTTAAAAAATATTCTGTTGCGATATGCGTAATGCTACCTGCACCCGATGAGGCGTAAGCGAGTTTGCCTGGCTCACGTTTGGCACGCTCAACAAGCTCTTTCAGCGTTTTAATTTGTGTGCCGGGATTGGTGGCCACCACGAACGGGCCACTCGCTAAGCGCGCGACCGCGGTAATGTCTTTGACTGGATCAAAAGGCAACGTATACAGATTGGCGTTTACGGTGTAGCTGGTCGCAGCTAAAAAAAGCGTGTAGCCATCGCCGGGTGCTCGCAGAGCGGCCTCAGCGCCCAGATTGCCGCCCGCGCCGGGCCGATTTTCAACATAAACAGTTTGTCCTAGTTTTGGGGTCAGACGTTGCGCCACAATTCGCGCAATAAAGTCTGAGCCGCCACCTGGCGCAAAGCCGACAACGATTTTGATTGACTTGGTTGGGTACTCAGCCGCGGTTTGCGTGGCCTGGGCATGGGCAAGAGGCGCCACGCAGAGTTGTGTGCTCAGAACGGCAGCGGCGCAAAGCAGGCGCCTGAAAGTAGCGGATTGCGAGAGTTTAGCGAGATGCGCCATGATGTAGATTCCTTGAGTCAATGGTAGACAGTCTAGGGTAGAAGTGCGCCAAAGTCGATTAATTTGTTGTATTTTGGTGCGCCGCAACAAAAACTTGTTGACAGGCAGGTGGGATTGCTTAAAATAACACTTGTGCAGTGCACCATATTCTGCAAAACGCTTTGATCCTAACCCCAGGAGCCCACCATGTCAGCTATTCCCCAGCAAGTTCTTAACAGCCAAAAAGCTGCTATCGACACGTTTGTCGCCGTTCAAACCAGCATGTTCACTGGTTTCGAAAAATTCGTTGACCTGAACCTGAAAGTCATGAAAGCGACTTTAGATGAAGTGTCGCAAAAATCACAACAAGTTGCCGGTATCAAAGATGCACAAGAGGCTGTTGCCTTGTCGTCAAATCTGGCGCAACCTGCCGCTGAGAAAGCCATGTCGTACAGCAAGCATGTGTATGACATCGTGTCTGGTGTTCAGGCCGACCTCACCAAGCTTGGTGAGACTCATGCCGCTGAAGGTCAGAAGCATGTGCACGACGCGATTGAACAGTTCAGCAAGCATGCTCCAGCTGGCTCAGAAAGCGCTGTCGCTATGATTAAAAGCGGTCTGGCTCAAGCCACAACCGCCTATGACGCAATGACCAAAGCTGCTAAACAAGCCGCCGAAACCGTTGAAAAGAACCTGACTGCGGCCGCCGCAGCAACCTTCAAAGCAGCCGGTGATGCAGCTGAAACAGTGAAAGCCACCACACGTGGTCGTAAAGTCGCTTAAGTCAAAACCTTGCTTAAGGGTGGTTTGAACTGAGTCGTGATGCAGTTCGGTAAGCTTTAAAAGCCTTTTGCCCGCTAGGGTGTTGCCTCTAGTCCCGACAGCTTTTAGTTGTCATGGATCTGGTTGCAACAGCCAAGTGGGCAAAAGGCTTTTTATCGTGCGTTTCGGGAGTTTTGCTGAATGACGCGTGTCAGTTTGACGCTTAGCGGCGTGCAGCAACCATCGCTTTGACGCATTCACTGACCAGCGCTGGGCCACGATAGATCAGCCCGGTATAGACCTGTACCGCATCAGCACCCGCAGCGATTTTTTCAGCGGCATGTTGGCCAGCAACAATCCCTCCTACCCCAATAATCGCGAGTTCGGCCCCGACGCGCTGTCGCAGACGTGCGATCACTTCGAGTGACCGCGCGTGTAGGGGCGCGCCTGACAGGCCACCGGCTTCGTCTGCATGCTGCATGCCTTGCACCGCAGAGCGCTCAAGTGTGGTGTTGGTGGCGATGACACCGTCGATACCGTGTCGAGGTAGCACTTGGGCAATGATATCGATTTGTTCTTCGTTCAAATCGGGTGCGATCTTGACCGCTAAGGGGACACGTCGACCATGCTGCTCGGTGAGCTCAAGCCGACGTTGTTGGAGCTGAGATAACAGTTGATCGAGCTCGTGCTCACCCTGAAGTGCACGTAAGTTTTTTGTATTTGGCGAAGAGATATTGACCGTAATGTAATCGGCGTGCGGGTACACACCAGCCAAGCCAATCAAATAGTCACTGGCGGCTTGTTCAATCGGCGTATCGGCATTTTTTCCGATGTTGAGCCCGACGATTCCGCCCTTGCTGCGCCAAGTGCTGCGTGACACGTTGGCTAAAAACGTATCAAGCCCTAAGTTGTTGAAGCCTAACCGGTTAATTAAGGCCTGGGCTTGTGGGATCCGGAACATGCGGGGCTTTGGGTTGCCAGTCTGCCCTCGAGGTGTCACGGTACCGACCTCAATGAAACCAAAACCCAGATTGCCCATCGCATCGATATGCGCCCCGTTTTTATCGAGTCCGGCAGCCAGCCCAACGCGATTAAGCAGCGGCAAACCCATCAGCGTGGCGGGATCGGACACTCTGCTATGCATCATCCCGCGTGTTAGCGAACAATCGTAGGCCTTTTGCAGCGCATGCAGAGTGGTCTCGTGGGCGGCTTCGGCATCAAGCGCAAAAAGTGCTTGGCGTGCAAGTGGATAGGCTTGAAAAAGGAATGACATAAGCAGTGTAAAAATGTGAGGGTTTAAAAAATCTAGATTTAAAAATTTAGGTTTAAAAATCTAGGTTTAAAAAAATAGAGAGATCAAAGAGTGGCAGTTTACGGATTCAAGCAATTACGGTTCGAGGGCAGAGGCGGGCGGGTCGTCGTGCCAGGCGCCTCGGTAGCGGTATTGCGCAGGCATGTAATTTGATTTGTAGGCCATCTTGGGGCTCTGCTCGATCCAGTAGCCTAAGTACAGCCATTGTAAATTGAGTTGACGGCACTGCTGAATTTGCCACAGGATGCTGTAGGTGCCCAAGCTGCCTGCTAGCGCAGGATCGTAAAAGGTGTATACCGACGATAAGCCTTGTTCAAGCACGTCGATGATTGACACCATGCACAACTTGCCGTCTTCGTCGCGAAACTCAACCAGTCGAGTGTTGACTCGACTCGCTAATAAAAACTGACCATATTGCGCCTGATTGTCTTCATCCATGCCCCCGCCAGGGTGGCGTGCGGCTTGATAGCTCGTATATAGCGAGTAGTGCTCTTGTGACCAGGCCAGCTTGGCGACCAACGGGCGCAGATCTTGGTGTCGTTTGAGCACACGTCGTTGTGTACGGCCAGGCTCAAAGCGGTTGACGTCTACCCTAACGGGAATACACGCCTGACAGTCATCACAGTGCGGTCGATACGTAAATAACCCACTACGCCTAAATCCTTCGTCAACGAGTTGTGAGTAAGTGTCACTGTTGATGAGGTGACTGGGCGCTGCCACCTGCGAGCGCGCTTGACGCTCAGGAAGATAGCTGCAGGCGTAGGGTGCAGTCGCGTAAAACTGAAGCGCAGCGAACGGTAGTTCTTTAATTTGACTCATGCGAAACGTCTAAAGAGCGCCTGTGTGATGATTGCAAGAATAGTACAGATCGTCACACTTGGCACGAGCGGGGGCGGTGTAAAACGCCCGTATCATCTAACCAGCCAGTTTGCCAGGCAATATCTGGGGCAGCCGTGTGCTGTCGCACGTGCGCAAGAAATTGTTCGCGTGGCACCGGGCACGCCCCCATGCTCGCTAAATGAGAGGTTTGCATTTGGCAGTCAATCCAGCTGACCTGCTGTTGCTGTAAAAACCAGACTAGGTGTGCGAGCGCAATTTTTGAAGCGTCGGTTGCGCGACTAAACATTGACTCACCAAAAAACATTTTACCGATGCTTACGCCATAGAGGCCGCCCATCAAGCGACCATTGATCCACGTTTCAATGCTATGCGCTTGCCCCGCCAGATGCCACGCCTGATAAGCCAGTTGCATCTCGGCGGTGATCCAAGTGCCAGGCTGGCCGCCGGCTGCAGCGCGGGCGCAGCCTCGTACGACCGCAGCGAAATCGGTATCGACCTTTACGACGACCTCAAAGTTTGCAGCGCGTTGGGCTGTGGCAATTTGACGTAAGCGTTTGCGTAAAGAGTGCGACACATGAAGCGCGTCACACTTGAGGACCATGCGCGGATCAGGCGACCACCATAAGGGCGGTTCGTCGTTTGAAAACCACGGGAAAATACCCTGTGTGTACGCTGCGCGTAAACGTGGAATGGATAAATCGGCGCCCACCGCCAGTAGACCTGCAGGTTCGGCTAGCGCCTGAGAGACCGGCGGAAACGGTGAGTCTGGCTCAAGCCAGGTTAGCGGCAAAGACCCCAAGATCGACTCAGATCCTTAACGTTTTGTCAGACCTAGCGAGTAATGATGCGTCTCGAAGTGACCGGTTTCGCGTTCGCGAAGGTAATGCTTAAGCGTGGTTGAAACAGATTTAAAGGCGAGGTTATCCCAGGGAATTTCATCGAGGCCATACCAGCGCGCCTCAAGCGTTTCAGGGCCTGGGTCAAGTTCGGGGCCTAAAGCCTTGGCTAAAAAATACACATGAACCTGATCCACATGTGGGATATCAATCACAGTGTAGAGTTGACCAAGTTCGATGCGTACGCCGGCTTCTTCTTGGGTTTCTCGAGCAGCGCCTTCATCTATCGCTTCGCCGAGCTCCATAAACCCTGCGGGAAGGGTCCAGGTATTGGCGCGCGGTTCGATCGCGCGCAGGCACAATAAGATTTTGTCACCCAAAATTGGCAGCGTGCCCACGACTAAACGTGGGTTTTGATAATGCACGGCACCGCAGGCTTCGCAAAGGTCTCGCTCGCGATTGTCGCCCTCGAGTAGTTTGCGAACGTTCAGCGTGCCGCACTGACTGCAAAATTTTTGCTGTCTCGGCGCTGGAAAATAAAACTCAGATGGGTGGCTCATAGGCCGCTATTTTAAGGCCAAAGCGGCTCACTGGGTAGGTGGGCCGGTCGGATTTGCAACGAAATTTAAGATGCCTGGCAGCTCTTTTCTAAGGACGATCAAAAAAGAGGCGGGTTGCGCGAGTGCAGCAAAGACCTCGGTCTGGTCAAAAAAGCTGAGTCCGTTGGCAGGCGTTTGATTGAGATCGCTTTGTTCAAGCACCTCTAGCAGGTTGCGTGAGTCTGACGTGCTCAGGCAATTGGCTAAGATCCCTAGGTCGCGGTCATCGATTTTGGCGGCGCCTAGGTTGGTTTGGGCATAGAGTTGCCCGTCCTCATCCAGCAACCATTGAGTGACGCTTGTGATTGTTTGTCCATTGTGACTGATTAAGGTACCGAGGCTGGGATCTAGGCGCAGCACGAAGGGCGCGGCATCGAGGTGAACATACACCCGCTGCGGCCCATTTTGAAAAAACCATTCGCCGTTCGGCTCAGCCGCGTAGTTTCTGCCAATGAAGCTCAGGATTTGAACGTTACTGATCCCCTGACCTTGACCGCCTGCGTGGGCATCGCCTAGTGGATGCAGGCGCCACTCACCGCGCGCCGAGAGAGACAGCCAGCCATACGCCGCGGGTACATCCGGCCAGCGAATTTGGGCATCAAGTACGGATTGATCCATGCGGTGTTTTCATCCAGAACCAAAGCAAACTAGACCACTGAGTAGCCGCCAAAACAAGTAGTGCGTATGTCAGTGCCTGCGTACGATCAAAGCCACTTGAGACAAACACATCAGTGATCACACCCAGCCCCCATTGCACAATGAAGGTGCCGGCAAAAATCATCAGATTGAGCGTGGTGAGCACGCGGCCAGCGACCTCGCTAGGAAACTCGAGTGCCGTTTGGGTTTGTAGCAAAAACATTGCGGGGACTGCTAACGCGATGAGTGGCCACAGTATCCAAGACGCTTCAGTTTGCCACAGAGGGATTGCGGTGAAACAGAGCGTCAGCCAAAGCAGCGCGACCGAGGATTGTTTGAATAACGAGGCCCCACGCTTGACCAGCCACGGGCTCAGAATCCCCATCGCCAGGTATGACGCCAGGATCGTGGCGTTTAAGTAAAGTAAGACTTGACTGGCCTGCTCGGCCGTCATGTTTAGCGCTTGCGTCAGCCACGGGCCCACCCATAGCGTTTGCAAGGCGACAAAGCCTCCGATGATCAGAATAGACGGCGGTATCGCGCGCAGCATGATCGGATGCTTGCACAGAGATAAGAAGCTGTCTGAGTGAGCTGATGCGCGACTTTGACTGATTGTTTGACGGTCGTAGTCGCCGGTCAAAAAGAACACCAAGGCCGCCGAGACTAGCAGGGCAAAGCTGGCTAAGCTAAAGACATGACGCCAGCCGACGGCCTCGGCCAGTAACAGGGCTGGTTGCGCGGCAATCAACGCCCCGCCTGTGCCCGCGATTAACATGCACATCACCAAGCGCGCTTGTTGCTCTGGCCGGTAGCACCGCCTGAAATACGAGTACGAGGCCATTAAACAGGCTGAAACACCAATGCCAATCAGGATACGACCTAAGAACAGCATCCACAGGGATTGCCCAACGGCGACCAAGAGCGAGCCCAGTGCAGCAACCAGTAAGAGCGCAGCTTCAGTTCGGCGCGCGCCGTAGCGATCAAGCCAGATGCCTACCGGAATTTGCATCACCCCAAAGGCTAAAAAGTAGGCTGAAGAGAACCACCCCAGGGCGCTATTTGACAGGCTCAGGTCGTCGGCCAAAAAAGGGGCGATCGCGGCGTTGACCGCGCGCAATGCATACGAAAGAAAATACCCAGAGGCGAAGGCTAAAAAAATCCTGACGCCTAAGAACCCCGTTAAGTAGAAGGGTGAGGGTGGCTGTGAGCTAGGTGCCGCTGTAGTTGTCATAAATTTGAGTCGACAGAGCCAAAGCGTTTTTTGGAGGCGCAACCCGGAATCGAACCGAGCTTGACGGATTTGCAATCCGCTACATAACCACTCTGCCATTGCGCCGTCAATGCTGAGCTTGCCGGAGGGCGATCATACTACAAAAGAGGGTTTTCCTTTTATTGCGCTTGCATTACAGTACAACAATAAACAAAAACTTAGACGCTTTGGATTGTGTTCGAATAGGCTTGGTCCAGCTTGGGTTGTATGCAAAGACAGCCAAGGCGATTTCGGATATGTTAAGTGAGTGTTTGACAAGAACAACGGTTTGCCCCTCCCGGACGTATCGCGTAGTGAAGGGCTAAGCATAAAAACATCGAGGCATTGTGATGATAAACAATAAACGTAGGGCACTTTTGCAAGTAGGCGTGGGGTCGGTTGGGTTAGCTGGCTTGCCGGTATGGGCTCAGGCTGATTGGCCTTCAAAAGCAATGACGGTCATTGTGCCTTTTCCGGCCGGCGGCGGAACCGATGCCTTCGCGCGACCGATTTCGGCAGTCATTTCAAAATCGCTCGGCAAGCAATGGGTGATTGATAACAGAGGCGGTGCAGGGGGTAACTTGGGGGCGGGGTTGGCCGCACGTGCAGCGCCCGATGGCTATAACTGGTTCATGGGTGCGGTGCATCACGCGATCGCACCGTCGATGTACCCAAATCTTGATTACAGCATCGAAAATGACTTCATACCCATTGCGATGGTGGCGCGGGTACCACAAGTGTTGGTCGTTAATCCTAAAAAGGTGCCCGGTGACTTCAAGGCATTTCTTGAAATGGCAAAGGCCAATCCAGGCAAACTGAATTACGGTTCTGCCGGTAGCGGCACCTCGCACCATTTGGCCGGTGAGCTTTTTAAAATCCAGTCAAAAACTGACCTCACGCATATTCCCTACAAAGGCGCGGGCCCAGCCTTGCAAGGTTTGTTAGCCGGTGACGTTGATCTGATGTTTGACGGTTTAGGCTCGTCTGCACAACATATCAAAAGTGGCAGGCTCAATGCCTTGATGGTGGCTGGCAGCGTGCGCAATCCTGCTATCCCTGATGTGCCGAGCGCAGCCGAGTTAGGCTTTCCTAACTACACCGTTACGACGTGGTACGGTCTTTGGGCGCCAAAGGGCACGCCTCCAGAAGCGCAGGCTCGGATGTTGGCCGAGATTAAAAAACTACCGTTGGATGCCTTGATAAAAGACGGTTGGGCTGCAAATGGTGCCGAGTTTCCAGATTTAACAGGCGCGCAATTTGGTGCGTTTGTCAGTGCTGAAATCAAACGCTGGGCCGAAGTGGTCAAAGTCTCAGGCGCCAAGCTGGATTAGATACTGGGCGCTAGTCCTTTGAACAGGCGGCCTGAGTCAGTGCCTGCGCTAAGGTCACTTTGTAGATCGCCTCGGCAACGGTCGCCGGGTTGATCGGTACCCAGTTGGTATCGATCGACATCCCGGCCTCTAAGCCCGTGCCTCGACGTCCTTCATAAAACGTAGCACGCATTGACTGTTGCGTCGGGATGCTGCAATCAACTTGATATTCGTGAATCGAAGACAGATAGGGTTTGTTGTTGATCAACAGGGGCTTAACATCGTCGTACATGGCCCAGATTGTGACGAACTTTCTATTCTTTTTTTTGCTAGACAGGTCAACGTATAGAGTCTTGTTGAACAGGGCATTTGAGGCGATTTCAACCCATTCTGCTTGTGCGGCAGTGCTTGTCAGAAGGCAAAGTGAGAAGCAAACTGAAACGACCAACGGCAAGCGTTTGCTCGGCAACTTGCCGTGCTGCTGCATAAGGTGCTTTGAGGGAGGCTTGGGCAAAGGGCTCAACTAGATCGCCTCTGAGATGGTGTGCCATCAACGCAGCAAAACTGCTGCTGACCTGATTCCAGAAAAAATCTGGAGCGGGAGAAGAGTCTCGAACTCTCGACCTCAACCTTGGCAAGGTTGCGCTCTACCAACTGAGCTACTCCCGCTTGTGTACTGCTGTATCATTCACAACGTCAGCGACTATAGCACACCTATCCCCCATCATGTCAAATCGATTCTCACAAAAGGGGCAACATTCGTTGATCGCGCAGGCTCAAGACTTGTCTTCGTGCAATACCTTGGGGCTGCGGTGTCAGGCCGAGCGAGTGGTCGAGTTGCAAAGTCTCGAGCAAATGAACGAACTCGGTCGCGAACTGGTGCGAGCGCCTGAGTGTTTAGTGTTGGGCGGTGGCAGCAATGTCATTTTGCCCATTACGCTTTCGTCTTTAGTGGTGCGTGTGGCGCTCAAAGGTATCGAGCTTGTTGAGAGCACTGCCGATCACTGGTTGATCGATGTGGCTGCCGGTGAAAACTGGCACGACTGGGTTGTTACCGCCACGGCGCGAGGTTGGTGTGGCCTTGAAAATCTTGCGTTGATTCCGGGCACAGTGGGCGCGGCCCCTGTGCAAAATATTGGTGCCTATGGTGTTGAGTTGTGTCAGCGCCTTGAATCTGTAACGGCTTGGCACGTCGCCGCACAAAAGTATGTGACGCTGTCGCGCGCAGAGTGTGACTTTGGCTATCGCGATAGTATTTTCAAGCGCGCTAAGCGTGGTGAATGGCTCATCGTTTCGGTGCGCTTTGCCTTGCCCAAAGCTTGGCAGCCCGTACTGACTTATCCTGATCTGGCAGGCCATCCGCAGCTTGCGCCTGGGTCACAACCCGTGACCGCGCAGGCTGTGCTAGGGGCGGTGTGCGATATTCGACGCCGCAAACTGCCAGACCCTGCAGTGCTGGGCAACGCGGGCAGCTTTTTTAAAAATCCAGTGGTGTCTGCCACGCAATATCAAGCGTTGCAAGCGAGCTTTGCCAAGCTTGTCGCCTACCCGCAGCCAGAGGGGGGGGTTAAGCTCGCTGCAGGTTGGCTGATCGAATACTGTGGCTTCAAAGGCTTGCGGTCAGGCGCGGTCGGGGTGCACGCTCAACAGGCCTTGGTGCTAGTGAATTATGGTCATGCCCAAGCAGACGAGTTGCTCGCTTTCGCAAGCACCATTAGTCAGGCTGTACAAAAAACCTTTGGTGTT